>DRKP01000116.1 GCA_011051715.1 Sedimenticola thiotaurini | reverse complement strand
TCACCACCCGGCCCTGGGCCACCTGGATGGCGAGGATGCTGCCGGCGATGTCGACCTGGGACATCAGCCAGCCGCCGAAGACGTCTCCCGACGGATTGGTATCCGCCGGCATCGCCAGCACCCGCACCGTGAGCTGACGCTCGCCAGGGTTGCGCTCCTCGATCGGATGACTCTTCTCTCTGCTCATGACGGCATCTGTATTTTCGGCATCTTATTCACCACAGAGGGCACAGAGGACACAGAGTTGGAATTGTGCTCCATTTCATCGAAACCGTCAGCGGCAGTTGGCACCCTCGCCGGGTGCACATAGGGGTCATGGTCGATCAACTCATTACGATGTCATGAACAACGGCGTCGTCCCTGCCGCCGCCGATATCCGGAGTCCCTGTTCCATCCATTATCTTGAACCCCGAAATGAAAGGCAGAATTCAAACCGTGGCAGCAACCGTGAGGCGAAATGAAGCATCATTCCATCTCTGTGTCCTCTGTGCCCTCTGTGGTTCATCACTTTCCGAAATATAAATACCTCTGTGCCCTCTGTGGTTGACGACCGGCCCCCTCAATGCCCCCGATAGAGTGCCTCGATCCGCTCCGCATGGCGCTCCAGGATGCGGCTGCGGCGCAGCTTCAGGGTCGGGGTCATCAGCCCCTCGCCGATGCCCCAGGGCTCTGGGATCAGTGCCAGCTCGCGGATTCTGGCGTAGCCGGGGAAGGCGTGCAGGCGGCGCTGGATCCGTTCCAGGAAGATACCCTTGAGACCTTCGTCTTCCAGTGCCCCGGCGGACTCGCCGGTGTGCCCCAGCTGGCGCAGCAGCTCCTCCAGGGCCTCCCTCTCCGGCACCACCAGGGCCGCCAGGAAGGGACGCCCTTCGCCGACCACCAGCACCTGGTCGACCAGATCGTCGCCGGCGATGGCCATCTCCATGTCCGCCGGCGGCACCTTCTCACCGTTGGCCAGCACGATGATCTCCTTCAGTCGCCCGGTCAGGTAGATGTGGCCATCCCCGATTCGCGCCTGGTCGCCGGTGTGCAGCCAGCCATCCGCATCGATGGCCTCCCGGGTGGCCTCCGGGTTGTCCCAGTAGCCGAGCATCACGCTGGGACTGCGGGTCAGCAGCTCGTCCTGGTCGCCGATCTTCACCTCCACGCCCGGGATCGCAACCCCCACGCTGGCGGGCAGGTTGTCGTCGAGGGGGTTGGCGCTGATCACCGGGCTGGTCTCGGTCAGACCGTAGCCCTGCTGGATACGGATGCCGAGGCCGATGAACATGCGGGCGATCTCCGGCGCCAGGGCGGCGCCGCCGCTCACCGCGAAGCGCAGCCGCCCGCCCAGGCGCTGCTGTACCTTGCGCGCCACCAGCCGTTGCAGCAGGGGCCAGCCGAGCAGGGCGGGGGACCAGCCCTTGCGGCCCTGGCTCCGTTCGAACCGGCGCCAGCCGGTCGCCACGGTGGCGTCGAACAGGCGCCGCGCGACGGGAGAGGACCGGGCCAGCTTGTCATGGATGCCGTGGTAGATGCGCTCGAAGATGCGCGGCACCGAGATCAGGATGGTGGGACGCATCCGCTGCAGATCTTCGGCCAGCTCCGGGATGGAGCGGGCGAAGGCAACCTGGGAGCCGGCCAGGATCGGCAGATAGTACCCGAGGGTGCGCTCCAGCATGTGGGAGAGGGGCAGGAAGGAGAGCATGCGGTCCCGGGGAAAGACGTCGATCATCTGCAGGCAGGCCCCGGCATTGAACAGGATGTTGCGGTGGCTCAGCATCACACCCTTGGAACGCCCGGTGGTGCCGGAGGTGTAGACGATGGTGGCCAGATCGTCCAGGCCACCCTCCTGCGAACGCAGCTCCGGGGCATCTTCAGTGGCCCCGGGCAGCCACTCCGCCAGGGACCGCACCGGTGGTCCCAGGGGCACCGGGGTCACCGGCTCCAGGCTGACGATGCGGGTGAGGCCGGCGAGCTGGTCCTGGATCTCCTGCAGCGCCTGCCACTGTTCCCCATCGCCGATCAGCAGCAGGCGCACGCCCGCATCCTGCAGGATATAGCCCACGTTCTCCGGCCGGTCGTTGGTGTAGATCGGGACCACCACCAGCCCCAGCCCCAGGGCGGCCTGGTCGAACGTCACCCACTCACGGCAGTTGCGCAGCATCACCGCCACCCGGTCTCCCGGCCGCAATCCCTCGGCGGTCAGCGCCTGCTGCCAGCGTGCCACCTCGATGGCGCTGTCCGCCCAGCTGTACTCGTGCCATTCACCGCTGTCGGGGTGATACTGGAGATAGGCGATCGCCTCCGGGGTGCGCCGGACCCGTTCCCGAAAGGCATCGGCGAGGGAGCGGACCTGCTCCAGCAGGATGATATCGGTGTGGGGCATCGACTGGCTCTCCTGGCGGCTATGGTCCCACCGCATGGTAACCGATTTGCGGCGCCGCCCCGACCCCGGGGGCGGGTCAGAGATGAAACGCGGGCCTGTGTCCGGGCGGCGGCAGATCACCGGCCGCCATTGATTGCCGGGCGGTATCCGGCGGGGACAGCAGATCCCACCCCGCATCGGCCCGGAAGCGCTCCCCGTGTTGCCGTTCCAGCTCCGCCAGGCGCTGGCGGCAGCGCCGGGGACCGGTCTCCCGGATATGGCGCAGGGGACCGCCACGGAAGGGGGCGAAGCCGGTGCCGAACACCACGCCGGCATCCAGCAGGTCGGCGTCGGCCACCAGGCCCTCGCGCAGGCAGGCGAGGGACTCGTTGAGCAGGCGGTAGATCATGCGGTCGGCCAGTTCGGCGTCCACCGGACCACGCCCGCCGCCACCTCCGAGCGGCCGGCCGCGGTCGTCGTAGCGGTAGAAGCCGGTACCGCTCTTGCGCCCCAGCTCACCGGCCTCCACCTTCTCCCGCAGCAGCGCGGGGAGCGGTTCGCCGTGGCCGGGCTGCAGCTTCTCCGCCACCGCGAGGCAGATGTCGAGACCCACCTGGTCGGCCAGCCGCACCGGTCCCACCGGCATGCCGAAGCCGGTGGCGGCGCGGTCGACGATGGCGGGCGGGACCCCCTCCTGCAGCAACTGCACCGCCTCCAGCAGGTAGGGCAGCAGGATGCGGTTGACCAGGAAGCCCGGGGCGCTGCGCACCGGCAGCGGCAGCCGGTCGATGCGGCGGACGAAGGCGGC
>DRKP01000115.1 GCA_011051715.1 Sedimenticola thiotaurini | reverse complement strand
TCTCCTTGAAATGGGCCGGATTTTCCGGGCCGGCCTAAACTCGCTGCGCTCAGACAACGGCCGGCTTTTTCCGGAAAATCCGGCCCATTTCAAGGCGCGGTCAATTCGGTCAGAGACACGACCCACCCTCACGGAGCTGAACAGTTGCAAAAGCCATTTCCGTGTCCTTCCGTGTGTTTCCGTGGCTAACAACGCCGATGCCGCCTGGCCCGCGAAAGCTCTTGCTCGCAATATCCGACTAGGAATATCCGACGATCAGGAAATACTCGTTGAGCAGGTACAGGCCCGAGGCGATCAGCAGTATACCGCCGATGATCTCCAGCAGGTGCTGACGCTGCGAAAGGAAGCGCAGGGATTCGAGCCAGCCCATGCTCCAGGCGCCCAGCAGGATGGGTATGCTGCGGCCCACGGCAAAGGCCAGCAGCAGGGTGAAGCCCCAGCCGACCGAGCCGATGGCGGCGCTGGCGGTGAGGATGATCAGCAGTGCCGGTGCACAGAAGGGACAGATGGCGACGCTGAAGGGGATGGCCAGCAGGAAGGCGCCGCCACTGCCGCTGACGCGGCGGGCACGCAGCGACAGCCACGGGAGACGCAGTTTCAGCCAGCCGGGCCACACCAGCCCCAGCAGGATCAGCAGTGGTCCCAGCAGCAGACCCCACTGGCGGCCCATGATCCCCCTGACCCAGTCGCCACCCAGGGCGGCGGCCACGCCCAGTACCACGTGGGTGAGTATCAGTCCGAGGATGAAGGCACCGCCCTGACGCAGCGCCCGCCGTGGTTCGTGGGCGCGCGTGACATAGGCCAGCACCACCGGGATGGCGGCGAAGGACACCGGGTTGAAGCTGAACACGAAGCCGGCCAGGAAGGCCAGGCCGATGCCGGCCGGTGTGATCTGCTGCAGGCTGGCGCGCAGCGTCTCCGCGTCCAGATCCACCTGTTGCAGTACCAGTACCAGCGCTGCACCGTACAGCAGGGTGGCGGTCAGCCAGGGACTGGTGCGTGCGGCCCGATCGAGGAAACGACGGCCGGAGGTGCCGATGCCGGTGCTCGAGGCGACCGCGACCGGGAGGGTGAACAGGCTGGCGAACAGCCAGCCGGCCAGGGCCGCCCACGAGAGGGAGTCCAGCTGGACAGCCAGGGCGGCGATGATGACGAACAGGGGCAGGGTACAGGCCGGCAGGGTCAGCCCCAGTTGCAGCGACTGCGGCAGCCGACTGCCACCGGGCAGCAGGCGGTGGAAGGCCAGGTGGGGTACCGGGATATAGACATAACGCGACACCAGGTAGAGGGTGGCCATCAATGCCAGCGCAATGCCCGGTAGCCAGGGTCCCCAGTCCGGTGCCGAGAACAGGGTGACCAGCAATACCAGCAGGGAGGCCAGCAGCAGCGAGCGGCTCAGCCACAGCGCCGCCAGCGAGCGCCAGCGTCGTGCCCCGGGTGCATGGCTGGCACGCACGGCGAACAGCGTATGGGTGGCGATGGTACAGGGCTCGAAGAACGACAGCGCCCCCAGCAACACGGCGGTAGCGAGCAGGAGTTCGATCATGGCTGTTCGGCCAGGCGACGTTGCAGTTCTGCCTGCAGCTGTCTTTCCGAGGGCAGGCCGGTGAATACCAGTTGCCGGTCGATGGCGATGGCGGGCGTCGACAGCACGCCCAGTTCGACGGCGTAGTCCATTTCCTCGAGGATATTGACCTCGCGCCAGCGGAGGCGGCCGTCGTCGAGGGCGTCGACGAGTTTTTTCAGGACCTGTTTTGCCTGGCCGCACTTGCCGCAGCCCGGAGCGGAGAACACCTCGATCGCTATAGCCATGGGACGGATTCCTGTTGCCGTATCGGTTCGCGGCGGCCTCTGGTCGCGGGACCGGAGCACCACCTGTGCCCAGTCTAGAACCTGGAGTCAACTCCAGGTCAAGCTTTTTCTGCGCCCGGGCGTCCGGCGTCGTTCACGGTCGCCTTGCGTGCCGGACCGGGCGCGGTTGCCTCGGTGCCGCACGTGGTAGCGCGTTGTTCGGCCGTCGGCTTCTCTGTAAGGTAGCGCCCCTGCGCCGCGTGGCGGACGGTGATGTCTGTCCGTGCACTGGAAAATGTCCCGGCAAGTCCCCACATAGGGGGAGGATTCGGGTAGCCGTGCCGGACAATCGAGGGGTAATGCATGGAGTTCAAGGACTATTACGAGATCATGGGTGTCAAGCGTGATGCCACCCAGGACGAGATCAAGCGGGCCTACCGCAAGCTGGCGCGCAAGTACCACCCCGACGTCAGCAAGGAGCCCGACGCCGAGCAGAAGTTCAAACAGGTCGGCGAGGCCTACGAGGTGCTCAAGGATCCCGAGAAACGCGCCGCCTACGACCAGCTCGGTGCCAACTGGAAGGCCGGGCAGGATTTTCGTCCGCCACCGGACTGGGACGCGGGTTTCGAGTTCAGCGGTGGCGGTTTCACCGAGGGCGACGCCTCGGCCTACAGCGATTTCTTCGAATCCCTCTTCGGCCGGGGTTTCGGCGGTGCGCGCGCCGCCGGTCGTGGTCGCCGGACCTACCACGCGCGCGGCGAGGACCACCACGCCAAGGTGCTGATCGATCTCGAGGATGCCTTCCACGGCGCCACCCGCACCATTACCCTGCGGGTGCCGGAGCTCGACCCCCAGGGGCACGTGGTCACCCGCGAACGCACGCTCAACGTGCGCATACCGAAGGGTATCCGCCAGGGGCAGCAGATCCGCCTGGCGGGGCAGGGTGCCCCGGGGCTCGGTGAGGGCAAGGCCGGTGACCTGTATCTGGAGGTCGAATTCCGGCCGCATCCCATCTATCGTGTGGAGGGGCGCGACCTGTATCTCGACCTGCCCATCGCCCCCTGGGAAGCGGCGCTGGGGGCACGGGTCAAGGCCCCCACGCCCGGCGGCGTGGTGGATCTGAAGATACCGCCGGGTTCGGCTTCCGGCCGCAAGCTGCGGCTCAAGGGACGCGGTATTCCGGGCAAGCCGCCGGGGGATATCTATGTGGTGCTGCAGATCGTGGTGCCGCCGGCGACGACGGAGAAGGCGAAGGAGCTGTATCGCGAGATGGAGAAGGAGCTGGCGTTCAACCCGCGTGCCAGACTGGGGGTATAGATGAACACGAGCAAGGAAATACTGACCGGCCTGCTGCTGGATGAGGAGGTGACGCTCAGCCTCGGCGAACTGAGCCGCGCCTGCGCGGTGCACGCCGAGTGGATCGTGGAACTGGTCCAGGAGGGCGTGCTGGAACCGTCGGGAGCCGATGTCGAACACTGGCGTTTCGGCGCCTCCAGCCTGCGGCGGGCCCGCACGGTGAGGCACCTGCAGCGCGATCTGGGCGTCAACCTGGCCGGCGCCGCGCTGGCGCTGGACCTGATGGACGAGCTCCAGGCCCTGCGCGATCGGCTGGCGGTACTGGACCGCTCCTGCTGAGCAATGGCCGAACTTCACTGGCACCGCCACGCCATGCTCAACCGTCTGCAATCCCTGCTGTTGCTCGGCGTGATGGCGGGCTTCATGGCCCTCCTCGGTCGCCTGCTGTGGGGCGGCGACGCGGCCTTCTGGCTGATGATGCTCGGCGTGCTGGTGCTGCTGTTCAACCCGGTAGCCGCGCCGCAGCTGGTCATGCGCATGTACCGGGCGCAGCCGCTGAAGCCGCAGCAGGTGCCGGCGCTGTACGCGGCGCTCGAGGAACTGGCGCGCCGTGCCGGTCTGCCCAGGGTGCCGACGCTCTACTACGTACCCAGCCGCATGGTCAACGCCTTCGCCGTGGGGAGCCGGGAGGACGCCGCCATTGCCGTGACCGACGGCCTGCTGCGCACCCTCGATACGCGCGAGGCCACGGGCGTGCTGGCGCACGAGATCAGCCACATTCGCAACGGTGACATGTGGGTGATGGGTATCGCCGACCTGTTCAGCCGCCTCACCAGCCTGTTTTCGCTGTTCGGGCAGTTCCTGTTGTTGCTCAACCTGCCGCTGCTGATGATGGCCAATACCGGTATCAACTGGTTCGCCATCCTGATCCTCATCTTTGCCCCCAACCTGAGCGCGCTCGCCCAGCTGGGGCTGTCGCGTACCCGCGAATACGATGCCGACCTCAATGCCGCGCTGCTGACCGGAGACCCGGAAGGCCTGGCGCGCGCCCTGGTCAAGATCGAGAAAGAGCAGGGAACCCTGCTGGAGCGGGTATTCCTGCCGGGGCGGCGTATACCCGAGCCCTCGCTGCTGCGCACCCACCCACCCACCGAGGAACGGGTACGGCGGCTGATGGAGCTGCGGCTGCCGGACGACCGCAAGCCGCTGTCGCTGTCCGCGGAGCCGCTGGCGCAGGGCGGTCTGCAGCAGCCGGTGCAGCGGCCGCCACACTGGCACCTCAGCGGCCTGTGGCACTGAGTCCGGTCGCGTGTGCGAGCTCTTCGCCCTGTCCGCCCGCCTGCCGGCGACCGTCGGTTTCACCCTGGAACGCCTGGCGCGTCACGGCGGTGTCGAAGGCCCGCACCGGGACGGTTGGGGGGTGGGTTTCTACGATGGTCCCGACGTGTTCCTGTTGCGTGAGCCGCGCGCCGCGGCCGAGAGCCCGCTGGTGGCTTTCATCGAGCGGCACGGGCCGCCGAGCGCACTGGTGCTTTCACACATTCGTCGCGCCACCCACGGCGACCGGGCCTTGCGCAATACCCAGCCGTTCATGCGCGAGCTGGCCGGGCGCATGCACCTGTTTGCCCACAACGGGGAGCTGGAGGGTATTGAACGGACGCGCGACTTTCTCGCCGGTCGCTATCGCCCGGTAGGGGACACGGACTCGGAACTGGTGTTCTGCAGTCTGCTGCAGCGCCTGGGTCACCTCTGGGATGCCGCCGGCGGGCATGTTCCCCCGCTGGCGGCGCGTCTCGACCTGGTGGCCGGATTTGCCGCCGAGTTGCGCGACTTCGGTCCGGCCAACTTCCTCTATGCGGACGGTGATGCGCTGTTCGTCCACGCCCATCGCCGCCTGCAGGAGGACGGCCAGCTGCGGGCACCGGGCCTGCACCTGTTGCAGCGCGACTGCCGCGAAGGTGACACGGCGCTGGCCGCCGCCGGCGTCACCCTCACCTCGGTGCGGCAGCGACTGGTGCTGGCGGCCAGTGTGCCGCTGACCGACGAGCCCTGGCAGCCGCTGGCGGAAGGGGAGATCGCGGTATTGCGCAGTGGTGAGGTGGTGGAGCGACGTGGCGCCGCATGAAGATCCGCGGACGTTTCGGCCGCGAGCAGTGCAAAAAAAAAGGTCCGGGCCGCCAGCGGCCCGGACCCTTTTCGACGACCGCAGGGCTTACTTGGATTCGGTCGTGGCGGCGGCCGCCGCTTCGTCGCCGGCCTTTTCGGCCGCGGCGGCAGCGTCCTTCTTGGCCGCGTCGGCGGTTGCCGGGGCGGTTTCCATGGCGCCCATGGTGGCCGCTTCCGTGCTGGCAGCGGCCTGGTCGGCCTGGTCTTCGGCGTTGGCCAACGGTGCCAGCAGGGCCAGCGCAGCAATGATCATCAGTTTCTTCATGACTAGACTCCTCGTCGTTTCTTCATTGAAATCGAATAGAACGGGAGGAAACAGAGCAATGTGCATGCCAGTCCCGCCACCGGTCACAACAAGCTGCGCATAAACAGGCATCTGCAGCTTGTTGTTCTCGTTGTTGATAAGATGGGTTTGAGCCGGGGAGGGGGATATCTGTCGTCACCTCCCGACAGTCTCCGGCCGTGGCCTGGATACTGATACCTGAATCAAGGGCTTGGACTGTCGTCAGATGGATACAGACGGGGGAAGTGGTTGTCCGGGTACAGGGCCGGGCTTGCCGCGTTTGAACCGGGGTTGCCGTCATGTCGAAGAAATTGCTGATCTACCTGTTCCTGCTCACCGCAGTGCTCACCTGGCTGCTGTACAACTACAACCGTTCCCGCGGCCCGGACCAGGAACGCATCGACTACTGCAACGAGCTGGTAAGGGACATGCCGGAGCGCAACCGGCAGGAGATCGACCGCGCCATCCTGCGCTTCAACGAATGCCTGGGGAACTGATCCCTCAGCCACAGCCCCTGCGGGTTGCCAGGAGCCTGTCCGAGTAATGATGGACCTACTGCGAGCGCACCACAGCGGCCCCTTTTCGCGATCCTTTTCGTCGCATGGTCCCCACCATGCTCCTCAAACGATCGCAAAAATCGCCCCGCTGTGCCACGCTCTCGCTACGGCCCCCATTACTCGGACAGGCTCCTAGCGGTTGCTGCGATTGGCGACCAGCATGCCGACCAGTACCGCCACCAGGATGGTGAGGTAGAACTGCGCCACCACGGCCTCCGCCATCGCCAGGGTGCGTGCCTCGGCGCTCACCGGCAGTACGTCACCGTAACCCAGCGTCGTCAGGGTGACGAAGCTGAAATACAGGTAGTCCCACAACTCCGCCTGCGCCGGCGCCGGCAGGCCGGACAGGGCGGCGGGATCGAAGGAATGCAGCAGTGAATACAGCAAGGCCCACACCAGCGCCATCAGCAGGTACAAGCTGGCGGCACCGGCCAGCCGGTTGAGATCGACCTCGCCTTCCGCAAACACGGCCCGGAAGGCGATCCCCGAGGACAGCAGCAGGAACAGCAGGCTGAGCAGTTCCACGCCCTGTACCAGCACCGGCAGGGGTCTCACGAGGTAGGCCAGGGTCGCTGCCACCGTGGCCGCTACCAGCAGCAGGCCGAGGCGGAACAGGTGGCGGTTCCCCGTCAGGCTCCACACGGCCGCCAGCAACAGCAGGGTCAGCGAGAATTCCGTGAGCAGCGCGTGGGTGATGCGGCCCAGGCCGCTCAGTACCGGCAGCACGGTCATGAACAGCACCAGGCCCGTGAGCAGGAATCCGAAGCGGTTCGGTTCCGAGGGTCTCCTGAACAGTCGCATCGGCGCCTGCCTCAGCCGGCCGCGCGGGGCTCTGCGCCCTCATCGCTCGCATCTTCCGCCGGGACCTTGTAGAACAGGGCATACAGTACCGGCACCAGCACCATGGTGAGCAGGGTGCCGAAGGCCAGGCCGAACATGATGGCGACCGCCATCGACACCCAGAAGATGTCCTGCAGCAGCGGTGCCATGCCGAAAACAGTGGTGGCGGCGGCGTTGGCCACCGGGCGCAGGCGCGAGACCGCCGCTTCGACCACTGCGCGGTAGGGTGTCATGCCCTCCTTGAGGTTCAGGTTCACCTGGTCGAGCAGTACCACCGCGTTCTTGATCATCATGCCCGACAGGCTCATGGCCCCCAGCAGGGCGATGAAGCCGAAGGGGGCGCGCGTGATCAGCAGGCCGAAGGTGATGCCGATGACCACGAAGGGGATCACCAGGAAGATGATCAGCGGCATGCGGAAGGAATTGAACAGCACCACGATGATGAAGGCCATGATGACGAGGGCCGGGGCGATGCCGGGGATCAGCGCCTGCTGCGATTCGCGGGCGCTGTTGTATTCACCCTCCCATTCCAGGGTGTAGCCGGGCGGCAGCTCGATGGCCTCGAAGTCCTTGAGCACCGCATTGCGCAGGGTGGTGGCGGTGAAACCCTCGGCCACCGAAGACTGCACCGTGATGGCCCGGCGCCGGTCCCAGCGCCAGATCAGCGGGTCGACCCATTCGGCCTCGATGCCGTCGATGACCTGGGAGACCGGCACCGACGAGGTCGACAGGGCGGGGATGATCTGCAGCACGTCGAGGTCGATGGCGGCGCGTTCGCGTTCTGCCTGCGGGTTGCGCACCACGATGGGGATCAGGTCGTCGCCTTCGCGGTACTGGCCGACGGGAATGCCGTCGTAGGCGCGCCGCGTGGTGGCCGCCAGATCCTCGCGCGTGACCCCGGCCCAGCGGCCGCGCTCCTGGTTGTATTCCGGTACCAGCTGCAGTTCGCGCTGGCGCCAGTTGTTGCGCACCTCGATGGCATAGGGGCTCGCCTCGAGAATCGCCATGCCCTGGTCCGCCAGGCCCCGCAATACCTCGGGATCGGCCTCGGCCGGCCCGCTGAAGCGGGCCTCGAGCTTCCAGTCATTGAAGGAACCCACCCCGTACTTGCGCACCCGCATCATGGCCTCGGGCATGTTGGCTTTCGCCCACGGCTTGATGGCGGCCATCACCCGGTCGACGCTCTCGAGCGAATCGGTGTTGACGATCAGCTGGCCGTAGGAGGCGTAGCTGTCCTCCGGGTCCACCGGCAGGTAGAAGCGCGGCGGTCCGCCACCGATGAAGGCGCTGACGCTGACCACTCCTTCCTGTTGCAGCAGTTGCTGCTCCAGCAGCTTCATGCGTGCAGAGGTCTCCTCGATACGCGCACCCTGCGGCAACCAGTAGTCCACCATGAACTGCAGCCGCGAGGAATCGGGGAAATACATCTGCGGCACGAAGCGGAAACCCCACAGTGACAGCACCAGCAGGCCGGTGAGGCTGGCGAGGAATACCACGCGGTGGCGGATCGCCACACCCAGCAGACGCCGGAAACGCTGGTAGAAGGGACTGGCGTAGGGGTCGTCGTCCTCGCTGCCCGCTTTCGGGTCCGGCAGAAAGCGCATGCACATCAGCGGGGTGATGGTGACCGACAGCAGCCAGCTGAACAGCAGCGAGGTGGCCACGGTGGTGAACAGGCTGCCGGCATACTCGCCGGTATCATAGGAAGAGGCGTATATCGGGTAGAAGGCCATGCAGGCGACCACGGTCGCGCCCAGCAGCGGCCAGGCCGGTACGCTGGCGGCTTCGACGGCGGCCCGGGTGCGGTCCATGCCCTGCTGCAGACGCACCACGAAGCCGTCGACCACCACGATGGCGTTGTCCACCATCATGCCCATGGCGATGATCAGGGCGCCCAGGGAGACGCGCTGCAGGTCGACATGGGTCATGGCCATCACCAGGAAGGTGCCCAGGATGGGGAACACCAGCCCGGTGATGCCGATGAGGATGCCGACGCGCAGTCCCATGGTGACCGCCAGTACCACCAGCACGATGAGTATCGCCTCGGCCAGGTTGATCATGAAGGCATTGACCGACTCCTTCACCACCGTCGATTGCCAGGCGATGGGGTGGATGTCGATGCCGACCGGCAGGTTCTGCAGCAACTCGTCGATGCGCGCGTTTACCGCCTCGCCCATCTCCACCGCGTTGACTCCCGGCAAGGGCGCCATGGCCAGCACGATAGCCGGCTGGCCGTTGTAGCGCATCAGCTTGACCGGCGGATCGATGTAGCCTTCGGTGACCGTGGCGAAATCGCGGATACGCACCAGCTGGTCGCCGCTGCGGGTCTGTTTTTCCTTCAGCAGGCTGCGCAACCGGTTCAGCAGCGAACCATGGATGGCGAGGTCGGCGATCTCCTGCGGAGAGGTGAATTCACCGCTGGGGGAGATGCGCATGCGCCGGTCCTGGAAATCCACGCTGCCGGCGTCCACCACCTTGTTCTGGTTCTGCAGGGTGCGTTGCATGTCGGCCAGGGTGATGCCCAGCTGCGAGGCCTGGGTCTCGGCGAGGTTGATGTACACGCGCTTGTCCTGGGTGCCCCAGAAGTCGATCCGGGCCACGCCGGGCACGATGATGAGTTCCTTGCGGATGTCCTTGACGTATTTCTCCAGCTCGGCGTAGCTGAAACCGTCGCCCGTGACCGCCATCATGAAGCCGAAGACATAGCCGAAGTCGTCGTTGACCTGCGGTTTGCCGGCGCCGGGCGGCAATGTGGGTTCGATGTCGCGGATTTTCTTGCGCAGGTTGTCCCATACCTGCGGCAAGCGGTCGGCCCAGTATTCGTTCTTGATGTCCACCTTGATGATGGACAGTCCCGCGCGCGAGCTGGAGTAGACGTTTTTCAGTTCCGACATCTCCTGCAGCTTGGTCTCGATACGGTCGGTGACCTCCAGTTCGACCTGCTTTGCAGAGGCGCCCGGATAGCTGGTCACGATGGCGGCAGTCTTGATGGTGAATTCGGGATCCTCCAGCTGGCCGAGCTTGAAATAGCTGAAGAAGCCGCCGATCACGATGATGAGGGTGGCGAAGTAGGTGATCGCCCGTTTCTCGACGGCGAGCGCTGCGAGGCTCATGGGCTAGCCCCTGCCTTTTTCCAGGATGCGGACCTTCTGGCCTTCATGCAGCGAGTGTACGCCGGCGGTGGCGACCCATTCTCCGGGCTGCAGTCCTTCGGTGATGATGACACCGTTGGCGGCCAGCGGGCCCAGCGTGACCTTGCGTCGCGACACCGTGCCGCTGTCCCGGTCGATCACCCACACGTAGCTCTGTTTCTCGTCGTCGGGAGTGAATACGGCATTGGCCGGCACCACCGGCCTGCCGCCGGCGGTGCTCTTCAGGCGGCCGTAGGCGCGCCCCGCCATCCCTGCCAGAATCTCGATATCCTTCGGCGGATCCATGATCAGGGTGACCGGGTAGGTGCGGGTGGTCTGGGAGGCCTCGGTGCCGACCTCGAACAGTTTTGCCGGTATACGGTGATCCGGGAAGGCGTCGAACACCACCCAGAAATCCTCGATCTCCGGCAGGTGGGAGATGAGGGTCTCCGGAATGTCGACCACGATCTGGATACGCGACTGGTCGAGCAGGCGAACGATCTTCTGCCGCGCACGCACGTCCTGGAAGTTGTCGACGTAGCGGGCCGTGACCACGCCGTCGAAGGGCGCCTTGAGGTAGGTATATTCGAGGTTGTCCCTCGCCGCCTGCACCGCGGCCTCGAGGGACTTGACCTCGCCCGCGGCCTGGTCGCGCTGGTCGCGCTTGCGATCCACGGCGGTCTTGCTGGTGGCGCCGGGGTCCTGCTTGTAGATCTGCAGTTCCCGCCGGTATTCGCCTTCGGCCCGTTTCAGCGCCGAGCGGGCGCGCTCCAGCTTGCCCTCGGCGTCCTGCAGCTTGACCTCGTAGTCGCGCGGATCGATACGGGCGATGACCTCACCCTTGCGGTAGCGCCGGCCGACGACGTCCCCGGGCAGTTCGATCAGTGGCCCGGAGACGCGAAAGGAGAGGTCGACTTCCTGGTTGGCCTTGGCGCGTCCGGGGAAACTGCGCCCGCTGCCGCCACTGTCGGTGCCTGCCTGGACGGCGAATACCGGTCGGATCAGTTCCTTCTTTTCCGGTTCCTTGCTGCAGCCCGTGACCAGCAGTACCACTGCCAGCGCTGTCCCGATCCACCGTATCATGTTCCCCTCTCCCGCGTGGTGAGCCTACCCCGCTGCTTTCCTGGTCTTGTGTAGCCGGGGACTCGGCAAGGCGCCATTGTATGCGAACCACCGGGGGGTGGGAACACGCACGGTCGCGGGGTATGCTGGGGACGTGAAAGCGGTGACGGACAACGGGCGTGCTTCTTCCCCGGACAGCCGGGCGGACCCCCGCATTGGCATCGCCCTCGGCAGCGGTGCCGCGCGCGGCTGGTCGCACATCGGCGTGCTGCGTGCCCTGGAGGCGATGGGCATCTATCCCGGGATTGTCGCCGGCAGTTCCATCGGCGCGCTGGTCGGTGCCGCCTATGCCGGCGGCCAGCTGGATCGCTTTCAGAAGTGGGTCGAGTCGCTCGGCTGGCGGGACATACTCGCCTACCTGGATCTGTCCCCCCTCGGCGGCGGCTTCATCCAGGGCGAACGGATACTGGCCTTCGCCACCAGTCACGTGGGCGACGTCGACATCGCTTCCCTGCCGCTCAGCTTCGGCGCCGTGGCCACCGAGCTCAGCAGCGGCCGCGAGGTGTGGCTGCGGGAGGGGTCGCTGCTGGACAGTATCCGCGCCTCGGTGGCGCTTCCCGGCCTGTTTGCGCCGTCGCGTCTCGGCGATCGCTGGCTGGTCGACGGTGGCCTGGTCGATCCGGTGCCGGTCTCCCTGTGCCGTGCCATGGGCGCCGAGGTGGTCATCGCCGTCAACCTCAACGGCGACATCGTCGGCAAGCACCTGCAGAACCACGCCCGCCAACGGCTGGGGCGCCGGCGGGAAGCGGGGGCCGATACCGATCTCTGGTCGAGGATATCCAGGCAACTCAGCAAGAGCTTCGGTGAGCGCAACGCGCGCCTGCTTTCGGAGTTGCTGGGCGAGGAGCGGGGTGCCCCCGGCCTGTTCGACGTCCTGGCCACCTCCATCAACATCATGCAGGACCGCATCACCCGCAGCCGCATGGCCGGTGACCCGCCCGAGATCCTGTTGACGCCGCGCCTGTCGTGGCTCGGCCTGATGGAGTTCGACGAGGCCGGGGTCGCCATCGAGGAGGGGCGTGCCAGCGTAGAACGCATGCGACCGCTGCTGGAGCACACCTTTGACGGATTCTAGGCGGCTGC
>DRKP01000114.1 GCA_011051715.1 Sedimenticola thiotaurini | reverse complement strand
TGCGCACCGGTCTGACCGAGGCGGTGCGTGAGTTCTGCGAGTTCCGCAACCTGTTGCCGCGGGGGGTGAAGCTGACCCCGGACGACGTCTGGGGCCGCTGCAGCTACGTGCTGTCGGTGAAGATGGCCGACCCCCAGTTCTCCGGCCAGACCAAGGAGCGGCTCTCCTCGCGCGAGTGCGCCGCCTTCGTCTCCGGGGTGGTGAAGGACGCCTTCAGCCTGTGGCTCAACCAGCACACCCGCGAGGGCGAGGCGATCGCCGAACTGGCCATCAGCGCCGCCCAGACCCGCCTGCGGGCCGGGCGCAAGGTGCAGCGCAAGAAGGTGACCCAGGGACCGGCGCTGCCCGGCAAGCTGGCCGACTGCAGCGCCGTCGACCCCCAGCGCACCGAGCTGTTCCTGGTCGAGGGCGACTCCGCCGGCGGCTCGGCCAAGCAGGCGCGGGACCGGGAGTTCCAGGCCATCATGCCGTTGCGGGGCAAGATCCTGAACACCTGGGAGGTGGATCCGGCGGAGGTGCTGTCGTCCCAGGAGGTGCACGACATCTCGGTGGCGATCGGGGTCGATCCCGGCTCCGACGACCTGTCGCGGTTGCGCTTCGGCAAGATCTGCATCCTGGCCGATGCCGATTCCGACGGCGCCCACATCGCCACCCTGCTGTGTGCCCTGTTCCTGCGCCACTTCCGCCGGCTGGTGAAGGAGGGGCACGTCTACGTGGCGATGCCACCGCTGTACCGCATCGACGTGGGCAAGCAGGTGTTCTACGCCCTCGACGATGCCGAGAAACAGGGTATCCTCGATCGCATCGCGGCGGAGAAGCTGCGCGGCAGGGTGAGCGTGCAGCGGTTCAAGGGGCTGGGGGAGATGAACCCGTCCCAGCTGCGGGAGACCACCATCCATCCCGACACCCGGCGGCTGGTGCGACTCACCATCGACAGCGACGACGACGCCAGCAGTGTGATGGACATGCTGCTGGCCAAGAAACGGGCGGCCGACCGCAAGGCCTGGCTGCAGGAGAAAGGGGACCTGGCGGAGGTGTGAGCATGTATGGACGACACATGGCGGCTGCCCTGCTGGTGCTGCTGCTGGCCGCAGGGCCGGCGCCGGCGGCGAAGAACTGGAGCTTCAACGATCCTCACGACGAGCCGCTGCGGTACGAGGAGGATGAACCCTGGCAGGAGCAGCAGCTCAAGGAGTTGCCGCCGTTTCCGGCGGACGACGGGCTGATGGAGGTGCCGTTCGAGCACCCCGGGGCGCGCTTCCGCTTCTTCATCGATCCGGCCTCTCTCAGCATCGGCGAGGACGGGGTGGTGCGTTACACCCTGGTGCTGGAATCGGCCCGGACCGGCAATCGCAACGTCATGTACGAGGGCATGCGCTGCGCCACCCGGGAGTACAAGACCATCGCCTATGGCACCCGTGGAGACAAGTTCCGCCCCCTGACCCGGCCGCGCTGGCTGAGCATCGACAGCGGCCGCAGCAACTGGTACCGGCGCGACCTGTGGGAGTTCTTCCTGTGCCAGGCGCAGAACAAGACGGAACAGCTGCGGAAACAGGCGATCCTGGACTCCATCCGCTACTACCAGGAGGGAGAGCAGTCGTTCTCCCAGTAACGCAGCCCCGGTGGCGGCGCCATTGACGATTGTCATGTCCCCGCCCTCCAGCCTGTGGTGCCATGGGGCGCAGCACAGCAAACCACCGGGTCCCCGTCATGTGTATCGCCATTCCCCCGCCCATGGGCGCCCGCCGGCGCCGGAGCAACCGCGCCTGGCGGTGGTTGACCGCGCGGCCGTCGCGGCTGCTCGGGCTGGCTGCGGTGGCCGAGGGTCTGCTGCTGGCGCTGGTGCTGGCGACGACCCCTTCGCCGGACGGCCTGCCGCCTGAGCTGCCCTGGCTGGTCGTCCTCGGGCTGATCCTGCCGACTGCCACCAGTGGCCTGCTGCTGGAACGCTATCCCGCCTGGCTGCGGGGGGAGCCGCCCCGCTACGTCCGCTATGGCAGCCTGTTCCACCTGTTGCTGTGGGGCAGTCTCCTCACCGCCGCCGGTACCTTTGCGGGCGCCTGGCTGGTGAGTGTGGGCACGGTGCTGCTGCTGCTCGGCTGGCTGCTGGGAGTGAAGACCCTGTGGCACATCTACGACTGGGCCCCGGCGCGGCAGCGGGGCCTGGAACGACTGATGAACCTGGACCTGGCGCTGGGTTCCCTGGGACTGGCTGCGGCCGGCGCCGGCATCGTCCTGCACCTGCCCCGGGCCCTGGATGCCGGCCTGCTGCTCCTGCTGCTGACCCAGGCGGGGATGGCCGGCCTGCTGCTGGCGCGGTTTCTGCGGGAGCGGCAGCAGCGGCCGCTGCAGACGGGCTGATACCCCCCTTCAGGCGGTCTGCCCGCCATCGATGAACAGGGCCTGGCCGCTGATGAAGGCGGCACCGTCACCGGCCAGGAAGGCAGCGGTCTCGCCCAGCTCCTCCGGTCGTCCCAGGCGACCGGCCGGAATCGCGGCGGTCATGCCGGCGATCACCTCGTCGCGGCTCTTTCCCTGCACCTCCATGTTCTTGCGGATCAGGGCATCGAGGCGGTCGGTGAGGGTGAGGCCGGGACAGAGCAGGTTGGCGGTGACGCCGCGGTGGGCGTACTCCCGGGTCAGGGAGCGGGCCAGCCCCAGCAGGCCGGGGCGCAGTGAGTTCGACAGCACCAGCCCGGGGATGGCGGTGCCGACCGAGATCGAGGCGATCATGACCACCCGGCCCCAGCCCCGCTGCGCCATCGGCGGCACCAGTGACCGGCATACCTGCACCGCGCTGCGCACCTGGCTGCGGTAGGCGGCGTCCCAGTCGTCCAGTCCGAACGACTCGAAACCACCCAGCGGTGGGCCGCCGCAGTTGCTGACCAGGATGTCGCAGGGGCCCAGCGCGTCCAGCACCCGCTGCAGGGCGGACTCGTCGGTGATGTCGACCGCGTCGAAACCGACTCCGACGCCGTGATCGGTGCGCAGCCCCGCCGCCGCCCGCTCCAGGTCAGCCTCGCTGCGGGCCAGCAGGTGCAGCTCGCAGCCGCGCCGCGCCAGCGCCTCCGCACAGGCGAATCCCAGACCCTTGGAACCGCCCATGACCAGGGCCTTTCGTCCACGTTTCGACATCGATCGCACCTCTCTTGCCGTCTTCGCCATGTCAGGCAGGGAGCATAGCAGATCATCTGCATATCTCCCCGGGGAGGTGCCGGGGGCAGGCTGATCCGGGCCCCGAAGTCTGCTAAGGTACAGGCCCGCCGGACGCACCCTTTCCAGCAGGAGCGGCCGTCTCCCAACCGGAACCGACAGCGCGAGACCTCCATGACCGAAACCACCGATCCGGGCCAGGAGGGGATCGAGCAGATCCCGCTGGCCCGTTTCACCGAGAAGGCGTACCTGGACTACTCCATGTACGTGATCCTGGACCGGGCACTGCCCCATATCGGCGACGGCCTGAAGCCGGTGCAGCGGCGTATCGTCTACGCCATGTCCGAACTCGGCCTCTCCGCCGCGTCGAAACACAAGAAGTCGGCCCGCACCGTCGGCGACGTCCTGGGCAAGTTCCATCCCCATGGTGACAGCGCCTGCTACGAGGCGATGGTGCTGATGGCCCAGCCCTTCTCCTACCGCTACCCGCTGATCGACGGCCAGGGCAACTGGGGCTCTCCGGACGACCCCAAGTCGTTCGCCGCCATGCGCTACACCGAGGCCCGTCTCACCCCCTACGCCCAGGTGCTGCTGTCCGAACTGGGACAGGGGACGGTGGACTGGGTGCCCAACTTCGACGGTACCCTGCAGGAGCCGAAGGTACTG
>DRKP01000113.1 GCA_011051715.1 Sedimenticola thiotaurini | reverse complement strand
GCGATGGCAGCATTGCCGCGGAGATCCTGCCGGCCCTGCTGATGGAGCTGCGCAAGCTGTTCTATTTCCTGCTGCGCGCCATTCCCCTGCTGATCCTGTTCCTGATTCCCGTCGTCAACGTGGCCGCCCCGTTTCTCTGGTTCGCATTCAGTGCCTGGTTCCTCACCATCGAGTACATGGACTACCCGATGGGCAACCACGGCCTGCGCCTGCGCCAGCAGTTCGCCGAACTGCGCAGGGCGCGCCTGACCGCCCTGGGCTTCGGCAGTGCCCTGATGCTGCTGATGATGGTCCCTGTGCTCAACTTCGCCGCCATGCCGGCGGCGGTGGCCGGGGCGACGGCGTTGTGGTGTGGTCGCCGGGGGTGATCGCCCCCTACCGGTGGCCGTGGCCGAGGAATCGCTCCAGCCTTGCCACACCCTCCTCCAGCATCGGGATGTCGGTGGTGTAGGCGAAGCGGACGTGCCGCTCCGGCCGGTTGAAGCCGAAGTCGCGGCCCGGAGTGGTCGCCACCCCCTCCTGTTCCAGCAGTTCACGGCAGAAGCCGAAGCTGTCGTCGGTGAAGGCGGAGCAGTCGGCGTAGAGGTAGAAGGCGCCGGCGGGGACACCGCCGATCCTGAAGCCCAGACCGGTCAGGGCAGGCAGCAGAAAGTCGCGGCGCGCCTGGAACGCCTGACGACGCTGTTCCAATACCGCCAGATTGTACGGTTCGAAGGCGGCCAGGGCGGCATACTGGGCCACCGTGGGGGCGGAGAGGAAGATATTCTGGGCCAGCCGCCCGATCGCCTCCACCCAGGGCTCCGGCACCACCATCCAGCCCAGGCGCCAGCCGGTCATGCCGAAATACTTGGAGAAGCTGTTGATCACCACCAGGTCGTCGCCCAGGGCGAGGGCGGTACCCTGGCCGTCGCCATAGACCAGCCCCTGGTAGATCTCGTCCACGATCAGGATGCCGCCGCGGGAGCGTACCACCGCCTGGATGGCGGCCAGCTGCCCCCGTGACAGCAGGGTGCCGGTGGGGTTGGAAGGGGTGGCCACCATCACCGCCCTGGTGTCGTCGCGCCAGGCCTGTTCCACCAGCGCTGCGGTCAGCTGATACCCGGTCTCCGGACCGACCGGTACGTTCACCGCCTCGCCACCGACCAGGTGGACGAAATGGCGGTTGCAGGGATAGCCGGGATCGGCCATCAGCACCTTGGCGCCGGGATCGATCAGCACGCTCATGGCCAGCTGCAGTGCCCCGGAGGAGCCGGGGGTCACCACCACCCTCGCCGGATCCAGCGCGACGCCATAGCGCTCCCGGTAGAAGCCGGCGATGCGCTCCCGCAGGGCCGGCAGGCCCAGGGCCGGCAGATAGTGGGTCCGTCCCTCCTCCAGTGCCCTGTGTCCGGCCTGCACCACCGGTTCCGGGGTGGGGAAGTCCGGCTCCCCGACCTCCATGTGAACGATGGAGCGCCCGGCCGCCTCGAGCTCCTGGGCCCGGGCCAGCAGCTCCATGACGTAGAACGGACGAATGCCCTCCATGCGTCGGGCCAGGGGAGGAAGGTCGTGCATGGCTCGGAGTCCTTTGATCAGTCTTTGTATGCGCCCCCGCGGGGACACTTCTGTTTCCCGGCTGCGCCCGGGGGACGTTACGCGGGACGGGTCCTGCGCCGGGCGGCTGCGGTGCTACTGCGCTGCGTGCATCTCGCGCAACAGCGGCACATCCACCATTGTGCGGCCGTTCAGATCACCGTACAGGGCCTGGCAGGGCTCGCCCGGTTCACCCAGGTGGTCCACCACCAGGGTGGCGCCGCCGAAGTCCTCGTCCCGGGTATAACCGTTGACCGTCACCACCAGCGAGCGGATGCCCGCATCCAGCACCGACAGGACGCCGTTGTGGGAATCCTCCAGCGCCAGGCACTGGCCGGGTTTCAGACCCAGCTGCTCCAGTGCCCAGAGGTAGATGTCCGGTGCCGGCTTCTTCGCCGGCACCACGTCGCCCGCCGCGATCACCTCGAACCAGTCGGATCCGCCCGCCTCCAGGCTGTTCTCCAGCAGGGCGGTGACATTGTCCGGCGTGGTGGTGGTGGCGATGGCCAGGCGCAGCCCCTGCTCCCGGGCCTCTTCCAGCAGGCGGCGGACCCCGGTACGCAGCGGGATGCGCCCCTCCGCCATCAGCTGCTTGTAGTGCCGGGTCTTGGCGGCGTGCAGGCCGGCGATGAACCGATCCAGATCCGCCGGTCGCGGGAACTCGCGGTTGAAATGATCCAGGTAGTAACGCATCCGCTCCTTGCCACCGGTCACCGCCAGCAGCCGGCCGTACAGTGCCTCGTCCCAGACCCAGTCCAGCCCGGCCTCGGAGAAGGCGGCGTTGAACGCCACCCGGTGACCCTCCCGTTCGGTGTCGGCCAGGGTGCCGTCCACGTCGAAAATCAGTGCTTCCAGTTCAGCCATCGTCGTCCGCTTCCATTGGTACCTCGGGGCCGGTTATTCAACCACAGCGGGAATGGAGATCACAGGGGATATCCGGAGAGAGGCGCGGCAGTTCAGCATTCGATTGAAATACTGGTTACAGGCGCTTGATTCAACTGGACCCCGGCCTGCGCCGGGATCCATGTCGCCCGGCCGTCCCGATCTCCGACTGCGGCGGTATTATGGATTTCCCACAGGCTCACGGGCGTCTTGTCAGGGTGTTCCCTAAAGAACCCCGAATGCTGCCCGACAACCACTGGGCAGGGCCGGGAACGCGGTTGCCGCCACTGTCCGGATCTGGTAAATATACCGCCCCTCTTCAGCATGGTTCGCAGGAGTCACCGAATGGCTGCAGCAAAGAAGAAAGTCAAACGCGACCTGAGTGGTCCGTTTGGGTTCGCGCCTTACAAGGAGAAGAAAGGCGAGGAGTACATGAACGAGAAGCAGGAGGCCCATTTCCGGGCGATCCTGGAAGAGTGGAAGCGTGAACTCATGGAGGAGGTTGACCGTACCGTGCACCACATGCAGGACGAGGCGGCCAATTTCCCCGACCCCAATGACCGGGCCACCCAGGAATCGGAGTTCAGCCTGGAGCTGCGTACCCGCGACCGCGAGCGCAAGCTGATCAAGAAGATCGAGGATACCCTGATCCTGCTCGACAACCACGAGTACGGCTACTGCGAGGCCTGCGGCGTGGAGATCGGCATCCGGCGCCTGGAGGCGCGGCCCACGGCCACCCTCTGCATCGACTGCAAGACACTGGACGAGATCCGGGAAAAACAGATGGGCTGAGCAGCGAACCCATGCGGATCCCCGTCGAACGACCCAGCCGGCCCAGTGCCGGCTTTTTCGTCGGGGGCGGACTGCTGCCGGGTACAAGTGATCTCTATCGTTTTCCCGTAAAACTGAGATCCTCTGCGCTCTTCGCGTCCTTTGCGCCTTGGCGAGAATCCCTCCGACTCGGGGACGTTCTCTGGCAAAGACGCGAAGTGCGCCAAGGGGACAATGATATTCTTTTCACCAAACAGGGAATCCTTTGCGCTCTTCGCGCCCTCTGTGCCCTGGCGAGAATTTCTCCAGATACGGAAAACCCCCTATCGAGGGTACAGGGATCGTGAAACCTGGGACAAAGAGGCAGTCCAGCCCGCTGTACCGCGGCCGCTTCGCCCCCTCCCCCACCGGGCCGCTCCATTTCGGCTCCCTGGTCACCGCCCTGGGCAGCTTTCTGGACGCCCGCAGCCAGGGTGGCGAGTGGCTGGTGCGGATGGAGGATCTGGATCGCCCGCGTGAGCGGCCCGGGGCCGCGGACCGGATCCTGGCGACGCTGGAGGCATTCGGTTTCGAATGGGACGGCGGGGTGATCTGCCAGAGCCGCCGGGACGAGGCCTACCGGGAAGGACTGGAGCGCCTGCTGGCCGGTGACCTCGCCTATCCCTGCGGCTGCACCCGGCGCGAGATCGCTGCACAGGGACTGCCAGGGGCCGAAGGACCGCGCTACGGCGGTACCTGCCGCGGCGGCCTGCCGCCGGGGCGCCGGGCACGGGCCTACCGCGTCAGGGTGGAGCGGGAGACCATCACCTTCGACGACCGCATCTGCGGCAGCTGCGGCCACAATCTCTGGAACGAGGTGGGCGACTTCGTCGTGCGCCGGGCCGACGGCCTGTTCGCCTACCAGCTGGCGGTGGTGGTGGACGACGCCTGGCAGGGCGTCACCGACGTGGTTCGCGGCGCCGACCTGCTGCTCTCCACCCCGCGCCAGATCCACCTGCAGCGCCTGCTGGGCCTGCCCACACCCCGCTACGCCCATCTCCCGCTGGTGCTGGATGCCCAGGGCCGCAAACTGAGCAAGCAGGACCGGGCACGGCCGGTGGACCCCGCCAACCCCCTGCCCACCCTGTTGGCCGCCCTGGAGTTCCTGTGCCAGCCCCCACCGCCGGAACCACCGGCAAATCTGGATGAATTCTGGCATTGGGCGCTGCAGCACTGGGATATCCGGCGAATCCAGTGTCCACCGGCTGGTTGAACGGGGAATCGGCCATTCCCCGCAAAGGCACCGACTGCGCTACCAGCGCGAAGGTGTTCATTCGACCGGACAGGAAACCACCGACGCTCTCTGTGCCCTTCGCGTCCTGGTGGGAATCCTTTACCGAGTAAGAATGTTCTCTCGCCAAGACGCAAAGAACGCAAAGGTGTTCAGAGCTATCTGAACCACCCATTTCCCGTCATTCCGGCTTTTCCCGTCATTCCGGCGAAGGCCGGAATCCGGAGTACTCACCCACCTGGATCCCGGCCTTCGCCGGGATGACGAGAGTCAAGAAATACCAGGATGACGAAGGTCAGGAATTTTGGAATGTCGGGATGACCAGGGTTACAAAAGTTGGAATGGCGAAAATTGCGAAGGCCTGTTTGATGGCTCGTTCGACCGTTCCTTCGTGCACCCCCCAGGAAACCCTTGGCGCTCCCTGCGCCCTTCGCGTCTTGGCGAGAGGACCTCCGGCATCGCTGAAAGGATTGGTGCCCGGGGCGGGAATCGAACCCGCACGGCCGCGAGGCCGGGGGATTTTAAGGCCTTTGATTTCGACTCTATGACGCGGAAGTGGTCAGCGCCATCTACCAGGACGCCAACATTGTGAAGATAGGTGCCGGGCCGCCACGGAAGGCATGCGCGGCGGGCCAGACCGCGAGACGACCGGGCAGCCCTGTCAGAGAGACGGCCAGTAGCTCGCCCACCGTTCGTTCAAATTGCCGGTATGGCCCTGGTCGCCCAGCCACCGGTACCATCTATCGTTCATCGCGGCAGCATCGACTCCACCGGGATAGCCCTGCAGGGTCAGGTATTCATCCCAGGCGTCGTTCAGCTGGTCGGCGAGGGCGCCCTGCTGCTGCAGCCATTCCAGCTCCAGGTCATTGACGTCGCCGTCATGGCCAAGCACCCGCTGCAGATTCTCCAGTTTGACGTCATTCAGAGTCGAATTCATTGATGAGTTCCTCGATTCGTGACCGCACCTCCTGCTCCTTCGGCCTTGGCGGCAGGTCCGACCCGTGGATGCGGTGCAGACGCCGCTGCAGGGAGCCAAGGGCCAGTAGCTCCACCATGGATTCCCGGTAGACATCCACGGCCATGGTCGCCCTGTCGGCGGCCCACCTGGCCAATGCCGTCTCCCGGGCCTGCTGGGCTCTCTGGGCCTGCGCAGCCGCCTCCTGCCGCTCCCGGCGCTCGGCCTGGCGCAGCTCCATCAGCAGCCGGCGGAGGCTGTCCCGCTCCCTGGCCAGGTCCTCGACCCGGCGCCTGGCCGCCTCTGACTGGTCGGCGACCCGGGCCTTGCAGGCGCTGGCGTGCTCGGCCTCGATGGTCCGCAGCTGCTGCTGCGCTTCGGCGATAGGGTCACTCATCGGTGACCGCCTGCAGCGCCGCCTGCGTCTTGGGAAGGTCCAGGCGGTGGCTGCACCGCTTCGCCATCAGCCCGGCCACCTCGGCGTCGGTCAGGTCCAGGTTCGCAGTGCTGCATTGAGAGAAGACGACATTGGTCAGGTTGCACTTGGACATATCCGCCCCGTCCAGGCCGCAGCGAAAGAAGGTGCTGCCGCTCAGGTCCAGGTCGGAGAGGTCCGCACCCCGGAGCTCGACCGACTGGATAAACGCCTGTCGCAGGTCCGCCGACCGCAGCATCTGCGCCGCCTCTCCTCGCGGGACCGTCACGGTGGGGCGCTCGTGGCTCTTGGGATGATACTGCACGGTGCCGTCCGGTCCGGGATTGACGCGGGCGCGGGTGTGGATGGGTGTCTTCATGGCGTTTCCTCCGGGTCCGGCGTGGCGTTGACGGGCTTATCGGACCACTGCCGCGCCAGCCGCTCCGCCGTCTCCTGCCGGCGCTCCTGTGCCTGCCGGTCGTAGTCGGCGCTGTGGCTGCTGTCGATGGCGGCCGCTGGCATCGGGTGCTCGGTGGACTCGCCGCCCAGCTCCAGGATTCGCTCACTGTAGGCCGCCAACGCCTGGACCGCCGCATCGCGCTTGCTCGGGGCGACGTCGTCGCCGATGAGCCGGTCCCGCAGCGTGTTACGCGCCTGCTCCAAGGCGCGGATGTCGTCGGTATTCTGGATGGCCTCGACCTCGCCCTGGTACAGCAAATCGCTCAGTGGACTGGCCATCACGCCACCTCCTGCTCTTCGCCGGTGGTATCCACGGGCACCATGTTCCACTCGTTCCAAAGCCCCTCAACGCCATGTTCCGATGTGAACTCCTGCACTGCCTTGGAGAGCGCGGCCCGCAGCCCGGATTTTTCCAATCGAAGCCCCAGCGATTTCCCGCCGCCGACCAGGCCGAGTGGGGCATCTTCCGCCGCCGCCGTGATGACCGCGAACTGCGCCAATGCCTGCATCGCCTTGGCCTGCGCTTCGGGTAACAGCTCAACGCCGATAGCCCGGGCCCGCCGCAGCTTGTCCTTCCGGTCCGACGCCCTGGCGTGTTCCAACTCTTCGAGCACCTGCCCTTCGGCCTGCTCGCAAGCGGCCAACTCCTGTTCCACCTGCTCCAGCTCTTCGGTCACCTGCGCCAGCGCCTTCTGCGCCTTCTGAAAGACCGCGTCCGCAGACTTCGATGGCGAGGTGATGCGTTCCACCCGGGCAGCCTGGACGGCGCTCTGGGCGTCTCGCATCGCCTGCTGCAGTTCGTCCCGGGCCTGGCGCTGCTGGTCCTGATGCCGATGCAGAGCGTGGAGTTTATCCTGTGTTTCATGCACTCGATTGGTAGTCATGCCTTCCTCCTTCCGTCTTGGTGAAAAAGTTTCATCTGCAACTATCGGTGAACACGTCGTCGGGGTCAATGCCATGTTGCTCCAGCCAGATGCGGCACTTCGCCATGGCCCTGGCGCCGGTGTTCACCGCTGTCTGCCTGGAGCATCCAAGGCATTGTGCGACCTCATTCCAGGTCATGGCAGGTCTTAGGGGGGTTGGCCGTTGACGCGGCTCTGGGACGTAGCCGACTATCCGCTGCAGCCGGGCGATGTCGTCATCGGAAGGCGGCAGCGCAGCCCGGCCCATCGTTCACGCGGACGGCTTCGGTGGGATGATGGTCAGGCACCAGACGGAGGGGTCACGCCGCACTGCATCAGGGTCGAAGCCGGCCCGCATCAGCGCACCGTCGGCGCTGTCTCCGGCCTGGCCCACGACCTTCAGGAACAGCTGCTCCCCCGGTACCCGTCTGGCGGTGCCCTCAAGCTGCTTCAGACGCTGCTCAGGGGTCATTGCTTGGCCAGACGCAGGTGAGCGAAGGGGTCAGCGCCATCGCCCTGCATCGCCGCGATGCGCCCCTCCAGTTCGTCCAGGCGGCGGAGCAGTTCTTCCTCCTTCGCGCTCCAGACTGGATAAAGCCTGTCGAGCAGAGCTTTCAACATCACCGTGTCGCCGGCCAAGGCCATCTCCTGCGCCTTCTTCAGCAGCTCAGATGCCATGCCCTCGTTCTGCTGGCGCAGCTGGTTCAGGACCCGCTCACGCTCCACGGTCGCTTTGTCCCGGCTGCCCTTGGGCCGGCCAGGGCCGCCACGCCATCCCGGGGCGAAACGCCCTTTCTTGTCTCGGTCTCCCATTTTCCGATTCTTCCTCCGAAATTGGCGAGAAATGGTTTCATTTGCAACAAATAGTAGCTGAAACAGCACCGTAGTGCATCGCCAGGTGAACGGGAAGGGTGGAAGGCGCGGTGCGGAAGGGAACCCGGGGGCGGTGGAGTCCCCCGGGCGGGGGTGGCCGTCCATGGCCAGATGTGAGCAGAGGAGATGGACTATTACTGGGGGATAGATACCCCTCTACAGGAATCAACCGCTATGGTCGTTATATGGACTCCGTCACTCCCTTTCACCCGATACGTCACCAACAACCCGTACCCCAGGATTCCAAGGCGAACGATTGGAGTACCACAGGCGGCCGTCTTAAACCGATTCTCGAAATAGATGTAACTATCATCATCAGCATTGAAAAGCGCATTCAGCTTTTTTCCGGTTGCCTCCTCCATCCGTACCCACACCTCCATCAACCCCATACCAGGTGAAGTAGCAGTAACCTTCAGTTTTTCCGGCGGCGCATATCCAGCTTCAACCAGCTTGCTTTCCGCCATTTTCACCAGTTTCCAGTATTCGTCGAGTGCTTTGTAGTATGCCAACCATTCCGCTCTGCCGCCTATCAGAGCGCGCGCTCTCGCCATTTCGCGGTGATTGTTTGTCCCAGGAGGATCAGGGAACTGTAAAGCCGCTTCCACACCGAAAGCACCGCTGATGAGTGTCGCGGTCATGAAGGTCGTGATGATGCGTTTCATGGTTTTGGTCAGGTTCATTGTTTGGTCTCCGGGTTGATATGGATGGCCGTCCATGGCCGGGCCGGGGCTACTCGCTGCTCAGCAGTCTTTCCATGGTCGCCACTGCAGCAGCCCGCAGCCGTTCTTCTTCGGCCAGCGTCGCTTTGTACGCTACGGCGTCAATCCGCGATTCGATGGCCTCGCGGACCAGGTCGGCCAGGATGGTCGGCGGCAGGGCTTCGCACTGGGTGGTGGCGTCCCCATCGAAGGAGCGCTTGTCTTCCTTCTTGGGTGGTGCCGTGGGCAGGTCGTAGCGGTCTACCTGCTCCGGGGTGACCGCGATGCGGATAACCTCGACGTCGCCGCCCATGGCATCCACGAAGGCGCCCAGGTCCTCGGATAGGGCGCTGTGAACATGGACCCCGGACGGGTCGTAGTCGCCAAGGTGGAGGATGGTGGTCGGGCCGTTGCCGGTGATGAGCTGTGCGGCCTCATACTTCGCGGTGACCGAGTCGAATCCACTGCCGGAGGCCACGGCAATCCCGTAGGGCTCAGCCACGCGCATCAGCTGGGGAACCATACCGGCGGCCTCGCACCAGAGCATCAGCCGACGCGGCTGGTCCTGCTGCCGGTCCAGGGTGAAGTCCTCGGCATCGCGGCGGACCGTATGCCAAAAATGGCTCAGTGAGATGTAGCCGCCGGTGCTGCGGTAGGTGTGGCCATCATCCCGGATAGCGTCCCACGGAATCATCCCAGCCCGCCGGCCCCGGTTCATCTTCTCCCCCAGGGCCTTGTACGCGTTTTCAGTCTTCGGCCAGGCATCGTTTGACACCAGGATGTAGAAAATCTGGCGGAGGGTTAGCGGCAGCTGGTCGTTGTACTCCTCGATGATGGCCTGGACCTGTTCGACCAGAACACGGCTCTGGCGATGCAGACGCCATGGCGCAAAACCGCGGACGCGGGTGGTAGTGGTCATCGTGCATTCTCCATCAAGTATTCAATCCCGGGCTGTTCCTCCTCCACATGCCCGCAGGTGCAGACCCGCAGGACATGGACGCTGCCCTCGTAGGGGAGGCGGACCCGCTGCAGGTACTCGCCGCAGTCGGGGCAGATGCCGGCGGCGTTCTGCCGGCGGGTCAGGTTCAGCAGGTACTGGTCACTAGCATCGGCCAGCAGGCGAGCCTGCCTGACTCGCCAAAGCCATCTCCGCTCCTCATTCCGCAGTGCCGCTTCCGCAGCCCGGTGAAGTTCACTGGATGCCCTGGGGGTGATAGTCTTGCGTGTGCTCATTGTCGACTCCTCTTCAGTCGATGGTGGGAAGGCCTCGGGTCGGTGTTGCAGCACTGGCCCGGGGCCGCTTTGGTTCTACTCCTTCATCTTCTTCTGGAACTGCTTTCTCAGCCGGGCGGCGTAGGCTTTCAGTCGCTCCACGTCAGCCGCCGGAACCCATACGCGGACGGGGCGGTACCCCCGCTCCCGTTGCCGCTTCTCGTAGTCTGCTTGCTTGGTCATGTCATTACTGTAGCGCGGTGGCTGTGAGATTGCAAGGGGAAAGGTGTCGTAGTGGTCCACCAGGTGGACGGACACCCCCAGCCCCGTGATACTGCAGCGAAGCCGAAGGCGTCCGTATCCCCCGGCTAGGCGGTGGGGTCGAAGCCGACCGGGATGGCGCCGGTCAGGTCGCCTTTGCACCTCTCCGCGCTCTTCCAGGCTGAGGCGTCCAGCTTGGCACCGGAGAACGTGGCGCCAGTGGCGTCCCCGTTGAAATCAGCGCCGCGCAGGTCAGCGCCGTTGAAGCGGGCGCCTCGCAGATGCCCCCGGAGCCGGCAACCCCGCAGGTCGGCGTTGGTGAAGCTGGGAGGGTCTGAATCGTCGGTAGCGTCCATCACGCCGATGAAGCCATCGCGCAGGTCGGCTCCGCCGAAGTCGGTGTCGTCGCACTGAAACGACATGGTGACCTGGCGCAGGTCAGCGCCACGCAAGTCGGTGGAGGCGAGATAGACATCAGCCAGGTTGCTGCCGCGCAACTTCACCGCGCGCAGGTCAGCGCCAGCCAGGTCGCAACCGGTCAGGTCAGCGTGGTGCAGGTCCTGACCGCGCAGGTCCTGGTTGCTCAGGTCCATGCCCTTCAGCTCCCGGAGGAGCGCCCGCTGTGGCAGATGGTCCAGGATGGTGGGGCCCGGGCGGGGAACGTCGAAGTCGGTGGTGGTGGGTTTCTTGGTCATGGTCTTTCGTCCTCATGGTTGTGGGCTCGTGCCCGTTGAAAAAATCGTCAGTAAAAAACCTTTCTGAAAACACCGTCAACAACCGTCAACAGTCAACATTCCATGGTGTTGACGGTGTTGACGATGTTGACGGTTATTTCCTATTGCACCTCTTTTTTCTCTTTTTTCTCTATTTACTCTTATTTATGAAAATCTCACCAAATAGAAAAACATCGTCAACAACCGTCAACATCGTCAACAATCAATCCAAAAAGCTGTAATCGATAGCCGACTTCCCACCGTGGAGAATGCGCCAGGCACGAACTACGCTATCACCTTGCCGCACCTTGACCGCCTCGATAACGCCGGCAGCGGCAAACTTGCGTGACACAATGTTCAGCGCCGGCAGCTCCTTCAATCCGCACTCGCGGAGCAACATCGGACGCTGGTGGAGTTCCTCGTACGCGTCTTTCGGCGAGACGGTGGCTCCCTGCACTTGCTCCTTCGCCCACTCCAGGGCCAGGCGCTCCAGCGGCTCGACAGATGATTCCCGCAGTTCATCGTGGTATTCAGTAGTGGGTGGCTGCGCCTTTGGATTGAACCCGGTCACATCCCGGTGGAGCAGGTAGCCCACCACCGCCGCGTTACCGCCCTCCTCCTCCAGCCAGTGCCAAAGCTGGCTGAAGTAGTCCGGCGTCCAATCGAAAAGCCGGCCGTCGTTGTCTCGCACCCTGAAGGCCGTCCTGATGGCGAAGATACGGCGGTCACCGCGTTCCACCATCAGGGGAACCTCCATATTGGACAGGACCACGACGCTGCAGAGATTCCGCACGTTGAAGGGGGCAACGTGCTTGATGTTGACTGAGAGGGTCTCCGGCGGAGCGGAGAACAGGTCTTTCAGCTGGTTGCTGATGTTGCTGGCATCCTTTCGATTGCCGAGATTCGCCTCCTGAATCACCAGCAGCTTGGCACCGACCAGGTACTGATTGAAGTCCCGGAGCATATCTTCGCCCTTCACGTCCGCTGCTGCGGTCCCCAGAGCGCGTCTGAGCGGCTGGAACAGGGTATCCTTGCCGTTGCCAGGCTCGCCCATCATCAGCACGCCATGGTTGATTTTCACGCCAGGGCGTTGAATCGTGAACGCCATCCAGTTCAGCAGGTGTTCGGCTTCGTCCTGATTCCCCACCAGGCGGTGTAGGTGCTCCAGCCAAGGGCCGGGGTCCGCGTCCGACCCCTGGACCTCCAGCCCGCGCCAGGTGTTGAGCACCGGGAGCTTCCCATCTCGAAAAACACGCGGCTCTCCGGGGGCGAAGTCGATGGTTGCCACGTGAGGGAGGCTTTCCCGGGCGTCGTCCTTCTTCTCCTTCGTCCTCAGTTTCAGGACCGAGTAGAAACCTTCCAGGGGCCAGAACCGTCCGCTGGGCCAGTGATAGACCTTGTGCATCTCCCCGACATAGACGAACTCCGGTTCTGCCACAGCGTCGAACATTTCTTCTGGGGAGGGCCGCAGGCCCTCCGTCCGCGGCTTGGCCCCCTTCCAGGCCGAGGCCAGCGTCCCGGCGGTCTCGTCGGCCTCCAGGCCCGCGGCAATGGCCGCCTCCTCCAACTGAGCGTGGACCTCAGCCCGGTCGAGACGATTCGCCTTCGCCATGCCGAAGACCCGCACCGCCTTGGCGTTGAGCGTGTCGTTGCGCTCGCCGCCCTCCGCCTCGGACACCGCCTTGACCGCTTCAGCGAGCGCCTGCCGGGCGAACTCGTCGTTGCCGGGCTCTTGCCCTGGCTTGTACTCCACTGCGGGCGTGGCGGGCTCCTCGTCCTTCCGCACCTTGTCGATAATCCAGTCCGGCGCCGGGGCCAGCTCCGCGCCCGTGGACACCCACTCATACGCGCCGGATTCCCCGACGCTGCCGGGCAGGATGACGAAGCCATTGCCCGCCCGGGTGTCCAGGCCGCGCCCCAGCTTGGATACCGTGTTCTTCAGCTCCACGCCCTGCGGCGCCCGGAAGTAGTAGTGATAGCCGCCGCTGGGGGTCTTGGCCAGCCAGGTGGACGGAAGCGGCCCGTGCTTGGTCTCCAGGGCCTTCAGGGTCTCCGGGCCGTTCTTCCCCTTGGAGACGTCCACATCCAGGACGAGGAAGCCGGCACTGCCGACATGGAGCCCTGGCATTGCCTCCGGCCAGCGGTCCCACCACTGATTGATTTGTTCCGGGTCGGCGCTGGCCAGGTCCTGCCATTTCTTGATGTGCGGCCGCTTGTTGTCGGCCCTGCAGGGGAACACCTTGTAGCCCAGACTGGACCAGTCGATGGCGACGTGGAGATTGACTGACGGATTGGTCGTGCTATCGTGCATCACGTAGTCCTCTAGGTTGTCCAAAGGGCCCAAGGGATTCGTCCTCCCCCGGGTCGGCTGTTCGGTAGGGGGGCTGGTCTGGTTCATACACCTGCCCCCCTACTACGCAGCTTCTCCACGCTCTCACGCCGTATCCTCACGCCGTCCCGCCTGGACGGGCCCAACTTGTAGGTCCGCAGCACGCCCTGGCGCATCAGCTCATAGGCCTTGGTCCTGCCGATGCCCAGCACCGCGCAGGCCTCTTTCACGGTCAGGTCCGGCTTCGTCACAGCTGCACCCCCTCTTCCGCCACCAGTTCCTGAATCGGCCGGGCCAGGTTCTCGGCAGCCCAGGCCACCACCTCATCGGCGGAGAAGCAGGGGCGGCCGTAGTCGTCCAGCCAGGCGCGGGGACCGGGCTCGCCCTTCATCCACCCGTTAATCACGGATGCCGGGATGCCCACGACCGTAGCCAAGTCGGCGGTACTCAAGACGCGGAGGGAGTGAAGCTGAATCGACCGGAAGGCCGGGGCTTCGATGGGTCGTTTTCGTGCCATGATGTCGTCCTCGAATGATTGAAGGCGACATCTATTCAATACCGCAGAACGGGCGTTGTCAGACAACCTGCTAAGCACCTTGCAACGCACTCTGCAACGCAAAACGCCGCCCGAAGGCGGCGCTGCGGCGGGGTGGTTTCGGGGTCAGGGCTTCAAGTCTTTGATGGCCCGGCGGATGGTCGAGACCGACGGATACCGCCCCTCCTGATACCCCCGGGCCGCGTGGATAATCTCACCGACCCGGTTGACACTGAGCCCCGGGTCTTCGGCCCAGAGCCCCTGTGCCCGCCTGCGCCAGTCCAGGCGCTCCGGGTCGCTCTTCGCCTTCTCCGCCTTGGCCTCCCCGCCCTTGCGCCGACTGCGCGCCAGGGCGACGCCTTCCAGCACTGTGCCCTGGAGGGCGACGTCCGCAACACGGCGGTAGTGACACCAGTGCACCTCCATGCCCAGCTCGGCGGCTCGCTCGACCGCCTCGATATGGTCCGTGCAGGTCAGCGGAGCCACCGTCAGCAGGTGGCGGAAGAACTGGGCGGAGCGGGCGCAATACTCGCGGTGGATTTCCTTCTCCCACCGCTTCGGGTCGAAGGCGGCGATGGCCTGCTCCACGGCTTTGGCGATGTCGTGCTCGTTCATCAGTGCACCCTCTCCACAACAAGCGAGTGCAGCTCGTAGCCCGGCCAATTCGTTTTCGCGTCGCGCCTTGCTTCAGACTCGGCCAGGTCGGCATTCGGGGCGAAGATCCGAATATCGAACCAGTCACTGCCCTGGTGCAGCCAGGCCGTTGCCAACCAGCGGTGATGCGGTTCCAGCTTTTTCATCGCTGCCACCCCTTGCCCAGCAGGGCGTCAGCCCAGGCCTGCCACAGCGCCGCTGCCGCCTTGTTGTGCTTCGACCGGTTGTAGACCCGGTTGATGCCGGTGGCGACGACGTGCGCCTGGCAGCGGTCCACAATCTCGACCGGGTGGCCGTGCTCCGCTGCCCAGCTGGCGAAGGCATGGCGAACCTGATGGCTGGTGAAGTCCGCAGGCAGGCCCAGGGCCTCGCGGTGCTGCTTCAGATGCTGCGCCGCCAGGTCAGCACGGATGGGCCGGCGCCGGTCCCGCTGGGCAGGGAAGACAAAGCAGTCCTCCTGCGCCGTCTGGCGCCGCCTGTGCTGCAGAATCGACAGCGCCTGGGGCGAGAGCAGGACCAAGTGGCTGCGCCCGTTCTTCGACCGCTCAGCCGGCAGCAGCCAAGTCCCCTCCTCCAGGTCGACCTCAGTCCATGCCATGGCCGTGACCTCGCCGATGCGGCTGGACGTGAGGAGCTGCAGAAGAAGCGCAGCAGCGATGTCCTGGCGCATCCCCACGGCAGGGTCGAGCAGGCCGTGGGCGTAGCCCCTGACCTGCTTCAGCGTGAGCGGCACCACCTCCCGTGGACGATGCTGCAGCACCTGAGCGGCGGTGACGGGGTTGATGAAGTCGGGCGGCAGGACAGGCTCGATGGCTACCTTCCGCGTCCGGCCGGCGCAGACATTGAACAGGGTCAGCAGCACCGCCCTCAGCTTCTCGGCTTCGCGGGGCGTCGATGCCAGGCTGTTCAGCAGGCCGACCACGCAGGACGTAGTGAACTCGCTGGCTGGCGTGTCCTTCCACCGGGGGCGGATATGCTTGTCCAGCAGCCGGGCATCGGTCCGCCAGCTGCGTTTCACCTTCTCGGCGTAGTGCTCCATGTAGAAGTCCATCAGCTGCCCCATGGTGGGCGTGGTGGACTCGGTGGGCGCATCGTCGGCCGGTGGGCGTGGCTCCTCACCCCGGAGCCTGGCGGCGCGCATGGCCTCCCAGGCCTGCCGGGCGTCGGCCAGGGTGATGTCGCCAAGGTAGCCGATGAACACCTCCATCCGCTTCCCCGTCGCGGGGTGATTGCAGCGGTACATCAGCCGAACGCCCTGCCGTGTGGCACGAGCCAGGAAGCCGGGGCGGTGAGGGTCGACCAGCTGCTGGCCCGGCTTCAGCGCCTCGTATTCCAGGTCGGTCAGCTGTCGCGCCTTCGGGGCGGTGGCGATGTGCAGCGCCGCCTGGATGGCGCTGCGCAGCTCACCCCGGACGCCGGTGGCCAGGGCCTGCTCCAGCAGTTTGGTGGCTTCGTCGCGTGGCTTTCGTCGGCTGCTGGGCTTCTTCTCGGAGCCGACAACGTGTAGTCTGGGCTTGGGCATGGTGACCTCCTCGTCAGGTGCTGTGCCAAGAGCCTCGATGGTGTGCCACCACCACCGGGGCTCGTTCATGTCAGGTAGATGGGAAGTAGATGGAATCCCCCGTGTCGTCTACCTGCCGTCTACTTTATCCCCGAACACACCCGAACACAAGCGAACATAGCCGAACAATGGCGGGTTGCCGGAGAAGGCGTTTCAGCGTGGATTCCACGGGGTAAGTGGTTGATTCTGAATGGTGCCCGGGGCGGGAATCGAACCCGCACGGCCGCGAGGCCGGGGGATTTTAAGTCCCCTGCGTCTACCTGTTTCGCCACCCGGGCGGGCGCCGGCCGGGGATCGGTGGGCCGGAGGGCCCCTCAGTCCTCGGCGCGCTCGATACTACAGCAACGGGACCCCGATTCCACCCCCTGATCCGGCGCCAGCAGGATGCCCGGCTGGCGGCTCGTGGGCCGGAAGGTGGTGCACCCTTTCAGCCCCAGCCGGAAGGCCTCCCGGTAGAGGGAGCGAAAGCGCTCGAAAGGGTAGGATTCGGGCACGTTGATGGTCTTGGAGATGGCGTTGTCCACATACGGCTGCAACGCCGCCTGCATGGCCAGGTGGTCGGCCGGATCCAGGGCGCGAGCCTCGACGAAACTGTCCGGCAGCGCGCCACCATTGCGCTCCCGCCAGAGCCGGTGGGCGTAGTCCTCCACCTCGAATTCCCGTTCCTTCCCGGCACTGTCCAGCACCCGGCGCCGGTAGCGGAAGTCGAACACCGGCTCGATGCCGCTGGAGACGTTGCCCGCCAGCAGGCTGATGGTACCGGTGGGGGCAATGGCCAGCAGGTGGCTGTTGCGGATGCCGTGATCGGCGATCCCCTGGCGGATCGATTCCGGCAGCCGGCGCACGAACGCCCCCTCCAGGTAGGCGTCCCGCCGGAACCGGGGAAAGGCCCCCTTCTCCCGCGCCAGCGCGATGGAGGCGCGGTAGGCGGCATCGCGCAGCCGCTCCATGATCGAGGCCGCCAGCGTCCGGGCGGCGGGCGCGGCGTAGTGCAGGCCGAGCATGATCAGGGTATCGGCCAGGCCGGTGATACCCAGGCCGATGCGGCGGGAACCCCGCGCCTCCGCGGCCTGGACCGGCAGGGGAAACCAGGAGTGGTCGATGACGTCGTCCAGCAGCCGCACCGCCACCGCCGCCACCTCCTCCAGGGCCGGCCAGTCCAGCCGTGCGGCGTCGGTGAAAGGGTCGAGCACGAACCGGGGCAGGTTCAGGGAGCCCAGGTCGCAGGCGCCGTAGGGCGGCAACGGGATCTCACCGCAGGGGTTGGTGGTGGTGATCCACTCCCGGTAGTGGAGGTTGTTCTCGCGGTTGATGCGGTCGATGAACAGCACCCCCGGCTCGGCGGTGTAGTAGGCCGCCTCCATCATGCGCCGCCACAGGGTCCGCGCCGGTATCCGGTCCAGCACCCGGCAGGTCACCGGCTCCCCGCTCCCGCTCCAGCGGCGCTGCAGGGTGCCGGCACCGGCATCCGGAGTCAGGCCGGCGGCCGGGAACACCAGCGGCCATCCCCGGTCGCGCTCCACCGCATGCATGAAGGCGTCGGTGATCTGCACCGACAGGTTGAAGTGCTGCAGGGCACCCGGCGTGCGCTTGGCATCGATGAAATCCATGATGTCGGGATGATCGCAGCGCAGGCTGCCGATCATGGCGCCGCGCCGGGCGTCGGTGGACATCACCGTGGCGCACATGGCGTCCCAGATCTGCATGAACGAGACCGGGCCCGAGGCGATGCGGCCGCTGGCCCTTGCCTCGCTGCCACGCGGCCGCAGGGTGGAGAAGTCGTAGCCGACGCCGCCACCGGCCTGCATGGTCAGGGCCCCCTCCTTGAGCCGGTCGAAGATGCTCTCCATGTCGTCCTCGATGACACCCATGACGAAACAGTTGAGCAGGGTGACGCGCCGGCCGCTGCCGGCCCCGGCCAGGATGCGGCCGCCGGGGAGGAAACGGCAGTCGTTCAGGATGGCATGGAAGCGTCGGGACCAGTGCCCGGGATCGCTCTCGCCGGCGGCGATGCTGTGCGCCACCCGCCGCCAGCTGTCATCGATGTCCTGCTCGCGCGAACCGTCTTCCCGGGTCAGCCGGTAGCGGGTCTCCCACACATGCCGGGAGATGGGGATGTCGAGGCAGGATCGGCTCATGTCCCGCCGGTGGGATCGCGGTCCACCATGGGGACGAAGGCGACGCCGAGGACCCGCCGGGTACGGATCTCCCCGTCTTCCGCCTTCTCCAGCTGCATCAACTCCTGGTGGCCATAGGGCTCGCCCACCGGGATCACCAGCCGGCCACCCGGCTTCAGCTGTTCCACCAGCGCCGGTGGTACATGGCTCGCCGCGGCGGTGACGATGATGCCGTCGTAGGGGGCATGCTCGGGCCAGCCCTGGTAGCCGTTGCCCACCCGCAGGTGGATGTTTTGGTAGCCGAGGTCGTCGAACAGGCGTCGCGCCACCTCGGTCAGGGCCGGCACCACCTCGATGCTGTAGACCTCGCTGCACAGTCGCGACAGGATCGCCGTCTGGTAGCCGGAGCCGGTACCGATCTCCAGCACCCGGTGTTCCGGCTGCGGCTCCAGCAGGTCGGTCATCAGGGCGACGATGTAGGGCTGGGAGATGGTCTGGCCGTGGCCGATCGGCAGCGGGCCGTTGTCGAAAGCGGCATAGCGCAGCTCCGGTGGTACGAATGCCTCCCGCGGCACCTCGGCCATCGCCGCCATCACCCGTGGATCCAGGTGATCCCGGCCGGTCATGGAGCGGGTGAAGGCCACCTCCTCCTCGATGTCGCGCAGCATCTGCCGCCGGCCCTGGTCCCGGTTCATGTCCCCTCCTCCCAGGAGTCCAGATAGGCCCGTTGTTCGTCGGTCAGCTCATCGATGTCCACGTCCATGCCCGCCAGTTTCAGCCGCGCCACCTCGCGGTCGATCTCCTCCGGCACCGGGTAGACGGCCGGCTTCAGGGTGCTCTTCTGGCGGGCCAGGTGGACCACGCAGAGCAGCTGGTTGGCGAAGCTCATGTCCATCACCGCCGACGGGTGACCCTCGGCCGCGGCCAGGTTGACCAGTCGCCCCTCCGCCAGCAGTCGCAGCCGGCGGCCGTCGGCGAGGCGGTATTCGTCCACCATCGGCCGCGGACGGTGACGGGCCAGGGCCAGCGCCTCCAGCGCCGGGATGTTGATCTCGACATCGAAGTGGCCCGAGTTGGCCAGCACGCAGCCGTCCTTCATCACCTCCAGGTGGGGCCGGTCCACCACGTGCTTGTCGCCGGTGGCGGTGACCACGAAATCGGCCTGCCGCGCCGCCTCCACCAGGGGCATCACCCGGAAACCGTCCATGGTCGCCTCCAGCGCCCGCAACGGGTCCACCTCGGTGACGATCACGTGGGCGCCGTGGCCCCGTGCGCGCATGGCGATGCCCCGGCCGCACCAGCCGTAGCCGACGACGCAGAAGGTCCTGCCGGCGAGCAGGATGTTGGTGGCGCGGATGATGCCGTCCAGGGTGCTCTGGCCGGTGCCGTAGCGGTTGTCGAACAGGTGCTTGGTGAGGGCGTCGTTGACCGCGATCACTGGGTAGCGCAGCGCCCCCTGCCGTGCCATGGCGCGCAGCCGGACCACGCCGGTGGTGGTCTCCTCGGTGCCACCGAGCATATCGTCGATCAGCTCCGGGTGGGAGCGGTGGACGCTGCTGACCAGGTCGGCGCCGTCGTCCAGGGTGATCGCCGGCCGGTGGGCCAGCGCCGCCTCGACGTGACGATAGTAGACCTCCGTGGACTCGCCGCGGATGGCATGCACCGGGATGCGATGGCGCACCACCAGGGCCGCGGCCACATCGTCCTGGGTGCTGAGGGGATTGCTGGCGCAGAGCACCACCTCGGCGCCGGCCAGCTTGAGGGCATGGGCCAGGTTGGCGGTCTCGGTGGTGATGTGGAGACATCCGCTGACGCGGATCCCGGCCAGGGGGCGTTCCCGGCTGAAGCGCTCCATCAGCCGGCGCAGCACCGGCATCTCCTGCAGCGCCCAGTCGATGCGCTGGTGCCCCTGCTCCGCCAGTTGCGGATCGGCGATATCGAAGCTGCTGTCGGCTTCCATGACTCTCACCCCCCTGCGCCAGGCCCGCCTTCGCCGGCCGGATGAACCCGGGCCGACGGATCCTCGATCTATCCTACTCCTGTCGTCCATACCGGCAAACCGGGCACCGCCCTTCCGGGCAGGGAGCTGGATCAAATGGTGAGGAATCCCTCCGGCGCCTGCAGCGTGGCCAGCATCACCGCGTTGATGTCCAGGTGTTCGCGCCAGGTGGCTGCGGCCTGGTTCCCCGGATCGCTCCAGAACTGTTCGATCTCCACCGCCAGCACCCGGTAGCCCATGAGCACGCCGACCACGCCCTGGGGCGAGGTGGTCCCGCCGTCGTCCCGTTCCAGGTGCCGGTGCAGCCGCTCCACCGCCGCCAGGCCGATGGCCAGGCCGAATTCACGAAACGGCAGCCGGTAGGCGGCCGGCAGCCGCGCCTCGCCGGTACCGCTGAAGGCGCGCAGGCCCGCCAGGGCATCCTGCAGCAGGTGTCCGGCCAGCTCTCCCTCCGGGTGGCCGCAGCGGGATCCCAGCTGCACCAGCCGCCAGGCATCCCACAGCAGGCCACCGATACCGAGGGCGTCGTCCGTGGCCCAGCGCTGGCCGGCGCAGAGTTGGCCGAAACGGGCGATCTGCGGCGCCAGGTCGGGCACTTCCGCACCGGCCTCCGGTGGACAGTGCTGCAGCTGGTTCAGGGTGACATAGCCGTCCAGGGGATCGTGCTGTCCCATGGAGGGGACCAGGGGGCGGGTCAGGTCGGTGCTCATCTTCCAGTACATGCGCCAGCGGCCGTCCACCGGCGAGCGGTGGACGAAGCGGTCACAGGCGGTGTGCGCCAGTTCCACCGCCCAGCGGTGGTAGTCCGCCTCGCCGGTGACCCGGCCCATGCGGTGGAGGGCGTGCATCCACTTGGTCAGGTAGTGGAAGTACTGACCGTCCCGGTCCCACTCCAGGGCCTCGTCGTAGGGCTGGTCCGGGCCGCGTTCGGCCAGGGACTTGCCGATGCGCAGGCCGCCGATGGTGGGATGGCGCTCTCCCTCCCGGTCGCTCAGGCCGCTGATCCAGCCGCGGCGTTCGTCGTCCGGCCGGAACCGTCCGAGGGTATGGTGGACCTGGTCCACCAGCGACCGGGCCAGGCCGAGCCAGCTGTCGTCGCCGCTGTCCCGGTAGAGACCGAGGAGGTTGCACACCGCGAAGGCGTCGGTCCACAGATAGCGGCGGGGCGCGGACGACGCCGGCGAGAGGCCGGTGCGGCGGGCGAAATCGAGCATCAGTTCGCGGTGCATGGCAGGCGTGTCCGGCTGGGTCGATGTCCCTTATCATCCCGCTTGTGCGGTTCTGGTTCCAGTTGGGGGGTGCGGGCCCGAAGAGCGACCCGCAGGAGGACCGGGTCAGGCCAGATAGCGGGTCATGGCGGCGCGCAGGGATTCGGGCAGCGGCCTGCTGTCGATACCGCCGTCGATGGTGACGAACACCAGTACCAGCCGCGCGCGCAGCCGCTCCTCGCCGCCGGCGCCGGCGGTGACGGCAAGGGTGAAGGCGCTGGAGCGGATCTCCAGCACCGCCAGTTCGAAGTCGAGGCGGTCGCCGAGTCGGCTTGGGCGGACGAAGTCGCATTCCAGGCGCACCGTCGGAATGCCACTCTTCAGCTCGTCGTGGAGGCGACGGTAGTCCAGCCCCAGGCCCTGGTCGAACCAGTCCTCCACCACCCGGTGCAGCATCTCGACATAGCGCGGATAGAAGACGATGCCGGCGGGGTCGCAGTGCTCGAACCGGACCGGGAGCTGGATGCCGAACTTCAATCCGGTTTCTCCAGGGTGACGACGGGAGGGGCACTCTCACCCGCCTCTCCCGGGCAGAGGCCGCCGCCGGCACAGGGCGTGGGCGCCGGCAGGGGTTCATGGCCGATGCGGCGGCAGTCGCCATCCCACACCAGTTCCATCAGTTCGACGTCGACGGCCGGAAAGGGGGCCACCCGCCCCCGGTCGCCCAGATTCTCGTGCACCTGATAGGCCTCGCCCTGGTGCAGCACGATATCGCCGGGGACGAACCCCCGCCCCTCGCCGGTCATCGCTCCTCCCGTGGTCGCGGTGATCCACTGCCCTTCCACTCCGTTCCCTGGCCGTCGATCAGCTCCAGCAGCACCCCGTTCATGGCCCGCGGGTGGAGGAAGCCGTACTCACCGTCGCGAAAGGGGCGCAGCGGGCCGACCACCGGGTAGCCCCGCCGTTCCAGCTCATCCAGCGCTGTCCGGGCGTGGTCGACGCCGAGGGCGACCAGCATCACCCCCTCGCCGTGGTGCCCGATGAAGCGGGCCACCTCGCTCGCCGGCGAGGTGGCCTCCATCAGCTCCAGGCCCACGCCCCCGAGGCGGTAGCGCGCCACCCGGATCCGCTCCGCCCGGTCGAGATAGCGCTCGTCGGGCGCGCTCCGGCCCAGCACCGGCTGCCACGCCGCCATCGCCCGTTCCAGGTCGCGCACGGCAATGCTGATGTGGTCGATCCTCACGCCATTCAGGCCTCCATGATCACGTACTCGAAGTCCCCCGGCTTGCGGTTGATGCCGCTCTTCGGCGGCGCGATCCAGCCGGCGTACTTGCCCGGTTCGAACACCGGCTCCATCAGGCCCAGCAGGTAGGCGTTGTCCTCGTCCGAGGGCAGCCAGTCGGCGGACCGGGCCTGCCAGGCGGCCTCGTCCAGCAGATTGCCGTCCGGGTCCACGTGCAGGCCGGCGAACAGCCCCACCGCCCGGCGGAAGGCGCGGTGTGGCAGGGTGATGCGAAAGTCGACGCCATAGTCGTCCATCACCCTGTTCCAGCGCTTCACGCCGGCGCCTGCATCGGCGATGTAGTCGTCCAGCAGGCGGGCGTTGATGGCGTTCAGGGCCGGCTCCTGCACCTCCTGCAGCCGGCCGTCGACATACTCCAGCACCGGGTAGGTGGCATCCAGCAACTGGTGATCGTCGTCGATCCGGGTCTCCCGGTAGCGCCCCTTGAGCCCGGCATTGAAGGCGTTGGCGGCGTTGGTGGAGATCTCGGCGCCGAACAGATCCAGGGTGACCGAATAGTGGAAGTTGACCTTTTTCTGGATGGTCGGCAGGTCGATCACCCCCAGGGCGCGCACCCGTTCGATGTCGTGGGGATCGTCGATGCCGGCCTCGCGCATCGCCTCGCAGGTGCGGCGCAGCACCCGGGCCACGCCGGACTCGCCGACGAACATGTGGTGCGCCTCCTCGGTGAGCATGAAACGGCAGCTGCGCGCCAGCGGGTCGAAGCCGGACTGGGCCAGGGATTCGAGCTGCATCTTGCCGTCGCGGTCGGTGAAGAAGGTGAACATGAAGAAGGAGAGCCAGTCCGGCGTCTCCTCGTTGAAGGCGCCGAGGATGCGCGGCCGGTCGGCGTCGCCGGAACGGCGGCTGAGCAGGGCCTCCGCCTCCTCGCGCCCGTCCTTGCCGAAGTACTTCTGCAGCAGGTAGGCCATGGCCCAGAGGTGACGCGCCTCCTCCACGTTGACCTGGAACAGGTTGCGCAGGTCGTACAGGGAGGGGCAGGTCCTGCCCAGGAAGCGCTGCTGCTCCACCGAGGCCGGCTCGGTGTCGCCCTGGATCACGATCAGCCGCTTGAGCATGGCGCGATACTCACCCGGCACCTCCTGCCAGGCCGGTTCACCGCGGTGGCGGCCGAACGGGATCACCCGCCCCTCCTCCTTCGCCGCCAGCAGGATGCCCCAGCGGTAGTCCGGCATCTTCACGTAGTCGAACACCGCCCATCCCTTGGGATCCGCCCCCACTGCCGTGCGCAGGTAGACGTCGGCCTCCTGGAAGCCGTCCGGTCCCATGCTGCGCCACCACTCGAGGAAGTCGGGCTGCCATCTCTCCATCGCCCGCTGCAGCCGCCGGTCGGAGGCCAGGTCGACGTTGTTGGGGATGCGGTCGGCGTAGTTCACCTCGACCCGCGGTGGTGCTTCAGGAATGGTCTCGTTCATGGCTCATACCCTGTGGCGGTCGTAGTCCGGCCGGCGGCCGGTGCCAAAACAGTGCAGCGCCCCCTCCTCGCCAATGGCGTTCGGGCGCTGGAAGATCCAGTTCTGCCAGGCGCTGAGGCGGCCGAAGATCTTGGTCTCCAGGGTCTCCGGTCCGGCGAAGCGCAGGTTGGCCTCCATGCCGGTGAGGGCGTCCGGTGAGAAGCTGGCCCGCTCCTCCAGCAGCAGCCGGATCTCGTCCTCCCAGTCCAGGTCGTCGAGGGCGAAGGTGACCAGGCCGGCCTCCTGCGCCGCCGCTGCCGCCAGCGGCACCTCGATCAGCTCCAGCGCCCCGGCCAGGCTCTCCGGCTCCCCCAGGAAGCGGGTCTCCAGCCGCGACAGGCCGTTGGCCATGGGCAGTCCCTCGAAGTTGAAACGGGAGAGGGTGATGATCGGCGCCGGGCGGTCGTCCCCCTCGAAGGTCCCCTCGAGCATGTAGGCGCGGTCGGCGGCGAACAGGATCTCGGCCAGCGCTCCGCTGAAACAGCTGTCCGGCTCGACCAGGGCGAAACAGCTGCGCGAGGTGAAGTCGATGCGCTTCAGGGTGCGTTTGAGGAACAGCACCATCTCCCGGATCAGCCAGTGCTCCCGGTGCTGGTAGAGGAAACGGTCGTGGGCCAGCACCCGGTCGCCGTCGCCCCGGCTGCGGAACACCAGGGTACCGAGGGCGGTCTCGTTGCTGCGCAGATGCAGCAGGGCGTGATCCAGCTCCCGGGTGAGGGCCAGGGGCCAGAACGCCGCCCCCAGCGCCCGCGCCTGCTCCGGATCGGACGGCGGTCCCTGCTCCGGCCCCTGCAGGGTGATGAAGGCGGTGCGCAGGTCGCGGTCGAGTTCGATCTCGAGATGCTGGTAGCGGATGCGGTCGTCAGCGTACTCCACCGCCAGCGGCGTCAGCTCGATCCCCCCGGCATCGTCCGGCCGGTCCGAGCCGGCCGCCAGCTCCAGCGCCCGCTGCCGCACCCGGTCGGCGAAGCGGGAGGCGGGCACCACCTCGTCCACCAGCCGCCAGTCGACGGCGCGCCGGCCCCGTACCCCCTCCTCCAGGCTGCAGAACAGGTCGGCCAGGTCGCGCCGCACCCGGCGCTTGTCCACCAGCCGGGTGAGTCCGCCGGTACCGGGCAGCACCGCCAGCAGGGAGACCTCGGGCAGGGAGACGGCGGCGTTGCCGTCGTCCACCAGCAGGATCTCGTCCGCGGCCAGGGCCAGCTCGTAGCCGCCGCCGGCGGCGGTGCCGTTGATGGCGCAGAGGTATTTCTGCCCCGAGTACGCGCTGGCGTCCTCGATGCTGTTGCGGGTCTCGTTGGTGAACTTGCAGAAGTTGACCTTGTGCCGGTGGCTGGAGCCGGCCAGCATGCGGATATTGGCACCGGCGCAGAACACCCGGTCCAGCGCCGACTCCAGGATCACCGCCTTCACCTCCGGGTGTTCGAAGCGCAACCGCTGGACGGCGTCGTAGAGCTCGATGTCCACACCCAGGTCGTAGGAGTTGAGCTTCAGCTCGTAGCCGGGGGCCAGTCCGCCCCCCTCGTCCACCCGCATCCGCAGCCGCGCCAGCGGCCCCTCGAACTCGAGCCGCCAGTGGCGGTACCT
>DRKP01000112.1 GCA_011051715.1 Sedimenticola thiotaurini | reverse complement strand
GGGTGAGGGCGGGACGATTTCTCCTACTGTCTGTACCAAGGCCAGATGCGACGCTCGTCCCTCCGCCCCGACAGGTCTTTTCTGACCTATCGGGAACAAACATACAAGCGCCGCCCCCGGCGCGAAGGAAGGTGCCACAGGCCCAGACCGTTCGCGGCGGGAGCGACGCTCCTACGAGGGGGGTGTCCGGCCCCAGACCGGCTGCACGCTGTCTTCCGCTTCGCTGGCGAAGGGCTCGCACAGGCACAGGCCGGCCACCGCCGCCAGCTCCCCGTCGAGATGGATCAATGGCAGCCGGTCACGCTCCCAGGGGGGGATGGCCCGCTGCTGGCAGAACTGGCGGAAACTGCGCGAGCAGCCTTCGCCGGCCAGTCGCAGACGGCCGGAGGGGCGGCCGAAGCGGATCTCGATGGTTCCCCGCGCCCAGCGCGCACTGTCGATCCCGGGCCTGCCCCGCCGCACCGACAGGCTCCCCAGGCCGGCGGGCAGCACCAGGGGGGAGCGGCCGTCCCAGCGGAGAACGGTGCCGGCCGCTGGTGACTGCAGCGGTGGCATCAGATACAGACGCCCCCGGTAACGGCGCAGCTCCGCTCCCGCCCAGTGCACCATCGGGCTGCGGTCCGGCGCCGCCCCCACCATCTCCGTCAGAATCCGGTCCAGCCGGGCGCTGTCCGGCACCCGGAAGCCCGCACCCCTGATCCAGGCCCGCAGGGCCGCGCGGGCCCGCGGCGGGGAGAGTTCCGCCAGGGCGCTGGTGGAGAGGGTATCTCCGCCTCCTTCCAGCAACCCCTCCAGGTCGGCCCGCGCCGACTCGTCGATCAGGGCCTGGGCCTCGGCGCAGTGCCGCGCACTGCGCGCCAGGGTGCGGGAGAGGGCCGGCCAGCGCCCGGCCAGCAGCGGTATCACCCGCTGGCGCAGGAAATTGCGATCGAACCCGGTGTCCCGGTTGCTGGGGTCCTCCAGCCACTGCAGCCGCCGCCGTCGGGCCCGCTCCGCCACCTGCTCCGCATCGAACGACAGCAGCGGCCGCCCCAGCAGACCCGGCCCCAGGGGTGCCAGTACCGGCATCGCGGCCAGCCCGGCCACCCCGGCCCCGCGCAGCAGTTGCAGCAGCACCGTCTCCGCCTGGTCCGACCGGTGGTGGGCGGTCAGCACCATCTCCCCATCCCCTAGTATTCCGGCCAGGGCACGGTAGCGCGCCTCCCGGGCCACGGCCTCCAGGCTCTCCCCGGGTGGTACCGACAGGGCCAGTTCGATACAGCGGTACGGGACGCCCAGGTCGGCACAGACCCGTTCGCAGTGCCCGGCCCAGCGTGCGGCCCCCTGTTGCAGGCCGTGATGCACATGCACCGCGGCCACCGGCGCCGGCAGACGGGGTGCCAGCAGGGCCATCAGCTCGAGCAGGACATGGGAGTCACGCCCGCCGCTGTAGGCCACGTGATAGGCGGCCGGGGACGGCAGGGAGGTCAGGCAGGCAAGAAAGCTGTCGCGGTCGAGCTTCATGGGAGGGACCCGCCGCTCACCGCCGGGGGAACCGGCCACTGCTCAGCTGGCAAAGGCCCCGTAGGAGGTGAGGCGCCGGTAGCGCTCCTCCAGCAGCTTGTCGGTGGGCAGGGACTCCAGGTGTCCCAGGGACTCCAGCAGGGCATGTTTCAGGTTGCGGGCCATGGCGTCCATGTCCCGGTGGGCACCGCCCAGGGGCTCCGGAACAATGGCGTCGATCAGCCCCAGCTCCTTCAGCCGGTCGGAGGTGATGGCCATCGCCTCCGCCGCCAGTGGCGCCTTCTCGGCGCTCTTCCACAGGATCGAGGCGCAACCCTCGGGAGAGATCACCGAATAGGTGCTGTACTGCAGCATCATCACCCGGTCACCGACGCCGATGGCGAGGGCGCCGCCGGAGCCCCCCTCACCCATCACGGTGCAGACGATCGGGGTCTTCAATCCCGCCATCACCAGCAGGTTGCGGGCGATCGCCTCGCTCTGGCCGCGCTCCTCGGCACCGATGCCGGGATAGGCCCCCGGGGTATCGATGAAGGTGAGCACCGGCATGCCGAAGCGTTCCGCGGTCTGCATCAGGCGCAGGGCCTTGCGGTATCCCTCCGGCCGCGGCATGCCGAAGTTGCGGTAGATCTTCTCCTTGGTGTCGCGCCCCTTCTGGTGCCCGATCAGCATCACCGGCCGGCCATCGAGCCGCGCCACGCCGCCGACGATCGCCTTGTCGTCGGCGAAGGCGCGGTCGCCGTGCAGCTCCTCGAAGTCCTCGAACATCCGCTCCACGTAGTCCAGCATGTAGGGGCGCTGGGGGTGGCGCGCGAGCTGGGCCACCTGCCACGGCTTGAGACTGGAGAAGATGGACTCGGTGAGGGCGCGGCTCTTGGTCTCCAGGCGGGTGATCTCGTCCTGGATGTTGATCTCGTTGTCGTCGCCCACCAGCCGCAGTTCTTCGATCTTCGCCTCCAGTTCGGCGATCGGCTGTTCGAATTCGAGGAAGTTCAGATTCATGGGGGAAATATACCGGAATCGAAAGGCGGGATACAGAGTGAGGGGTGAGGGGTGAGGGGTGAGGGGTGAGGGGTGAGGGGTGAGGGGTGAGGAGTGAGGAGTGAGGGGTGAGGAGTGAGGGGTGCATCGTTTCCGGGCTATGGATAGTATGGGGCCGTTGCCCTGTCACCCGCGGAGCCAGCCATGTCCGACGAGAGTCCCTACACCGCCGGCCTGGACAAGAACCCGGCCAACCACGTCCCCCTCACCCCGCTCGGTTTCCTGGAACGGGCCGCGCAGGTGTTCCCCGACCGCGTCGCGGTGATCCACGGCGACCGCCGTTACAGCTGGCGCGACTGCTACCGGCGCTGCCGCCGGCTCGCCTCGGCGCTGGAGCGATGGGGCATCGGCCGGGGGGATACGGTGGCGGTGATGGCCCCCAACGTGCCGGCCCTGTTCGAGGCCCATTTCGGCATCCCCATGACCGGCGCCGTGATCAACGCCCTCAACATCCGCCTCGACGCCGCCTCCATCGCCTTCATCCTGGAGCACGGCGAGGCGAAGGTACTGCTCACCGACCGCGAGTTCTCACCGGTGATCCGGGATGCCCTCGCCCGCATGACCCGTCCACCGCGGGTGATCGACATCGACGACCCCCTGGCCGAGGGTGGCGAACTGCTCGGCGAGACCGACTACGAATCCTTCCTGCAGACGGGGGACCCGGACTACCGCTGGCGCTACCCGGAGGATGAATGGGACCCCATCGCCCTCAACTACACCTCGGGAACCACCGGCAACCCCAAGGGCGTGGTCTACCACCACCGCGGTGCCCACCTGATCAACTTCGGCAACATCCTGGCCTGGAACCTGACTGCCCACCCGGTCTACCTCTGGACCCTGCCCATGTTCCACTGCAACGGCTGGTGCTTTCCCTGGACCATCACCGCCCTCTACGGCACCCACGTCTGCCTGCGCCGGGTGACCGCCGCCAACATCTACCGGGCCATCGCCGACCATGGCGTGACCCACTTCTGCGGAGCCCCCATCGTCCTCAACCTGCTGATCAACGCCGGCGACGACGAACGCCGTCCCTTCACCCATCGGGTGAACATCATGACCGCCGCCGCCCCGCCACCGCCGGCGGTGCTGGAGGCGATGGAGGCACAGGGCTTCCACATCACCCACGTCTACGGGCTGACCGAGGTCTACGGTCCGGCGGTTGTGTGCGACTGGCACCCGGAGTGGGACGGCCTGCCTGCTGCCGGCCGGGCCCAGATGCGTGCCCGCCAGGGGGTGCGCTACGCCACCCTGGAGGGACTGATGGTGGCGGACCCCGCCACCCTGGAGCCGGTACCGGCCGACGGCAAGACCCTGGGCGAGGTGTTCATGCGCGGCAACATCGTGATGAAGGGTTACCTGAAGAACCCGGAGGCCACCGCCGCGGCGTTCCGCGGCGGCTGGTTCCACAGCGGCGACCTGGGGGTGATGCACCCGGACGGCTATATCCAGCTCAAGGACCGCTCCAAGGACATCATCATCTCCGGTGGCGAGAACATCTCCACCATCGAGGTGGAGGGGGTGCTCTACCGCCACCCGGCGGTGCTGGAGGCGGCAGTGGTGGGGAAGCCGGACGAGAAATGGGGCGAGACCCCATGCGCCTTCGTCTGCCTGAAGCCGGGGATGGAGGCGACGGAAGAGGAGATCATCGCCTTCTGCCGCGACCACCTGGCCCACTTCAAGGCGCCACGCAGCGTGGTCTTCGGCGAGCTGCCCAAGACCTCCACCGGGAAGATCCAGAAGTTTGAACTGAGAAAGCGATTCGGCTGATTCGTTGCGAAATAGCCGGGCTTATCGTCCCTGACCACCGCCGGCACTTACATTTCCGCACTTTCCGCCGTCACCAGGCTACAACAGGAACCATGAACACCGGTGAACAGAAAAGCTGTCCCCGCTGTGGCAGGCGGTTTCTTTGCATGCACCGGAGCGGACAACGCTGCGGCTGTTGTGATGTGACGCTCTCCGCCAGCGTCACGGCGGCCCTTCGCGAGCGCTATGACGACTGCCTCTGCGTCGACTGTCTGAAACGGCTGGAGCGGGAGTGGCGGGGAGCGGTGGCGGCCTCCGCCGGCGATCCCGGGGCGGGTGGTTGACGGAGGAGCGGACCGGAGATCGCAGCCGGTGTGTCCGGACCTGGTGGACGGTGCGGGGGAAGGCTCCCTCAGGAGGCGACCACGGCGACCGGCGGGGGAGCCGGCCGGCGCGTCCCGTACTGCACCCGGACAGCGCCCGGGCCGAGCAGCCGTTCCAGCCGCCGCAGCAGTTCGTCCTCCGGCTCCAGTGCCCACTCCTCACCCAGCTGCAGCAGGGCGCTGGCGTCGGGGCGCCGGTAGCGAATCCGGACCCGGCAGGGACCACCGCGGTAGGGGGTCAGGGTCTCGCGCAGACGCGCGGCCAGCCCGATGGCATTGAGCCCCTCCTGCTCCAGCAGGGTCCAGGGCAGCTCCAGCTGCAGCCCGGAGGCGTTGAGCCGCCGCGCCTGCTCGAACTCCAGCACCTGGTCGACCCGGATACTGTTGCTCTTGCGGTAGTCGTCGTAGCTGAGACTGCCGGTCACCACCAGCACCCGGTCCCCCACCAGCAGTTCGCGGTAGCTCTCGTAGACCTCGCTGAACAGGGTCGCCTCGATACGACCACTGCGATCGTCCAGCAGCACACTGGCCATACGCCCGCGCTGGGTCTGTCGATGGTTCACCGCCAGCACCAGACCGCCCACCATGACGCGCCGGCCACCCCGGCGGCGATACCCTTCGCCGCCGGCCGCCTGCTCCTGCGGCAGGTCGGCGATGCGGGTGATGCCGAGACCGGAGAACTCGGGCACATAACGGTCGATGGGGTGACCGGTGAGATAGAGCCCCAGGGTCTCCTTCTCGCCACGCAGGCGCAGATCGTCGTCCCATTCGTCCACGTCGTCCGGCACCACCTGCAGATCCACCGGCACCTGGGGTTCCGGATCAGCCATGCCGAACAGGTCGTTCTGCCCCGCCTCGGCCATGGCGTGGTGCTGTTCCGCCATCTTCAGGGCCAGCGGGAGCTGGGCCATCAGGGTGGCGCGGTTGCCGCCCAGCCCGTCCAGGGCACCGGCGCGGATCAGGGACTCCAGCACCCGGCGGTTGGCCTTGCGCAGCTCGATGCGGCGGCAGAAGTCGAACAGGTCGCGGTAGGGCCCGGCCTGCCGGCGTGACTCGATGATGCCCTCGATGGCCGCCTCCCCCACCCCCTTGATCGCCCCCAGGCCGTAGACCACGGTGTCGTCACCGTCGATGGTGAACATGAATCCGGAGCGGTTGACACTGGGGGGCACCACCTTCAGCTCCATGCTGCGGCACTCCTCCACCAGGGTCACCACCTTGTCGGTGTTGTCCATGTCGGCGGAGAGCACCGCGGCCATGAAGGCGGCGGGAAAGTGGGCCTTCAGCCACATGGTCTGGTAGGAGACCAGGGCGTAGGCGGCAGAGTGGGACTTGTTGAAGCCGTAGCCGGCGAACTTCTCCATCAGGTCGAAGATGTAGCTGGCGGTCTCCGCCTCCACCCCCCGCTCCAGCGCCCCGCGCATGAAGATCTCGCGCTGCTTGGCCATCTCCTCCGGCTTCTTCTTGCCCATCGCCCGGCGCAGCAGGTCGGCGCCGCCGAGGGAGTAGCCGGCCAGCACCTGGGCGATCTGCATCACCTGCTCCTGATACAGGATGACGCCGTAGGTCGGCTGCAGGATCGGCTCCAGGTCGGGATGGGGATAGACCACCTCCTGCAGCCCGTGCTTGCGGGCGATGAAGTCGTCCACCATGCCGGACTGCAGCGGGCCGGGGCGGTAGAGGGCCACCAGGGCGGTGATGTCCTCGAAGCAGTCGGGTTTCAGCTTGGCGATCAGCTCCTTCATGCCGCGCGATTCGAGCTGGAACACGGCGGTGGTCTCGCAGCGCTGCAGCAGGGCGAAGGAGGCGGCGTCGTCCATCGGGATGGCATCGATGTCCACCGGTTCCCGCCCCTGACGGATCCGTTCCCGGTTGACCGTCTTCAGCGCCCAGTCGACGATGGTGAGGGTGCGCAGACCGAGGAAGTCGAACTTCACCAGCCCCACCTGCTCGACGTCGTCCTTGTCGAACTGGGTCACCAGGTTGTCGCCGCTGGGCTCGCAGTAGAGCGGGGTGAAGTCGGTCAGCACGGTCGGCGCGATGACCACGCCGCCGGCATGCTTGCCGGCGTTGCGGGTGAGCCCCTCCAGCCTCTTCGCCATGTCGACGAGCTGGGTCACCTCGTCGTCGTTGTCGTAGGCCTGCCTCAGATCCTCGCTCTCCTGCAGCGCCCGGTCCAGGGTCATGCCGATCTCGAACGGCACCATCTTGGCGATCCGGTCGGTGAAACCGTAGGGATGGCCCAGCACCCGGCCCACGTCGCGCACCACCGCCTTCGCCGCCATGGTGCCGTAGGTGATGATCTGGGAGACCGAGTCACGGCCGTAACGGCGCGCCACGTAATCGATCACCCGGTCCCGGTTCTCCATGCAGAAGTCGACGTCGAAGTCGGGCATGGAGACCCGTTCCGGGTTGAGGAAGCGCTCGAACAGCAGCTCGTGCTCGATCGGGTCCAGATCGGTGATCTTGAGGGCATAGGCCACCAGGGAGCCGGCGCCGGAGCCGCGACCCGGACCCACAGGGATGCCGTTGTCCTTGGCCCACTGGATGAAATCGGCGACGATCAGGAAGTAGCCGGGGAAGCCCATCTGGTTGATCACGTCCAGCTCCAGCTGCAGGCGCTCGTCGTAGACCCGGCGCCGTTCGGCGAAATCTTCCGCCGCCGGATCCAGGATCTGCTGCAGGCGCTGCTCCAGGCCGTTGCGTGACTCGGTGGAGAAGAACTCCTCGATGGTCATCCCCTCGGGGATGGGGAACTCCGGCAGGTAGTTCCTGCCCAGGGTGAGCTCGAGGTTGCAGCGACGGGCGATCCCGACGCTGTTCTCCAGCGCCTCCGGGATGTCGGAGAACAGCTCGGCCATCTCTTCCGGACTGCGCAGGTACTGCTGCTCGCTGTAGTTGCGGGAGCGGCGCGGATCGTCCAGGGTGCGCCCCTCGTGGATGCAGACGCGCACCTCGTGGGCCTCGAACTCCTCCCGCTTCAGGAAGCGCACGTCGTTGGTGGCCACCACCGGGACCGAGCGCTCGATGGCCAGCTCCACGCTGGCGTGCAGCAGCTCCTCCTCCCGCGGGCGGCCGGTGCGCTGGATCTCCAGGTAGTAGCGGTCGCCGAACAGCTCCAGCCAGCCCTCGAGCAGGGCCATGGCGAGGGGCCGGTTGCCGGCCAGCAGGGCCCGTCCCAGGTCGCCGTCGCGGGCGCCGGAGAGGGCGATCAGCCCGCGGCAGTTGTCCCGGTCGAGCCAGTGTCGCTCCAGCATCGGCCGGCCCAGATGCTGCCCCTCCCGGTAGCTGCGCGACACCAGCCGGGTCAGGTTGCGATAGCCTTCGTCGTCCTGGACCAGCAGCAGCAGGCGGAACGGCTTGTTGGCATCGTCCGGATCACGCAACCAGGTGTCGACCCCCACCAGCGGCTTGACGCCGGCGGCCATGGCCGCCTTGTAGAACTTGACCAGGGCGAACAGGTTGCTCTGGTCGGTGATCGCCACCGCCGGCATCCCCAGCCCCGCCACCGCCTGCACCAGCGGCTTCACCCGCACCAGCCCGTCCACCATGGAGTACTCGGAATGGAGCCGGAGGTGGACGAAGGGGGGGATGCTCATGGAGGGGATTTAACCATAGCGATGGTCCAGGGCCTAGGGGTGGGGAGTGAGGGGTGAGGGGTGAGGGGTGAGGGGTGAGGGGACCTCGGTGCGGCACGCCGGGCGTCACCGGGCCTCGAGGATGCGGCGCACCGGTCCGAACGAGCGGCGGTGGATGCCGGTCACCCCAAGTTCCGCCAGGGCCTGCAGATGCTGTTTCGTCGGATAGCCCTTGTGCCGGGCCAGGCCATAGCCGGGAAAACGCCGGTCCAGCGCCACCATCTCCCGGTCGCGGGCCACCTTGGCCAGGATGGAGGCGGCGCCGATCACCGGTACCCGGCCGTCGCCACCGACCACCGCCTTGGCGCTGCAGGGCAGCTCCGCGGGGCAACGGTTGCCGTCGATCAGGGCGTGCGCCGGTACCGGCCGCAGCGCCTCCACCGCCCGGCGCATGGCCAGCAGGCTGGCCTGGAGGATATTGAGACGGTCGATCTCCTCCACCTCGGCCCGGCCCAGGGCCCAGCACAGGGCGCGCTCCCTTATCACCTGTGCAAGCTCCTCGCGGCGGCGCTCGGTCAGCCTCTTGGAGTCGTCCAGACCGGCGATGGGGCGCCCGGGATCCAGGATCACTGCCGCCGCCACCACCGGCCCGGCCAGCGGTCCCCGGCCGACCTCGTCGACACCGGCGGTGAGCCGGATCATGGCGCCGGGGTCAGTCATCTCCCGCCGTCCGGCGCCGGTCGACCAGCTCCAGCACCGCCGTCGCCGCCTCGCGGCTGGCGTCCCGCCGCAACTGGCGATGGACCCGGCGGCAGACCTCCCGGATCCGTTCCACCCGTCGCGGTGCCTCCATCAGCTCCAGCAGGGCATCGGCCAGGGCCTCCGGCGTCGCCTGGTCCTGGATCAGTTCAGGGGCGATCTGCTCGCCGGCCAGCAGGTTGGCCATGGCGATATAGGGGGTCCTGATCAGGTTCAGGCGGGTCACCAGCCAGTGGGTCAGGGGGCTCACGCGGTAGGCCACCACCATCGGGCGCTCCAGCAGCAGCGCCTCCAGGGTGGCGGTTCCGGAGGCGGTGAGCACCAGGTCCGAGGCGAGCATGACGTCCCGGGCCCCACCCTCGATCAGCCGCAGCGGCAGGTCGGGCGCCACCTCCCGCCGGATCGCCTCGAACGCCTCCCGTGTCCGCCGGTTGACCAGAGGAACCAGGAAGCCGGTCTCCGGCCGCGCCCTGCGCACCCGCATGGCGGCCTGGAGAAAGCGGGCGGCCAGCGCATCGATCTCGCTCACCCGGCTGCCCGGCAGCAGGGCGACGATCCGGGCGTCGGGGGCGATACCGAGCCGCACGCGGGCGGCGTCCGGATCCACCTCCAGCGGGATCTGATCCGCCAGCGGATGGCCGACGTAGGCCACCGGTACCCGGTGCCGCTGCAGGAACTGCTGTTCGAACGGAAAGATGCTGAGCATGAGATCCACCGCGCGCCGGATCTTCTTCACCCGCTTCGGCCGCCAGGCCCAGACCGTCGGGCTGACGTAGTGGACGGTGGGGATCCCGCCCCGTTTCAGGCCCTGCTCCAGCCCCAGATTGAAATCCGGCGCGTCGATGCCGATGAAGACATCCGGTGGCGCGGACAGGAACCGGCGCTTCAGGTCACGGCGGATGGCGAGCAGCCCGGGCAGGTGCCGCAGCACCTCGGACAGTCCCATCACCGACAGCCGCTCCATCGGATAGAGACTGTGCAGCCCCTCGCGTATCATCATCGGCCCGCCGACACCCTGGAATACCACTTCCGGCCGCTGCTGGCGCAGCGCCCGCATCAGCCCGGCCCCGAGCAGGTCGCCAGACGGCTCGTTGGCGACGATACCGATCTTCAGCATCGGTTCCACGGTGATCCCGTCAACGCACGATGCTGCGTTCACTCTGGTCGAGAAAATCCACGTAGAGCGCCACGTCCGGACTGCTTCCGGCCAGTTCCCGCAGCTGCTCCCGTGCCTGGCTCAGTTTGTTGTTCTGCTTGTAGAGGATGCGATAGCCCTGCTTGATCCGCTGCAGGGAGTCGGCGCTGAAGCCGCGGCGGCGCAGGCCCTCGACGTTGATGCCGTGGGGACGCGCGGGATGTCCCCCGACCAGGACATAGGGAGGCACATCCTTGCTCACACCGGTGCCCATGGCGCAGAAGGAGTGGGCGCCGATGCGGCAGAACTGGTGCACCATGGTGAAACCGCCGAGGATGGCCCAGTCGTCGATCTTCACATGCCCGCCCAGGGAGGCACCGTTGGCCATGATCACATGGTTGCCGATCAGGCAGTCGTGGGCGACGTGGATATAGGCCATGAACAGGTTGTCATCGCCCACCCGGGTGGTCACCGCATCCTGCGCCGTGCCGCGGTTGAGGGTGGCGAATTCACGAATGACATTGCGATCGCCGATCTCCAGGGAGGTCTCCTCACCGGCGTACTTCATGTCCTGGGGATCGTCGCCGATGGAGGCGAACTGGAAGATGCGGTTGTCGCGGCCGATGGTGGTCGGCCCCTTGATCACCACGTGCGGGCCGATCCGCGTGCCGCTGCCGATGCGGACACCGGGGCCGATCACGCTGTATGGGCCGACCGCGACCCCTTCGTCCAGCTCGGCGGCCGGATCGATGACGGCGCTCGGATCGATCAATCCTCGAAATCCTTGGCTGTACACATGATCTGTGCGGTGGCGGCGATCTGCCCGTCGACCCGGGCGGTTCCGCTGAAGATGCCGATCCCCCGCTTCACCGACTTCTGCACCACCTCGATCAGCAACTGGTCACCCGGCTCCACCGGCCGCCGGAAGCGCGCCTTGTCGATGCCGACGAACAGGTAGATGGTGGTGTCGCTGACCGTCTCTGGATTGGATTCCATCGCCAGCAGGCCGGTGGCCTGGGCCATCGCCTCGACGATCAGCACTCCCGGCATCACCGGCCGGATCGGGAAATGGCCGTTGAAGTAGGGCTCGTTGTAGGTCACATTCTTCAGCGCCAGCAGCCGGCTGTCCTTCTCGTACTCCAGCACCCGGTCGATCAGGAGAAAGGGATAGCGGTGCGGAAGCAGCTTCAGCACCTTGTAGATGTCCATGGTAGTCAACGGCTCTCTCCTGTTCAGTAACCGGCACGCATGGCCCCGGCGGCGTACGTTCGCCGCATCGGACCGAACCACAGGGGGTGCACCGGCGCCGGATCCGCCGGTGGGCAGGCAGTACGCGGGTTATTTCTTGCGGTTCTTGTATTGGGTCTTCAGCCGCTTCAGGACCTTTTCGGTCAGATTGATCTTGTCGCTGGCATAGACCACGCCCTCGCTCAGGATCAGATCGATCTTCTCGTCCTTGGCCAGCTGGTGCACCACTTCGGAGACCTGCCGCAGCAGCTTGTTGAACTCCTCGTTACGGCGCAGGTTGAGATCCTCCCGGTACTCGTCGCTGGCCGCCTTCAGCTTGCGGCGACGGGTGCGGATGTCCTTCTCCAGCCGTTTCACCTCGGCGGCGCTCATCACGGCACCATCCCGGGCCAGCTTCTCCTCCAGGGTCTTCAGCCGTTTCTGCTTCGCCACCAGGTCCTGGTTGCGGCGCTTGAACTCGTTCTCGAGACTCTTTCGCACCGCCGCATACTGGGGCGATTTCTCCACGATCTTGTTGGCATCGACGACACCGATGCGGATCTCGGCGGCAGCCGCACCGGACAGGACGATGGACATCAGGACAACTATCAACAGGGCAATTTTCTTCAAGATCATTCTCCAGCAGTATGTAATGGGTCCCCGAACGACTGCAGGGGCTGCACGCTGCGCCATCGCTGTACCGGGGCCGGCACCCAACCGTGTATTCTCCCGAGGGGAGGCATTCGACGCCACGTCACTACGACCCTGGCTCCCTAGAACGCGGATCCGAAGGAGAACTGGAAGATCTCCACGTCGTCATCCGGCTTGTCGTTCAACGGGAACCCCAGGCTGACACCGAAGGCACCGAACGGCGACAGCCAGAAGCCGGAAACGCCTGCCGACATCCGGATCTCGGCGAAGTCGAAGCCGATATTGCGGGTATCGTATACGTTGCCGGCATCGACGAAAAGCCCGAGACGCACGGTTTTCTCCATCAGTTTGAACGGTGCAGGGAAGAGGATCTCCGCATTCCCCACCAGCCGGAAGTTGCCACCGAGGGGGTCGCCGTTGGAATCCCGCGGGCCCAGGCTGAACTCCTTGAAGCCACGAACCGTTTTCAGTCCGCCGGCGAAGAAGTTGCGCCACGGTGGCAGCTGGGTGGTATCGCCAAAGGAGTCACCATAGCCGATATCCCCCTTCAGTGCGAAGGTGAACACCCGGGTCAGCGGGAAATAGTACTTGTTGGTGTAGCTGAAGCGGTAGTATTCCAGCTCGCTTCCCGGTATCGAGAAACTGCCGGAGACCCGCTGGTAGCCGCCCTCGGTGGGCATCAGGGAGGAGTCCCGGGAATCGTGGGACCAGCTCAGGGTGGGCTGGAAATAGAGATAGCTGGTGCCGTTGTCCTCGGCGAACCGGATCAGCTCTTCGGACGCCCCGCCCCCGAGCTTGAACCTGGTGTCGAAGAAATCCAGGTTCAGGATCAGCTGGTCGGTCTCGCTGGTGGGTATACCGAAATTGACCCCAAGGCGCGTGTTGTCGATCAGGTAGCGGGCGACGTCGACCTCCTGGAAATCGGTCTTGCGGTAGCTGAGGATAAAACCCCGGCTGACCCCGTCGACGGTCGAGTAGGGGTTGGTGTAACCCAGCGAGTAGAAGGTGTTGGCGCTGCTGTTGTTGAAGGCGAAGCTGACCCGCTTGCCGGTACCCAGGAAGTTGTTCTGGGAGATGCTGGCGTTGAAGATCAGGCCCTGCGACTGGGAGAAGCCGAGGCCGGCGGAGAGGTTGCCCATGGCCCGCTCGGTCACCGCGATGTTCACGTCCACCTGATCGGTGGAGCCCGGCACCGCCGGCGTCTCCACGTTGACCTCCTCGAAATAGCCGAGGCGCTGCAAACGCTCACGGGAGGCGCGCACCTTGGCGGCGGAAAACCAGGCGGCCTCCATCTGCCGCATCTCCCGGCGCAACACCTCGTCACGGGTCTGATGGTTGCCGGTGATGTTGATACGGCGGGTATAGACGCGCTTGCCGGGATCGACGAAGAAGGTGATCACCACCTCCTTCTTCTCGTCGTCGACATCGGGCACGCTGTTGACGTTGGCGAAGGCGTAGCCGGCGTCGCCCAGCATGCCGGTGATGCGGTCGGCGCTGCCCACCACCTCCTTGCGCGAGAACACCTGCCCGCGTTTCAGGTGGATCAGCGGGTAGAAGGACTCGGGCGGTGCCACCAGGTCTCCGGCCAGCTTGATGTCGGTGATGTGGTAGACATCGCCCTCGTGCAGGTTGATGGTGATGTAGATGTCCGAATTGTCGGGCGTGATCGAGACCTGGGTGGAGACGATGCGGAAGTTGATGAAACCGCGATCGAGATAGTAGGAGCGCAGCTTCTCCAGATCGCCGGCCAGCTTCTGCCGCGAATACTGGTCGTCCTTGGAGATGAAGGAGAGGAGATTGGTCGGCGCCAGCTCGAACACGTCCAGCAGTTCGCTATCGTCGAAACTCTGGTTGCCGACGATGTTGATCTGCCTGATGCGGGCGGTCTCACCCTCCGTGATGGTGATGTCGATGGCCACGCGATTGCGCTCCAGCGGCGTCACCGTGGTGTCGATCCGGACGTTGTACTTGCCCTGGTTGAAGAACAGGCGGCGCAGCTCCTGCTCGATGCGGTCGAGCACGAAACGGTTGAACACGCGCCCCTCCGACAGGCCGGTGTCGCGCAGGGAGGCGAGCAGCTGGTCGGTGTCGATGGTCTTGTTGCCGGAGATGTCGATCTTGGCGATGGCGGGACGCTCCCGCACCCGGATCACCAGCACGTCACCGTCCCGTTCCAGCTTTACGTCCTTGAAGAAACCGGTCTTGTACAGGTCGTGGATGATGCGTGCGGTGGCCCGGTCGTCCAGCTCCTGCCCCAGCTGCACCGGCAGATAGTTGAACACGGTGCCGGCGGAGATGCGCTGCAGCCCCTCGACCCGGATGTCCTTGACCACGAACCCCTCGCCGAGCGCTGCCAGCGAGGCCAGCAAGGCGCCGAGCAGCAGCAGGCAGCGGAGGATGCGCAGGACCCTTGTCGTCATTCCAGATTCGTCGCTTGTGGTCGTCAATCGTCAGCCCTGCGGTGTCCGGAGGAAGGAAAACCATCGATCCGGCCGGATCGAGGTGGACGCCGCAGCACCCGCATTCCGCCGCCGGCGGGGCCGGCCAAAGGCGCTAGTATAATTAGTCGGGCGGCCGATCACAAAGCGAAACGCCCCGTTGCACGACTGCGTCGCGCAGCGGGGCTGGTCACTCCAGGAGACGGGCGATATCGACGTAGAAGGCCAGCCCCATCAGCGCCAGCAGGATGGCAATGCCGATCCGCTGTCCCTGCAGCTGCCACTCCTCCGGCACCGGGCTGCCCCGCAGCGCCTCCAGCAGGAAGAAGAACAGGTGACCGCCATCCAGCACCGGCACCGGCAGCAGGTTGAGGACCCCCAGGCTGATACTGACCAGGGCCAGGAACTTGAGGAAATAGACCACGCCGTAGCTGGCCGTCCTGCCGGCGGTCTGGGCGATGGAGATGGGTCCGCTCAGGTTCTTCACCGAGGCCTCGCCGGTGAGCATCCGTCCCAGCATCCGCAGCATGAACAGGGACATGTCCCAGGTCTTGGCGGTGGCGGCGCCGACCGCCTCCACCGGGCCCAGCCTGAGTTCGGCCCGGTAGTCGTCGTAGAGTCCTTCCGGCACCTGTACCCCGGCGCCGATGCGCCCGATGCGCCGGCCATCCGCCTCCCGCACCCCCACCGTCAGCGGCAGTGTGAGGCGTTCCCCATCGCGCTCCACCTGCAGCTGCAGGGTCCGGCCCGGGCTGTCACGCACGATCTCCACCAGGGCGCTCCACGACGCCACCGCCCGGCCATCGACGCGCAGCACCCGGTCCCCTTCGCGCAGACCGGCCCGCTGCGCCGCCTCACCGGGCACGATGCGCCCGATCACCGGCGGCAGCGTCGGTCTCTTCGGCGACAGGCCGATCCCGTCCAGGATACTGCCCTCCTCCGCCAGCCGGGCGAGACGCTGCCCCGGCAGCAGGCGCACCTGCACGTCACCCCCGCTGTCACGCACCCGGACCGGCAGATCGCGGTCCTCCACCGACTCCCGCAGCAGGGCGTAGACCGCCGTCTCCCAGGTCGGCGTAGGCCGGTCGGCCACCGCCAGCAGCTCGTCCCCGGGTCGGAACCCCGCCTGCCAGGCGATGGAATCCCCGGCCACACTGCCGACCAGGGGACGGGTGCCCTCATCACCGGTGACGAAGATCAGCCAGAAGGCGAGGATGGCGAACAGAAAGTTGAACAGGGGTCCGGCCACGACGATGGCGGAACGGATCTTCAGCGGCTGGCGGTTGAAGGCGCGACCCAGCTCCTCCCGGGGCACCGGGCCCTCGCGTTCGTCCAGCATCTTCACGTAGCCCCCCAGGGGGATGGCGGCGATGACGTACTCGGTACCGTCGACACGGCCGGTGCGGCGCCACAGGGGGCGGCCGAAACCGATGGAGAAGCGCAGCACCTTCACGCCGAGCCGGCGGGCGACCCAGAAGTGGCCGAACTCGTGCACCGTGATCAGGATGCCGAGAGCGACGATGAAGGAGGCGATAGTGAACAGGAATGAGGGCATGACGTCCGCTTCAGACCCGGGTGGAAATGGTTTGTTCCGCCACCGTGCGCGCCCGCCGGTCCACCCCCAGGATCTGTTCCAGGCCGGTCACCGGCTCGACCGGCAGCCGGTTCAGGGTCTCCTCGATCACCTGCGGAATGGCGGTGAACGACAGCCGGTGATCGAGGAACGCCGCCACCGCCACCTCGTTGGCGGCGTTCAGCACCGCGGGTGCGGAACCGCCGGATTCGATCGCCTGGACGGCCAGGCGCAGGCAGGGGAAGCGTTCCGGGTCCGGTGCCTCGAAGTCGAGCCGTCCCACCTGGAACAGATCCAGGCCGGCGACACCGGAATCGATCCGCTCGGGCCAGGCCAGGGCGTGGGCGATGGGTGTACGCATGTCGGGATTGCCCAGCTGGGCCAGCACCGACCCATCCACGTACTGCACCAGGGAGTGGATCACGCTCTGGGGATGCACCACCACCTCGATCCGCTCCGGTGTGGTATGGAACAGCCAGCAGGCCTCGATCACCTCCAGACCCTTGTTCATCATGGTGGCCGAGTCGACTGAGATCTTGCGCCCCATCTCCCAGTTGGGATGGGCACAGGCCTGCTCCGGTGTCACCGCGGCCAGCTGTTCCCGGCTGGCGGTGCGGAACGGACCGCCGGAGGCGGTGAGCAGGATGCGGTGCACCCCGACCCGCTCCAGCCCGGCACCGAAGCCGTCCGGCAGGCACTGGAACACGGCGTTGTGTTCGCTGTCGATCGGCAGCAGGCGGGCGCCGTGGCGCTCCACCTCTTCCATGAACAGGGCGCCGGCCACCACCAGCGCCTCCTTGTTGGCCAGCAGGATACGCTTGCCGGCCCGGGCCGCCGCCATCGCCGGGCGCAGTCCGGCGGCGCCGACGATGGCGGCCATCACCTGATCCACCTCCTCCAGGGTGGCCACCTGCTCCAGTCCGGCGACGCCGGCCAGCACCCGGGTTTCGAGGCCATCGGCCCGCAGCCGGCGCTCCAGCTCGCGGGCACTGCCGGTGTCGGCCATCACCGCGTAGTCCGGGCGGAACCGGCGGCACTGCCGCAACAGTCCCTCCAGGTCGCGGTTGGCGGTGAGGGCGACCACCCGGTAACGCCCGGGATGGCGCGCCACCACGTCCAGGGTGGAGATGCCGATGGAACCGGTGGAGCCGAGCACGGTCAGGCCGGTCATCGCCCCGCCCCCAGCAGCTGCAGTCCCAACAGATAGAGCGGGGCGGCGGCGGTGAGGCTGTCGATGCGATCCAGCATGCCGCCATGGCCGGGCAGCAGCCGGCCACTGTCCTTGAGCCCGGCCTGGCGCTTCATCAGGCTCTCGAACAGATCACCGATCACGGAGACCAGGGCCAGCAGCAGGCAGAAGCCGATCAACAGGGGCAGATCCCCCGCTTCTGCCGCCAGCAGCCATTGCAGCAGCAGGCCGCACAGGGCGGCCCCGGCCAGGGCACCGTAGACCCCCTCGCGGGTCTTGCCCGGACTGATCGATGGCGCCAGCCGGATCCGGCCGAAGCGGCGACCGCTGAAATAGGCACAGGTGTCGGCCACCCAGATCAGGACCATCAGGAACAGCATCAGCCGGGGACCGTTGCCACCCGCCCCATGCACCGCCACCAGGGAGAACCAGGCCGGCACCAGCACCAGCACGCCGGCGACCCCCTTCAGCGGCGGGGATCCGGCGCCCGCGCCGGGCCGGTAACGGGCCAGGATCAGCAGCACCAGCAGCCACCAGAGGGCGGCCCCCACGGTCGGCCAGAGGGGGGCCGGGCCGGTGCGCAGCAGCGCCCAGCCGGAGCCGAGCAGCAGGGCCACCAGCAGCAGGTAGGCGCTGCGGGCCGCCAGCGACGTCCATCCCGCCAGCCGGCTCCATTCCCAGGCGCCGACCAGGATCACGACGGCCAGGATCAGGGCCACATAGGGGGTGGGCAGCCGGAGGATCCCCAGCACCACCAGCGGGATCAGTACCAGGGCCGTGAGGATGCGCTGCAGCAGCATGGCGATGGGGCAGGGCTAGCCGCCCTGCCCCAGGGTCTGTTCCGTGGTGCGGCCGAAACGCCGGTTGCGCCGACGGAACGACTCCAGCGCCTGGTCGAAGGCGGCGGCGTCGAAGTCGGGCCAGTAGAGATCGGTGAAATAGAGCTCGGTATAGGCACACTGCCACAGCAGGAAATTGCTCAGCCGCTGTTCGCCGCCGGTGCGGATGAACAGGTCCGGATCCGGCTGGCCGGCAGTGGAGAGGCCCTGCTCCAGGGCCGCCTCGTCGATCCGCTCCGGCGCCAGTTCGCCGGCCGCCACCCGCCGGGCCAGCTGTGCCGCCGCCTGGGCCAGGTCCCAGCGGCCGCCGTAGTTGGCCGCGACCTGCAGGATCAGGCCGCCGCAGCCGGCGGTGGCCTCCTCGGCCTCGCGGATGCGCTGCTGCAGCTTGTCCGGAAAGGCGCTGCGCTCGCCGATGATGCGCAGGCGCACGTCGTTGCGCTTGAGCTTTCGCACCTCCCGGTTGAGGGCCATCATGAACAGCTCCATCAACAGGCTCACCTCCTTGCGGGGGCGACGCCAGTTCTCACTGCTGAAGGCGAACAGGGTGAGAATCTCGATGCCGAGCCCGACGCAGCGCTCCACCACGCCCCGCACCGCCTCGACACCGGCGCGATGACCGGCGAACCGGGGCAGACCGCGCTGCTGGGCCCAGCGGCCGTTCCCGTCCATGATGATCGCCACGTGGCGCGGCAACCCGGTCTGCGCCGTACCGGCGTGGTCTCCTGCTGTGTCGGCCATAACGGGTGATCCGCCCCCCGTGGGGGTCAGATGGACATCAGGTCCTCTTCCTTCTTCTTCAGGACCTCGTCCACCTCCTTGATATGCTGGTCGGTCAGGTTCTGGATGATCTCCTGGCCGCGGCGTTCGTCATCCTCGGAGATCAGCTTCTCCTTGACCAGGTCCTTGAGATCGTGGTTGGCGTCGCGGCGGACGTTGCGGATCGCCACCCGCGAGTGCTCCGCCTCCTGCCGCACCACCTTGATCAGGTCCCTGCGCCGCTCCTCGGTCAGCGGCGGCAACGGCACCCGGATCACGGTCCCGGCGGTATTCGGATTCAATCCCAGGTCCGAGTTCATGATCGCCTTCTCGATCGGCCCGACCATGGTCTTCTCCCACGGCGTGATGGCCAGGGTGCGGGAATCCTCCACCGTCACATTGGCCACCTGGTTGAGAGGGGTCTCGGACCCGTAATAGGAGACGGTGATGTGGTCGAGCAGGCTGGGATGGGCCCGGCCGGTGCGCACCTTGGCCAGCTCATGCTCCAGTGCGGACACCGTCTTGCCCATCCGCGCCGCCGCGTCTTTCTTGATGTCATCGATCATAACGAACCGAACCTGACTCCGTAACCAATTGATTTAAAAGAGGGTATTCTTCACCACGGGAGGGCATTGTAGCAGCATTCGCAGCAAAGGGCAGCGCCCCGGGACACGGCCGCGGTTCAGCGTGAGCCGCCATCGGGAAAATCGGGCATACCGGTACCGGGAAACACCTCGACGAAATTGGAGCTGCGGCGACCGCCGGAGTCCGGAAGGGTCTGGCAGCCGCTGAGCCCCGGCAGCAGGAGCAGGAGCACCGCAACCGTCCGTATGCCCCCGGCGGGACGACGGCGTGGGCCGATCGTGCCGGCGGGACCGGCCGGGGCAGCGGGCCTCATGACGGTTCCACCAGGGAGCCGACCTGCTCCCCCCGGATCAGCCGCATCAGGTTGCCCGGAGTGTTGATGTTCATCACCCGCAGCGGCATGGCGTGGTCGCGGCACAGCACGATGGCGGTGGCGTCCATCACCTGCAGGCCCTCGTTCAGGGCGCGATCGTAGCTGAGGCGGGGGTAGAACTCAGCATCCGGGTGTTTCACCGGGTCGGCGGCATAGATTCCATCCACCTTGGTCGCCTTGATCAGCACGTCGGCAGCGATCTCGATGGCGCGCAGGGAGGCGGCCGAGTCGGTGGTGAAGAAGGGATTGCCGGTGCCGGCGGCGAGGATCACCACCTCGCCCCGCTCCAGGTACTCCACGGCGGTGCGCCTGGAATAGGGCTCACCCACCGGGGCCATGGGGATGGCCGTCAGGGTCCGGGCCGGGACAGCGAGGCGATCGAGGGCGTCCTGCATGGCCAGCCCGTTGATCACCGTCGCCAGCATGCCCATCTGGTCGCCGAGCACCCGGTCACTGCCCCCCTCGGCGAGCCAGGCGCCGCGGAAGAGATTGCCACCGCCGATCACCAGGCCCACCTGGACGCCGGCGGCCACCAGGTCACGGATCTCGCCGGCCATCCGCTCCATCACCGCCGGGTCGATGCCGAACTCCCCCTCGCCCATCAGGGCCTCGCCACTGAGTTTCAGCAGGATGCGGCGGTAGGCGGTCTCGGACATGGCAACCTCGGTCTGACAATCGGACACCGGGACCTCCCTGCCCCGGTTGGGTACGGTGGAATCAGCCCTTGATCTGGGCCATCACCTCGTCGGCGAAGTTCTCCTGCTTCTTCTCGATGCCCTCACCGACCTCGAAGCGCCTGAAGTCCTTCACCGTGGCGCCGGCGGCGGAGAGGAGTTTCTCCACCGTCTGGTCCGGGTCCTTGACGAAGGCCTGGCCCAGCAGGGTGATCTCGGACAGATACTTGCGCACCCGGCCATCGACGATCTTGTCGACGATGTTCTCCGGCTTGCCGCTCTCCAGGGCCTGCGCCCTGAAGATCTCGCGCTCCTTGTTCAGGGTCTCCTCCGGAACCTGGTCGGCGGAGACGCACATCGGATTGCTGGCGGCGATGTGCATGGCGATGTCCTTGCCCAGGGACTCGTCGCCGCCCTCCAGCTCCACCACCACGCCGATTCGGACGCCATGGCGATAGCTGGCCAGCAGGCCGCCGTCGGTCTGGAAGCGCTGGAAGCGGCGCACGTTCATGTTCTCGCCGATCTTGGCGATCAGGGCCTCGCGGGCGGTGTTGACCGTGGTCTCCTCGCCGTCGTGCAGGGGCTGCTCCAGCAGCTCCTCGACGGTGCCGGCGTCGGAGGCGAGCACGCGCTCGGCGACGGCGTCGGCGAAGGAGGTGAAGTTCTCGTCCTTGGCCACGAAGTCGGTCTCGCAGTTGACCTCCACCATGGCGGCGCGGCTGCCGTCTTCACTGAACTTGATCACGATGATGCCCTCGGCGGCGGTGCGGCCGGCCTTCTTGGCGGCCTTGGCCTGGCCGGACTTGCGCATCATCTCGATGGCGGCCTCGATGTCGCCGTCGGTCTCCACCAGGGCCTTCTTGCATTCCATCATGCCGGAGCCGGTACGCTCACGCAGTTCCTTTACCAGAGAGGCGGTAATGGCCATGTCGTTGAATCCTCTTCAAATCTGTGTCGATACGAAATCCCCCCGGATGGGTGTCCGGGGGTCTCGGTGGTCGGATGGGTCCTGAACGCGGGGGCTCTCCCCCCGCGCACCTCACTCCGTCTTTTCCCCGCTCCCGGCCTTGGCCTCGTCCACCTCGACGAAGTCGTCGCTGGCGGCTCCGCCCAGGTGGGCGGCGCTGGCCCGTCCCTCCAGCACCGCCGCAGCGGCGCCCTGGACGTAGAGCTGAATGGCGCGGATGGCATCGTCGTTGCCCGGAATCACGTAGTCGACGCCGTCGGGGTCGTTGTTGGTGTCGACCACGCCCACCACCGGGACACCCAGCTTGCGCGCCTCGGCCACGGCGATGTCCTCGTGGCCGACGTCGATCACGAACAGCACGTCCGGGATCTGTTCCATGTTCTTGATGCCACCGAGACTGCGGTCCAGTTTCTCCATCTCACGGCGCAGGCCGAGGGCCTCCTTCTTGTTGAAGCGCTCGACGGAGCCATCCTCGAACATGGCCTCCAGCTCCTTCAGCCGCTTGACCCGCTGCTTGATGGTCTTGAAGTTGGTCAGCATGCCGCCGAGCCAGCGGTGGTTGACATAGGGCATGTTGCAGCGGCTCGCCTCCTCCTGGATGGCGTCGCGGGCGGCACGCTTGGTGCCGACGAACAGGATCTTGCCGCCGTTGGCCGACAGGGAACCGAGGAAGTTCATCGCCTCCTTGAACAGGGGCAGGGTCTTCTCCAGGTTGATGATGTGGATCTTGTTGCGCTGGCCGAAGATGTAGGGGGCCATCTTCGGGTTCCAGTAGCGGGTCTGGTGGCCGAAGTGCACGCCGGCCTCCAGCATCTGACGCATGGTCACGTTGCTCATCGATTGTCTCCGGTTTTCAAGGGTTGGGCCTCCACGCACCCCGACTGCCAACCCGCCGTGGCGGGCACCCGGGCAGTCGTGCCGGTGCGTGTGCGGAATACGACGACAGGCCCCGAAGGGCCCGTCCGTCCGGGCCCCGAAAGGCCCGTTGCTGGATCGTTTGCGATTCCAGGGCGCGTTTTATACCATATCGCGCCTGCCCCCACAATCGGCCGGACCGGGAAACGCCGACGGCGTCCGGCGCCATCCTCCAGGAAACCCTGATCCCCCCATGAGCGTCACCATCAAGACAGCGGAAGAGATCGAGAAGATGCGTGTGGCCGGCCGGCTTGCGGCCGAGGTGCTGGAGATGATCGCGCCGCACATGCAGCCGGGGATCACCACCGACGAGATCAACCGCATCTGCCACGACTACATCGTCAACGAGCAGCAGGCGATTCCGGCACCGCTCAACTACCGCGGGTTTCCCAAGTCCATCTGCACCTCGGTCAATCACCAGGTGTGTCACGGCATTCCCGGGAACAAGAGGCTGAAGAAGGGGGACATCGTCAACGTCGACATCACCGTGATCAAGGACGGCTTCCACGGCGACACCAGCCAGATGTTCTTCATCGGCACGCCCTCGGTACTGGCGAAACGGCTGGTGCGCGTCACCCTGGAGGCGCTGTGGCTCGGCATCGGGCAGGTGCGCCCCGGCGCCCACCTGAGCGATATCGGCCACGCCATCCAGCGCTACGTGGAGTCACAGCACTACTCGGTGGTGCGGGAGTACTGCGGCCATGGCATCGGCCGCGAGTTCCACGAGGACCCCCAGGTCCTGCACTACGGCAACCCCGGCAACGGCATCGTGCTGCAGCCGGGCATGTGCTTCACCATCGAGCCCATGGTCAACGCCGGCAGGCGCCAGGTGAAGATGCTGCCGGACGGCTGGACCGTGGTCACCCGGGACCGCTCCCTGTCGGCCCAGTGGGAGCACACCATCCTGGTCACCGAGGAGGGCCATGAGGTGCTGACCCTGCGCCGGGACGAGCAACCGGTGCTGCCCGCCGGCGGCCAGTGACAGCGATGCCGGCCCAGCTCATCGACCGGGAGGGATTCCGGCGCCGTCTCGGTGCCGGAGAAGACCCCCTGCCCCTGTTCCGCGAAGCCCTGAAACAGGGCAGCGAGGCCATCATCGAGCGCTTTCGGCAGGGGGAGCCGGTGGTCGACCTGGTACACCTGCGTGCCCACTTCATCGATCTCCTGCTGCAGGAGGCATGGGCGCTGAAGATCCCGCATGACGCCGATGCCGCACTGGTGGCGGTCGGAGGATACGGCCGGGGCGAACTGCACCCGGCCTCCGACATCGACCTGCTGATCCTGCTGGGGGAATCGGACTACGAGCACCTGGCCGAGCCCCTCGGCGAGCTGCTCACCTTCTTCTGGGACATCGGGCTGGAGGTGGGCCACAGCGTGCGCACGGTGGCCGAGTGCGTCAGCGAGGCGGAGCAGGACGTCACCATCGCCACCACCCTGATGGAGTCGCGGCTGCTGACCGGACCGGCCGCCCTGTTCGAGGCCCTGCGCAGCTCCACCGGTGGTGACCGGATCTGGCCCAGCGACCGCTTCTTCGATGCCAAGATCGAGGAGCAGCGCAGACGGTACGAGAAGTACGAGAATTCGATCAGCGCACTGGAGCCCAATATCAAGGAGAGCCCCGGCGGCCTGCGCGACATCCAGACCATCCACTGGGTGGTGAAGCGCCACTTCGGTGCCGACACCCTCAGCCAGCTGGTGACCCACGGCTTTCTCACCAGCGACGAATACGACGACCTGAAGGCGGGCACCGCCTTTCTGTGGCGGATCCGCTTCGCCCTGCACATCCTCGCCGGTCGCCGCGAGGACCGCATCCTGTTCGATTACCAGCGCACCCTGGCGGAACAGTTCGGTTACCACGACGACGAACGCGAACTCGGGGTGGAGCGGTTCATGCAGCGCTATTTCACCACCGCCCTGCGCATGAGCCGGATGAACGAGATGCTGCTGCAGCTGTTCCAGGAGGTGATCGTGCTCAAGTGCCACCTGGATCTGCCAAAGCCGATCAACCGCCGCTTCCAGTCCCGCAGCGGCTACCTGGAGGTGGTGGACGACCAGGTCTTCGACCGCACCCCGCTGGCGATGCTGGAGATGTTCCTGGTGATGGCGCAGCATCCGGAGCTGAACGGCGTGCGCGCCAGCACCATTCGCCTGATCCGCAGCCGCCGCCACCTGATCGACGGGCACTTCCGTCACACCCTGGCGGCCCGCAGCCTGTTCATGGAGATCATGCGCCAGCCCCGGGGGCTGACCCGCGCCCTGCGCAGCATGAACCGCTACGGCATCCTGGCACGTTATATCCCTCCATTCGCCAACGTGGTCGGGCGCATGCAGTACGACCTGTTCCACGTCTACACGGTGGATGAGCACACCCTGTTCGTGATCCGCAACCTGCGCCGCTTCATGGTCGAGGAGCACCGCCACGAGTTCCCGCTCTGCAGCGACATCATGGAACGGCTGCCCAAGCCCGAGCTGCTGTTCCTGGCCGGCCTGTTCCATGACGTCGGCAAGGGGCGCGGTGGTGACCACTCCAGGGTGGGGGCGGTGGACGCACTCGATTTCTGCCGCCTGCATCAGCTCAGCGAACACGACTCCCGCCTGGTGGCCTGGCTGGTGGAGAACCACCTGCTGATGTCGATCACCGCCCAGCGCAGGGACATCAGCGACCCGGACGTGGTGCGTGAATTCGCCAGCCACGTCGGCGACCCGGTGCGCCTGGACTATCTCTACCTGCTCACCATCGCCGACATCCGCGCCACCGATCCAAAGAAATGGAACAACTGGAAGAACTCCCTGCTGCGCGAGCTCTACTACGCCGCCAAGCAGGCCCTGCTGCGCGGACTGGAGAATCCCCAGGAGCGGGAAGAGATCATCCAGAACAAGCAGGCGGGGGCCCGCCACCTGCTGGTGGCGGATGGCCTCGATGCCGAGCGGATCAACCGCTACTGGCTCACCCTGAGCCTGGACTATTTCCTGCACCATACCTGGGAGGAGATCGCCTGGCAGACCAAGGTGGTGCTCACCGCCACCCCGGAGCAGCTGCCCCTGGTGCTGGTACGCAATGCCAGCACCCGTGGTGGCAGCGAGGTGTTCACCTACGGCCACGACGACAGCAATCTGTTCGCGGTCACCACCAGCGTGCTGGACCAGCTCGGCCTGAATATCGTCAGCGCCCGCATCGAGACGTCGGACACGGGCTGCACCATCGACAGTTTCATCGTGCTGGAGGAGGACGGCCGGCCGATCGACGATCCGGCACGCAAGGAGGAGATCCAGGCGGTGCTGCGCCAGGCCCTGATCAACCCGTCGGAACAGGATCTGGAGGTATCCCGCCGGGTGCCGCGCCAGTTGAAACACTTCGCCGTCCAGACCCGCATCGACTTCGTCGACGATCCGGCCAACCTGCGCACCATCATGAAGCTGGTCGCTGCCGACCGGCCCGGCCTGCTGTCGCAGGTCGGTTACGCCTTCGGTGCCTGCGGCATACGCCTGATCAACGCCAAGATCGCCACTATCGGCGCCGAGGCGGAAGACACATTTTTCATCACCGACCAGGACAACCGTCCCCTGCGCCGGAAGGAACAGTTCGAGTGCCTGGAGCAGGCGATCAATGAACGGCTCAGCAGCACCGCGCCCTGAATCGCCAGGGGGGTGACGAAACGCCCCGGGAGAGAGAGAATGGAACCTCCCCTGCAGCCGCGCCATGGAGAGACGACATGAGCGACCAGAAGCGCATCATCCTGGAGGCCTTCGAAAACCGGGCCGAGATCACCCCGCGGAATGTGGACACCCTCACCCGCGACGCGGTCAACGAGGCCATCGAACAGCTCGATCGGGGCGAGATCCGGGTGGCGGAGAAGAAGGACGGCGAATGGGTGATCAACGACTGGGTGAAGAAGGCGGTGCTGCTGTTCTTCCGCATCGAGGACAACCAGTTCATCAAGGGTGGCTTCACCAACTACTACGACAAGGTGCCGGCCAAGTACGCCGACAGCAACTCCCGCGACTTCCGTGACAGCGGAGTCCGCGTGGTGCCACCGGCGACGGTACGCAAGGGGGCCTACATCGCCCCCAGCACGGTGCTGATCTCCGCCTACGTCAATATCGGCGCCCACGTCGGTGCCGGCACCATGATCGGCACCTGGAGCACCATCGGTTCCTGCGCCCAGATCGGTCGCAATGTCCACATCGCCTCGGGTGTGGGTGTCGACGGGGTGCTGGAGCCCTGGCAGGCGGCCCCCAGTATCGTCGAGGACGACTGCTTCATCGGCGCCCGTTCCCAGATCGCCGAGGGGGTGATCGTGGAGCATGGCTCGGTGCTCTCGATGGGCGTGTTCCTCGGGCAGTCGACCCGCATCTACGATCGCGCCACCGGCCGCATCAGCTACGGCCGCATCCCCGCCGGTTCCGTGGTGGTCCCCGGCTCCCTGCCGGCCAAGGACGGCAGTCACAGTCTCTACTGCGCCGTGATCGTGAAACAGGTGGACGAGCAGACCCGGGCAAAGGTGGGGATCAACGAGCTGCTGCGGGATATTTGAAAGGTACCGGGAGCGGGGTCCCGGGTACGGGGAGTGGCGGGAGATAAGGCCTGGAACCAGAAAAACCATGATCGACCTCTACGGCATCCCGAACTGCGACACCATGAAGAAGGCACGCAAGTGGCTGGAACAGGAGGGTGTCGAGTACCGTTTCCACGACTTCAAGAAGGAGGGACTCTCCCCGGAGAGGCTGCAGCGCTGGGTCGACGCCGTGGGCTGGGAGACCCTGCTCAACCGGCGTGGCATGATGTGGCGCCGGCTGGACCCGGCGGTGAAGGCCTCGATCGACCGGGACAGCGCGATCCGGGTGATGCTGGAGACGCCATCCATCGTCAGGCGGCCGGTGCTGGAGCTGGACGGCGAGGTCCACGTCGGGTTCTCCCCCGGGAGCTACCGCGCATTGTTCGGCTGAGCCGGGGGCGGTTCGGCTCAGCGTTCATTGGCCGGCAGCAGGGCGTCCTCCGCTGACTGAGTCCCCTCCCGCACCAGTTCCTTCAGGGTATCGATGACGCCGGCCGGCGGCGCCGCCACTCCCCCGCCTCCACCCTTCCGCCCGGCCGGAGGAAGGGATGGTCCGGTCTCCCCGGCCGGCTCCGGCGGCTCGTTCCGAACCACCTCCGCCCTCCTTCTGTCCAGCTCTTCCTTCAGTTGCAGCAGTTCGCCGTCACCAGGTGCCACCCGCAATCCCCTTTCCACGTACCGCAGCGCCCGCCGGTCGTCGTCCTTTCCCATCCGGATGCGTGCGAGGGTGGCATAGCGACGCGCGATCCGCTGCACGCCGGCAAGGGCGGCGGCGTTCCCCGGGTCCAGCCGGAGTACCTCCTGGAAGTAGCGCCACGCGCTCTCCTCCCTGGGATAGAGCAGCAGGTTGTTGGCGATCGCCTCGTCGGCCAGCGCCAACAGACGCTCGATCTCCCGCTCCCGGACCGGAAGGATGGCGGCAGCAGAGGCGTCCTCGCCAGCCGGCACGGCGGCACCGGTCTCCGCCGGTGACGATGGCACCGGAGTGGGGACCACCGGGGCAGGCGCCCGCCCCACCTTACCCCCGGCATCCGTCGCAGCGGTGACATCCGCCCGGACCGGTTTCGGGAGAGTTCCTGCCGGCGCCGCCCCGGCGGCCGGCCGCGCCTCTTCGCTGCGGGCTGAGTGGGGGACGGTCTCCACCACCTCTCCGCCATCTCCGGCCGTTCTCTCCCTGACGTCTCCCGTGGTGGTGAACAGATAGACCGCACCGCCCAGGAGGGCCGCCGCGACACCATAGCCGGCGATCCTGGCCGGCGACCGCGCGGCCGTGGTGGCTGGGTGCACCTCGCCGGCGCCCCGGGGCCGCTCCCCCGTCACATCCCCGGTGGCGGGGGTGGACTCCTCCCGGAGCCGGTCGTCCGACGACCCGCCGTCGTCGGAAGAGGCGACCGGCCCGTCCGCGGCCGGCGCCGGGGTCGCGACGAAATCCCTCTCCTCCTGGTTCAGGAAGTCGGACCACTGTTCGTCCAGGGTTCCGTTTTCGATCAGCTGCCGCACGGCTGCCCGGCCTGGCACCACTCCGGTCTCGTCGTCCCGCCCCGGGGGAAGCAGCATCTCGTGATGTGCCTCGACGATCACGGTGGCCATGTCGGCCGCCTCCAGCCGCCGCCGTTGCGCCAGCATGCCGTGCAGCAACAGCCGGGACCCGAGCTTGCAGAGATAGCGCGGCAGGCCCTGGGCGGCATGATGGAGCAGCAGGAACACCTCTCCGGAGATGGCCGGTTCCCCCACCCATCCGGCACGCTGCAACCGGTACAGGATGAAGTCCCTGCTCTCCCACAGATTCAGCGGCTCGAGTTCACAGGTGGCGATCAGACGCTGATACAGTGATTCCAGCCTGCTGCTGCGCAGCCGTTCCCGGAGCTCCTCCTGGCCGAACAGGAACAGCTGCAGCGGCGCGCCGGTGCCGGCCCGCAGCGTGGTCAGCAGGGAGAGCTGGTCGAGAGCCTTCTCCGACAACGCCTGTGCCTCATCCACCAGCAGCAGTGACGGGCCCCGCTGCTCCAGCATCCGCTCCAGCTCACGCACGACGGCCGCCGGTTCCAGGCCCGCCGCATCGATCCCGAAGCGGTACCCAACCATGCGCAGCAGTTCCGCATCCTCCAGCCTGGCACCGCCGATGGCGGCACTGTGCAGACCTCTGCCGGAGGCCCGCTCCATGCACTCCTCGAGCAGCGTCGACTTGCCGGTCCCGGGACGACCCGTCACCACCAGGATACCCTCCTGCCGGCCCAGCACTCCGGTGATGCAGGCACAGGCGGAGCGGTAACCCGAATGGGCGAAGGTGAACCGCGGATCCACGCTGATCCGGAACGGATCTTCGGTCAATCGATAGTATTCGGTATACACGGGCCTCCTGCCGGGTCGCTGCTCTGCTCCAGAGGTTATTAACCCGGCAACCTAATATATCGTGTTCAGCCGTGCTGTGCGCGTTCGCGGCAAGGCGTCGAAACGCCGCTGCAGCACCTCTACAGCCAGTTTCGACAACGCAGTCCACGGGCGCGCACAGCACGGCCTGTCATTTGATTTCATAGGTTAGGAGCCTCAGGCATCTCCCCTCCCGGCGTTGCGTGCCTTGCCAAGGGAACCACCCTTGCCTGCGGCACGCGCCTTGACAGGGAAGATGCCTGAGGCTCTGAATACGACATATCAGGTTGCCGGGTTAATAGCAGAGATCCCCCCGGGGCCGGGAGTGAAATGCACAATTCTCCCCGCGCTGTATAATAGCCGGCTCATTTTTACCGACCAGACACCCCTCCGCAGGACCGGACATGATCAAGATCAACGAGAACTACCTGAAGCTCCAGGCCTCCTACCTGTTTTCCGATATCGCCCGGCGGGTGGCGGCCCACCAGCAGGCCAACCCGCAAGGGGATCTGATCAAGCTGGGAATCGGCGATGTCACCCGCCCCCTGCCCGACGCCTGCATCCAGGCGTTCCACCGGGCGGTCGACGAGATGGCGGACGAGGCCAGCTTTCACGGCTATGGCCCGGAGCAGGGCTACGACTTCCTGCGCGAGGCGATCGCGAAGAACGATTTCCAGGCCCTGGGGGCTGACATCCAGGCGGACGAGATCTTCGTCAGCGACGGCGCCAAGTGCGACTCCGGCAACTTCCAGGAGATCTTCGCCACCGACATCCGGGTGGCGATCCCGGATCCGGTCTACCCGGTCTACGTGGACACCAACGTGATGGCCGGCCGCACCGGTGAGGCCAAGGACGGGCGCTACGAGGGTCTGGTCTACCTGGAGGGGACCAAGGCCAACGGTTTCATTCCCGCACTGCCGTCCGAGCCGGTGGACCTGATCTATCTCTGCTTTCCCAACAACCCCACCGGGGCCATGGCCACGAGAGAGCAGCTGCAGCAGTGGGTCGACTACGCCCGCGACCACAAGGCCCTGATCCTGTACGACGCCGCCTATGTCGCCTTCATCCAGGACCCGGACCTGCCCCGCTCCATCTACGAGATCGAGGGCGCCCGCGAAGTGGCGGTGGAGTTCCGCTCCTTCTCCAAGAACGCCGGCTTCACCGGCACCCGCTGCGCCTATACCGTGGTCCCCAAGAGCTGCATGGCCTGGACCGCCGGCGGGGAAGCGGTGGCGGTGCACGGACTGTGGAACCGGCGCCACACCACCAAGTTCAACTCGGTCTCCTACCCGGTCCAGCGCGCCGCCGAGGCGGTCTACAGCGAGGCCGGCCAGGAACAGGTGGCTGAACTGGTGGCCTACTACATGACCAACGCCCGCTACATCCGCGAGCAGATGGAGGAGCTGGGCTACGACTGCATCGGCGGCGTCAACTCCCCCTACATCTGGATCGACGCCAAGGGCGACAGCTGGGACTTCTTCGACACCCTGCTGAACAGGGCGGAGGTGGTCTGTACCCCGGGGGCCGGCTTCGGCCGCTGCGGCGAGGGCTACATCCGCATCAGTGCATTCAACAGCCGTGACAACGTGGAACGGGCGATGGCACGCATCCGCGCCGCCCTGGGGTAGACGCCATGCCGATGTCAGACGATTTTCAGCAGCGGCTGCTGCCACGACTGGAGCGGATCGCCGAACACTTCGGCACCCCGTTCCATCTCTATGACGAACAGGGGATCCGCGCCACCGGCCGGGCCCTGCGCGAGGCCTTCGCACCGATCGGCGGCATCCAGGAATACTACGCGGTCAAGGCCCTGCCCAACCCGCGCATCCTGGAGATCATGCGCGACATGGGCTTCGGTCTCGACTGCAGCTCCATCGCCGAGCTGGAGCTCGGCCGCCGCGTCGGCGCCCGCGGCGAGGAGATCATGTTCACCTCCAACAACACCAGTCACGAGGAGTTTCTGGCGGCCGCCGCCGATGGCGGCTGCATTCTCAACCTGGACGACATCTCCCTGATCGACAAGGTGCCGGAGTTCCCGGAGCTGATCTGCTTCCGCTACAACCCGGGCAACCGGCGTACCGGCAACAGCATCATCGGCAAGCCGGAGGAGGCCAAGTACGGCGTCGCCCACGACCAGATCGTGGATGCCTACCGCCGCGCCATCGGGCGTGGCGCCCGGCGCTTCGGCCTGCACACCATGATGGCCTCCAACGAACTCCACCACGAATACATGGTGGAGACGGCGCGCATGCTGCTGGAACAGGTGGAGCGGATCTCCGGGGAACTCGGCATCCGCTTCGAGTTCATCAACATCGGCGGTGGGCTCGGCATCCCCTACCGGCCGGACCAGCCGCCCCTGGACCTGGCGGCGATGGCCGCGCAGATCATCGCCCTGTTCCAGGACTTTCGCGAGCGCCACGGCTACACCCCGAGGCTGTGCATGGAGAGCGGCCGTTTCATGACCGGCCCCCACGGCGTACTGGTGACCCGGGCCATCAACCGCAAGGAGATCTACCGCACCCACGTCGGGGTGGACGCCTGCATGTCGGCACTGATGCGCCCGGGCATGTACGGCGCCTATCACCACATCACCGTACCCGGCAGGGAGACGCTCGAGGAGACGGTGGACGTGGTCGGCTCCCTGTGCGAGAACAACGACAAGTTCGCCATCCAGCGCCCCCTGCCCCGGATCCAGGACGGCGACCTGGTGCTGATCCACGACACCGGCGCCCACGGTCACGCCATGGGGTTCAACTACAACGGCAAGCTGCGGCCGCAGGAACTGCTGCTGCGCACCGACGGCTCGGTGGAACGGATCCGCCGGGCCGAGACCCTGGACGACTACTTCGCCACCCTGGCATTCGAGCCGGACCGGCTGGAGCAGGGGGCATAGGAGCGGATAGCGGGCCCTGTGCCGGGCCCCGCGTGATGAGCCCGGTCCGGCCGCCCGACGGTGGCCGGTGTCTTCTCCGTGCCGGCTGTGTTCCAATGGCCCGGCTGAAACGTTTCTCCCACGGCGCCGGTCTCAACCAGGACCCCCACCGCATCCACCCCCCTCAGAACAAGGAGTCGTTACCATGATGCACAGACTATTGACCGCCCTCCTCATCCTTGGCCTCGGCCTCGGCGGCGCCGCCCAGGCCGCCGGACTGGTGAAGAAGTTCAGCCCCCACAGCGTCGGCGAGACCATGGACCGGCTGGAGAAGGTGGTCAACGACAAGGGCCTCACCGTGTTCCTCCGCATCGACCACCAGGCCAATGCAAAGAAGATCGGCCTGCAGATGCCGGAGTCCCAGGTGCTGATCTTCGGCAATCCGAAGATGGGCACCCTGATCATGCAGGGCAACCCGGCGGCCGGACTCGATCTGCCCCTGCGAGTGGTGGTCTACAGCAGTGACGACGGGCGCACCTGGGTCGCCTATCACGATCCCCGGGAGATCGGTGAAACCTTCGGCCTGCAGGGCAACAAGGCACTGACCAAGGCGGAAGGTGCCCTGGGCAAGCTGACCGGCGCGGCGGTGCGCTGAGTCCGGGTGGCGCTGCTCCCGCCGGGGAATGCGGGAGCAGGCCCCCTTCCGTCATTCCGGCCTGTGCCGGAACGACGGACTGTCTACTGTCCCTGGATCGTGGCCGGCAGCCAGGCGGCGGCGATCACCGGCTGCAACGGTTCCGGCATGCTGGTGAGGGGGGCCCCGTCGATGCCGCCAGAGGGATCGAAGGCGGCCATGGCCTGCACCAGGCGCTCCACTTCCGTGCCCGGCAACAGCCGTCCCTCCGCGGTCTCGATGCGCTCCACGCGGCGGCCGTCGTTCCGGTACCAGCCCTTGATCCGGACCCTCTCCTCCCCTCCCAGGGAGGAGATCAGCAGGTCCTTTCCGAACGCCCGGAACCAGAGCCGCTGCTCCGTCAGCCCCGGCCCGAACAGCAGCCGGTCGTCGCCGCCCCGCTCCAGGATCCGGGTCCTGCCATCACCCTGGTCCACCAGGTAGGTGTCGTCACCCGACCAGCCCTGGAGCCGATCGTTGCCGGCCCCTCCACTCAGGGTATCGGCGCCGGCGCCACCGAACAGGCGATCGTTGCCGCTGCCACCCCACAGGCGGTCGGATCCGGCGCTGCTCCAGATCACGTCGTCCCCGTCGCCACCGTCCGCCTCGATATCCCCCATCGCCCAGCGAGCGCTGGTCAGATCCAGGATGTCGTCACCGTCGCCCAGTTCGAAATGCTCGATACTGCTGAACCGTGCCTTCCCGCCGTCGGGGGCGGGACTGAAGCCGTCGTCCAGGAACAGGCCGTCGTCCCCCCCGGTCGCCCGCAGCGTATCCTCCCCTTCGCCACCATCGAAGCGGTCGAAGCTGCGTGCCCGGTTCCCGATATCGATACGGCGGCCGCTGCCGGGCTGTCCCGGGCTGCCGGCGTTGTAGGCCAGGTAGTCACTGCCCCAGCGGTCATCGCCGCTGTAGAGCAGAAGATCGTCCCCCGGGCCACCCTCGAGCAGATCGCTGCCGTCGCCCCCGGCCAGCAGATCGTCGCCGGCACCACCCCGCAGGTGGTCGTTGCCGGCGCCCCCGTCGATGCGGTCCGGATAGGGGGTGCCCGACAGCAAGTCGTCGCCGGCACCACCCTGCAGCGGAGGGTTGGCATCGACCACCTTCAGCCGCAGCTCCGTCGCCGCCGACAGGCCGCCGCTGTCGGTCGCCGTGATCCGGACCCGGTAGTCGCCGGCCGCGTCCAGATCGGCGCGCCCCTGGATCCGCCAGGGTTCCTCGGCCAGTTCCATCCACGGCGGGACCGGTGAGCCATCGGCCAGATCCATCCGCAGCTGCAACCGGTCGCCGGGATCGGGATCGACGAACAGGCCGGCGGGCAGATCGATCCGGAACGGCTGGTCCTCGGTGACACTCCAGTCCCCAGGGGCACTGCCCACCACCGGGGCCCGGTTGAGGCTCTCTCCGCGCAGCAGGCGCTTCATCTCCTCCCGGCCCCAGGCCGTTCCATCCGCGAACTCGATCCGTGCCAGCTGGTTGAACGATGCATCGAACCAGTGGTTGAAGCGGATACCGTCGGTGCCGTTGCGGTGGCGCACCAGCAGATCGCTTCCGTCCCGTTCCAGGCCGATGTCCAGGGGCAGGATGCCGTCACCGAAGGCGAGCACGTCCACCGTCTGCGCCAGCTCCCCCGGATCGGGCAGGCGGCCCTCGATCCGGGTCCTGCCGTCTGCGTCGGGCGCCGCCGCCAGGTAGGAGGGATCGTGCATCAGGTCGGTGACCCGGTCCCAACCATCGCCCAGCCCGAAACGGAAACGGTCCGCACCGGCGGTGGCCCAGATCAGGTCGCTGCCCGGACCGCCCCGGTACTGGTTGCCGTCGTCCCAGAAGCCACCGATCAGGCGCCTGCTGTCCTCCGACCAGTCTTCGATCACCCCGCCGCCGATCAGGGTCGAGGGGCCACCGGCCCCGATCAGCGTGTCGCGGCCGGCGCCACCGATCACCAGGTTGCCCTCCTCCCCCTCCTGCGGTTTCACACCCTCCGGGTTCTCCCTCTCCGCCGGCATGGCGGGAGCGAGAAGCAGCAGATGGTCGTCACCATCCCCGCCGTGGAGAATGCCCTCTCCCTGCAACCGGTTGGGCTGCCGGTGGGGATCCACATCGGTGCCGCCGGCGCGAGCGATCAGGTCCGCCAGGGGCAGCAGGGTACCGTCACCGAACCGCACCCGGTCCAGGCCGGTGCCCGCCCGCTGGTCGCTGTGGGGCAGCACCACGTCCACCCCGGCGTCCTCCGCCCAGCGCATCTTCAGTACGCGATGGCTGTACTGCACCCTGCCGTGCCAGCCGCCTTCCGCCACGAAACTCCGTTCCAGCCGTTCGCCCCACGCCAGCGACAGATCCCCGGGCAACACCCCCTCCGGCAGCACCAGGGTGTCCCGGTCTCCCCCGCCGGCCCCACTCCAGCCGTCGTCGAACAGCAGATCGATACCACCCGTACGCTCCGGTATCCAGTAGGTGTCGTCACCGGGGCCGCCGTACAGCCGGTCCTGCCCGGTGCCGCCGATCAGCCAGTCGTCGTGGCTGCCACCGGTCAGGGTGTCGTCGCCGGCCCCTCCGGACAGCATCAGCCCGGTGAGGCCCCTGGTGGTGACCCGGCGGCCATCCGGCAGTCGCCGCCCGTCCCCATCCCCGTAGTCGGACCAGGTGCTGACAGAATCCATGGTAGCGGTATCCAGGCCGGCATCGATGCGGTCGTCGCCGTCACCGCCGCTGACCACGCCGGTGTCGTTGTGGTCGATCGCCAGCCGGTCCGCTCCCGCGCCGCCCTGGACCTCGCGGATCGGCAGCTCCCCCTCGTAGTCGCGATAGTGGTGCTCCTCCTCCACCTCCGCCCCCAGGCCCGGGTCCCCGTCCGGATAGATCCGGTAGCCGGTGAGCAGGCGGCCGGACTGACCGGTGAGGGCATCCATGGCGGCCGAAGCGGTGTGCACCGGCAACCGATGGCCGGTCACCCGGATCCCATCCACGTCTGCCGCTCCCAGCCGGCCCAGGTCCAGGTAGCTGTCGCCGTCCACCGGCGCATCGATCCGCAGCATACCCGCGGCCTGGGGGGGCAGTCGCCGGGTCTCGCTGCGGCTCTCCTCCTGTACCAGCAGCGGAGCCCGGTTCGGCGGCGGGACGACCCGGCCACCGCCCGGGGCGTCGATCCGGTCGGCAAGCAACTCCACCCGGAAGCGGTCGTGGCCGGTATCCAGGTTCCGGGTCCAGGTGAAGCTGCCATCGGCCTCCTGCCCGTATCCATACTGGTGCAGCAGACCGCCGAGGGAGCGCCGGCTGCGCTGCAGAAAACGCTGGTACAGAAGCTCTTCCGTCACGCCCGCGGCGGGCTCGTCGAGAGGAGGCGGGCTGTCCGGAGCCAGGGCCATGGTGCCACCCTCCTCGTCCTCGATGCGCCACATCTGCCGGCCACCATAGAAGCCGGCGAGGACGGCGCCATCCCGGTCCCCGTCCAGCATCACCAGCAGGTCGCTCCCCTCCCGCCGGAAGCGCAGACCGGAGACCAGGGCGCCGGCGAACAGGTGCAGCGTGTTGCTCCCTCCGTCCCGTTCCAGGATCCGGTCACGGCCGGTGCCCCAGCCGATGCGGTACTGGTCCTCTCCCGCCCCTCCGTCCAGCCGGTCGTCGCCCATGCCGCCGGCGAGGATATCGTTGCCACGCCCTCCGCTGATCCGGTCGTCCCCGCCACTGCCGACCAGGGTATCGTCCCCGCTGCCGCCGAACAGTTCTCCCTCGCCCTGCATGCGGTAGGCCAGGGGGGTGTCCAGATGCCGGTCGAGAAAGGCGCCGACGGGCATGGATTCGGATTCGCGTCCGGGCCGAAACCGTTCGATCGCCCCCTCGGCACCCCGGGCCACCAGCAGATGGTCGTCGTAGTCGTAGCGGATATCCAGGTAGGCGGTGCCATCCACCCCTGCGATCACCGAGATGCCGAAACCCTCCTCCACCGGCAGCAGCAGGGTGTCGCTTCCGCCACTGTCGTCGACGAGATCGATACCGTCCCCCTGATCGAACAGGTAGCGGTCGTCGCCGTCACCTCCCAGCAACCGGTCGTCGCCACCGCCGCCACGCAGGCGATCGTTGCCTCCGCCGCCTTCGAGCCTGTCGTCTCCCGCCCCACCCTCGAGCAGGTCGGCACCGGCGAGGCCGGCCAGGGTGTCGTCGCCACTGCCGCCGGCAAGGGTATCCGCCCACCCGACCGCCGATACGGTCACATCGTCGCCCAGGAGGAGATCGTCGCCCGAGCCACCCGACAGAAGATCACTACCGCTGCCACCGTGGAGCCGGTCGGCGCCGGCCGCCCCCTGGAGAGTGTCACTGCCGCCCTCGCCATGGAGCTCGTCGTCACCCTCCCCTCCATCCAGCCAGTCGGCACCTCCGGCGGCACCCGTCTGTGCAGCCTCGTCTCCATACAGCAGATCGGCGCCGGGGCCACCATGGAGCCGGTCTCCACCACCGCCACCGAACAGACCGTCGGCACCATCGCCGCCATCCAGGTAGTCGGAGCCATCGCCGCCGAGCAGCCGATCCCCGCCCGGCCCGCCGAGGAGCCGGTCGGCACCCTCCCAGCCATCCAGACGATCGTCACCGCTGCCACCCAGCAGCCGATCCCCTCCCTCGGCACCGGCCAGCAGGTCGTCGCCGGCCCCCCCGATCAGGGTATTCGGTGCATAGTCCGCCGGCATCTGCCGCCGCTGTTCCTGGATCCGAAACGAGAAGGGGGTGTCACTGTCCAGACCGTAGGTGACGGTCCAGGTCGCCGCATCATAGCGAAACCTTCCCCAGGCCGGATTAGACGAGGTACCCTCCATCGGGAGTGTGGGCGGGCGAAACACATAGCTGGAGAAGAGGCTTCCCGTCTCGTCGCGGGAAAGGCCGCCCTGGATCCGGCTCTCGAACCGATGCCCGACGTCACGCCAGTAGACCGCGTCGGCATCGGCGGAGTGACCGGTCACGAACTGACGAAGATGTTTGGCGATCAGGATATCGTCCCCCGCCCCTCCCTCCACCGTGTCCGCCCCACGGCCGAAATAGACCAGGTCGTCACCATCGCCGGCATAGATGCGGTCGGCCCCGTCTCCCGTGACGATCAGATCGTTGCCGTCTCCACCATGACGCCAGTCCCTGCCGGAAGTGCCCCCGAGCAGATCGTTACCGCCGTTGCCGAGGAGCCGCATGGTCGCTTCATCGGGGAGAAGAAGCGGCTCGGCCAGTACGTCTGCCGTCTCGCCGCCATTCAGCAGCCGGTCCGGCCCGCCGTCCGGGACCGGCGTCGGGTCCAGGGAGATACCCAGCTGGTCGCTGCTGAACGCCTCCACCCGCAGCAGGTCTTCGATCAGCAGCGTACCCGTGCCGTCGGCGGGGCCGTCGAACAGATAGAGGAGTCCGTCATCGTCCCGGTATACCCCCTCCCCCAGACGCCTTCCGCCGCCCAGGGTGCGACCGGCGAGCCGGATGCGTCCGCGGCCATCCCTGTCCCACAGGGTATCCAGTCCCTGGCCCGGCGCCAGGAGATAGAGATCATCTCCGCTGCCCCCTTCCAGGTAGTCGTTCCCGCCCCCGCCGGACAGGGTATCGTCACCGGCACCGCCGTAGAGATGATCCTCCCGGTCACCACCCGCAACGGGCTCTCCCACGGTGCCGTCGAAGTGGATACGGCGGGACGGGGCAGTGCCGATCACGCTGGTACTGATCAGCAGCCCCGACGGCCGGTCCGAATACTCCAGCCTGTCCTCCCCGTCGAGACTGCCACTGGCCAGGTCAGCCAGTCCGATACGGTTCTTCAAGGCAAGAAAATCACCGCGATCCTGCAGATACTGCTCGCTGAAAGCGGCGGCGAGCAGCTCTCCCCCGGTGTTGAACGGATCGTACAGAGAGGCATCGGCAACGATGGCGAAGGGGCTGAGTTGCTGCAGGGCGTAGCGATAGGCCAGACCGGAGGCTGTATCCGTATCGGCCGCCGGAGCCAGGCTGGCGGTCGGTACCAGTCTCGACGCGCCCTGCAGCCGCCGGTACCCGGCACTCTGTTCGATCGCCAGAATGCGGCCATGCAGCTGCTCCCGGTCGTCCTGGGCGATGGGATCGCCGAGTCCGAACAGATCACCGAGGCTCTCCACCACCGCCTCCAGGCTGTTGCCGGCCCGGTTTGAGGCCGCCTCCAGAAACGTGGTGATGTCGCCCGGCACCAGCGTGGGATCGAGCCTGGCAAGCAGGTCGTACACCGCCAGGGAATCGCTGAGCACACTGATGGAATGGTTGGTCGTCGAATCGTCGCCGTCCCGCTGACCCTGGTCCTCGATGAACACCTCCGTCGGCTCCACCGGCAGGCCGTTGAATCCGGAGATCAGTTCCCTGCCCGCCTTGCCGGTGTAGTTGTGGTTGATCGAGGCCAGGTCTGCAGGATACTCCCCGGAGACACCAAACGAGGCGAAAAAGGCATCACTCGCCTCACCGGGCCGGATACCCGGTGCATTGAAGGTATAGATCCCGTGGGACCAGGTTGGAAAGAGGCGGCTGAACGCCAGTGCCAGGTGTCCGCCCAGCGAGTGACCGGCGACATCGATTGTGGCATCGAAATCGGGGCGGCCATCGGCCCCCACCAGGACACCCAGTCCCCTGGCGCCATCGTTGCGATATTCGTATTCCGCCAGCGTCGGGATATCGTTCGTGTCCGGGTCGACCCTTACCCACTGGCCAACCTCCTCACCGGCCGGGGTGATGAGACGGGTGAAATAGTTGTACAGATCGTAGATCTGTGTCCTCGCATAGCCGAGCAGGATGATGCCATAGACATCCTCACCGAGATCCCGCCAGCTGCTGGTACCGCGGATGGCGAGCGTATAGTGGCTCGGGTCGGTGGTACTCTGGAACAGGGTGGCGGAGAAACCCGTGCCTGTGTCGGGTTGGTGGTGGGCTATTCTCCAATTGTTGACTAGGTAAGTTGCTTGTGATCTACATAGATCCTTTTTTGTCTCTGATAGTACATCTTTAAATTCTTCTTTATCAATAATTCCCTCTAGATCGATATAGCTAGCCTCAGACAAGAGCGCACTATCAGAAATGGTTTTCGCGTCCATGCAAATTTCCCTATTGAAATTAAGTTGATCTAATTACATCTTGAACTGACGCTTCAGCTCATAGAATTTTTTTCTATTGGTCTTCTCTCCATCCTCCTCGCAAGACTCCTTTTTCATCCATAACTTCAATATCATTCCATTGCCATACCCCCTTTCCAGTGAACCAATATCGGTATCAAAGTCCACGTATCTGGCCATGGTCATCCCAGTTTTCGTATCCAGAATACGCTCATCCCATTGCACGATATGAAACCAATGTGGAATTTTCGTCTTCTCCCATGAGAATCTTTCATTCAATCTATAGATTATTTTATTTTCTACATTTGAATGAATACGGGAAGGTGCGGCAACGAGGGTTTCCGCAACTCCGGGATTCTCTCTCTTCCACTGTTCAAGACTTTTGTACAGAGTGAATCCGCCATGGCGGGCGCAGTCGTAGCGATACATCACCTCCATTGGCAACCAGTCCCAGAACACCAGGCCGAGCATGATCAGGAATACCGGAACCCCCGCCTTCCATCCGGCCGCACCGCCCGCACGGGCGATCCAGGCGGCGATGAGGGCAAGAACCAGGCTCACCAGCAGATAGCCGGCAAGTATTCCAATATATATCAATCCCACCATGCTCCACTCCTCTTATCCATTGTTTCAAGCGGTTAGTGCCCTCTTGATCTGGAATAATCCTGCAACCCCTGTCCTCTGGATTCCGGCTTGCGCCGGAATGACCTAATATTAAAGACTCTTCAGTTTATGGAGCATGTCGTTAAACTGCTCCTGCCCTTTCCTCCTTACTTGCTTTTCTTCACAAGAATTTTTCATCATCCACAATTTGAACAACCGCCCATTTAGGCCGATTCCTCCCAGTCCCAGGGGAATAATGTCTGTGCGAAAATCAACATACCGAGCCAATGTCTCCCCTGTCTTGTGGTCGATGATCCGATCATTCCGTTCCACGATATGGAACCAATGCGGAATTTTCGTCATCACCAACGAGAATCGTTCATTCAGTATAAAAGTTGTTCGGTTTTTTCCATCTGAATGCATGCGGGAAGGTGCGGCGACCAGGGTTTCCGCAACCCCCGGATTCTCTCTCTTCCACTGCTCGATACTCTTGTAGAGAGTGAATCCGCCATGGCGGGCGCAGTCGTAGCGGTACATCACCTCCATTGGCAACCAGTCCCAGAACACCAGGCCGAGCATGATCAGGAATACCGGAACCCCCGCCTTCCATCCGGCCGCACCGCCTGCGCGGGCGATCCAGGCGGCGATGAGGGCAAGAACCAGGCTCACCAGCAGATAGCCGGCAAGCACTCCAACATATATCAATCCCAGCATGCTCCACTCCTCTGATCCGTTGTTCCCATCAGCCCCTGCCCATCGTCAGCAGGAACCCTGGCAATCCCCTGTCGCCTGGATTCCTGCCTGATGACCGCTGACTGGCAGCTGCACGGTGACCAGCAATCTCCATTGTCGATCACAGAGATCACAGAGATCACAGAGATCTTCGAGAGAACGAAACAAAGCATTCTTCATCTCTGTGTCCTCTGTGCGCTCTGTGGTTGATCTGATTTCCCTGAAAGACCCCAGCAACCGCTGTCGTCTGGATTCCGGCCTGCGCCGGAATGACGTCTTTTAATGTCTGATGACCGCAGACAGGCAGCTGCATGGCGACCATGCAATCTCCATTGTCGACCACAGAGAACACAGAGATCACAGAGATTTTCAAGAGAATGGAACAAAGCATTCTTCACCTCTGTGTCCTCTGTGCCCTCTGTGGTTGATTTGATTTCCAAATAGAAATCGGCAGTACAAACACCCCTCCACCAGGTGGATTCATCGTTCCCGCAGACCCTCCTGCAGATGCTGCATCAACGGCGCCAGCAGAAAGTCGATCAGCCGACGCCGGCCGGTGACGATCTCCACCGTCAGGGCCATACCCGGCGCCAGCCGGATCCCGCTTTCCCCTTTCTCCAGCTCCTCCTGGATGATGCCGAACCGGGCCTGGTAGACCAGCCCCAGGCGCTCGTCGCCGACCGCATCACCGGACAGTTGCTCCAGTACCACCGGGACCGTGCCATAGCGGGTGAAGGGGAAGGCCTCCAGCTTCATCTCTGCCTTCATGCCCTCATGCACGAAGCCCGCGTCCCGGTTCAGAACCCGGGCCTCCGCCACCAGCCGTTGAACGGATGGCACGATCACCATCAGCCGCTGGGCCGGGGTCACCACACCGCCGACCGTGTGGATCGCCAGCTGCTGTACCGTCCCGGACACGGGGGCGCGCAGTTCCCTTCGCGCCTTCGCCTGCCGCAGCTGCACCAGTCTCTGTTCCAGCATACCCAGCAACCGCCCGGCCTCGCTCCGTTGCTGCAGCAGTCTGCTCCGGAAGGTGGCGACATGGGCCGCCCGGCGCCGCTCCAGCTGCGCCAGCACCGCCTCCTGCTCGTGCAGCCGCCGCTGCAGCAGAGAGAGATCATGACGTTGCTCCAGCCGCTTCTGCTCCTGCTGCAGCCACTGGATCCGGGACCCGTGATTCGTTTCCGACAACGTCCGGTAGCTGGCGCTCTGCTCCGACACCAGTGGCAGGATCGCCTGCGCCTTGCGGATCTCCTCCTCGATACGTGCCAGCACCGCCCGCTCCCGCGACGACTCCTGTTCCAGTACCTCCAGGCCCGTACGGAACTCCGTCCAGCGGGCACGGTAGAGGGCATCGGTTTCCGCACCGGCGGTGACATCTCCGGCCTTTGCGTCCCCGGTGTCCAGCCGACGCAGCAGCGCGGTGACCCGCGCGACCAGCGTCCGCTGGTAATCCCGCTCCTGCTGCAGGCGCTCGATCTCCGCCGTTTCATCGGTGGCATCCAGGCGGATCAGCAGCTCACCACGATCGACCCGCTGCCCTTCCCGTACATACAGCCTCTCCACCACTCCGGCCTCGAGGGGCTGGATCACCTTGTTGTGCCCCTGCACCACCAGGCGGCCGGGGGCGCGGGACACGATGTCCACCTCACCGACCGTGGCCCAGGCGATACCGAGGGTGACCAGGGCGACGATCAGCCAGGTCAACAGCCGGCCCGCCGGCCGTGGTGGCGTCTCCTGGATCTCGGCCAGCGCCGGCAGGAACTCCAACAGATCCTGCCGCCGCAGGGGATGGCGTGGCGCCACCGGCTCAATATTCATACCGCCACCTCCCGCTGGTGGGCGTCGAGCCGGGCATAGAGGCCACCGTGTTCGAGCAGCTGCCGGTGGCTCCCCTGCTCCACGATCCGGCCCCGGTCGAGAACCAGGATCCGGTCCGCCTGCCGCACCGCGCTGAGCCGGTGGGCGACGATGATCACCGTCCTGCCATGGCAGATGGCCGCCAGGTTGCGCTGGATCAGCGCTTCCGACTCGTAGTCCAGGGAACTGGTGGCCTCGTCTAGGATGAGGATCGGCGGGTCGGTCAGCAGTGCCCGGGCGATGGCGATGCGCTGGCGCTGCCCGCCGGAGAGATTCGCCCCCTGCTCTTCCACCAGGGTGTCGTAGCCCTCCGGCAGCCGGCCGATGAACTCGTCGGCGCCGGCCAGGCGGGCCACCTCCAGGATCCGCTCCATGCCGGTGGCCGGAGCCGCCAGCGCGATATTGTCGCGGATACTGCGGTTGAGAAGCCGGCTCTCCTGCAGGACCACTCCGATCTGGCGTCGCAGCGAGGCGGTGTCCACCGGCGCGAGATCGAATCCGTCGATCAGCACCCGCCCCTGCTCCGGGAGATAGAGGCGCTGCAGCAGTTTGGCCAGGGTGCTCTTGCCCGAACCCGAACGGCCGACCACGCCGATCACCTCACCGGGCCGGATCTCCAGGTCGATCCCGTGCAATACCCGCGGTGCGTCCGGGCGATAGCGGAAGCTCAGGTGCTCCAGCCGGATCCGGCCCCGCAGGGCTGGCAGCCGGGTGCGGCCGGCGGCATGGCTCGGCTCCCGCGGGGTGTCGAGGATGTCCCCCAGCCGGCGTATGGAGATGCCCGCCTGCTGGAACTCCTGCCACAACTGCACCAGCCGCAGGATCGGCCCGCCGACCTGGCCTGCCAGCATGTTGAAGGCCACCAGCTGGCCGACGGTGAGGGCACCGGCCATCACCTGATGGGCTCCGAACCAGAGGATGGCCAGGGTGGTGAGGCGATTGATCAGGGTGGCACCCTGGCCAGCCAGGGTAGTGAGAAATCCGGCCCGGAACGCAGCCCCCACATAGGCCGCCAGCTGCTCCTCCCAACGGCGCTGTATCTGCGGTTCCACCGCCAGGGACTTGAGCATCTCCACGCTGCTGACCGACTCCACCAGCAGCGCCTGGTTCTCCGCCCCGCGGTCGAACTTCTCCCGCAGCCGCGCCCGCAGTACCGGCGTCACGGTGACCGCCAGCGCAACGTAGAACGGGATGGCTGCCAGCACCACCAGGGTGAGCATCGGACTGTAGAGCCACATCACGCCGAGGAAGACGAAGGTGAAGGAGAGATCGAGCACCAGGGCCAGGGCGGAGCCGGTGAGAAAGCCGCGAATGCTCTCCAGTTCGCGCACCCGCGCCACGCTGTCACCCACCCGGCGCGCCTGGAAGTAGGCCAGCGGCAGGGCCAGGAGGTGCCGGAACAGGCGTCCTCCCAGCTCCACGTCGATGCGGTTGGTGGTGTGGGAGAGGGTGTAGCTGCGCAGCCCTCCCAGCACCACCTCGAACAGGATCAGCAGCAGGAAACCCAGAGCCAGCACGTCCAGGGTGGTGACCCCCCGCTGCGCCAGCACCTTGTCGATCACCACCTGGAAGAAGAGTGGAGTGAGCAGGCCGAACAGCTGTAGAAAGAGGGATGCGACCAGCACCTCGGCAAACAGGACCCGGTATTTCACCAGGGCCGGCAGGAACCAGCGCAGGCCGAAGCGGGTCGGACCTTGCGTGATCCCGCGGCGGGCCAGCAGGATCAACTCTCCGCTCCACGCCTCCCGGAACAGCTCCCGTGGCAGGGAGAGGGGACGCGGCTCCAGCGGGTCGTGTACCAGCACACGATCGTCGGCGACGGCGGCGACGACGAAGTAGTGGCCGTCCCGGTGACGGCCGATGACCGGCAACGGCAGCCGGCACAATCCCTCCCAGTCACTGTCGACCCGTCGCGCCTTCAATCCGTGGCGGCGGGCGCTGCGCAGCAGTTCGACGACATCGAACCGCCCGCCGGCCAGTCCGGCGCGGTGCCTCAGCTGATCGGGATCGAGGGCCTCGCCGAGCAGGCCGGCGGCCACCACCAGGCTCTGCAACGCCGTATCCACGTCCCTGTTTCCATTGGTCGAATGGGGCATCTCCCTGCTCCAGGTGCCAGCGCCCGTGATCCGGACCACCAGCGGCGTCGTTCGTTCGTTTCTGAATGGAGCGGTTCGCCCCGGGGCGGGAGTCGGATCCGGCGCTGTCGCGGACGGGCCCGGTGGGGAGGGACGGGACACACGACAGACGGCACTCCCCCATTGGGGCGAAGCCTCGGTGTGCCACAGCAGGGTCCGGGCTGGGCGGTGGACGCCCGGGCAGAAGACCCGGTATCCAGGTGGAAGGAAAAATAGCCGCCGGCAGAACCGTTGTCAACCGGGGCCGGAAACACCGTCGAAATCCGGTACGAGCCGGGTTCGACAAGGAATTTCGGTTACATTTCTTCCGGTTATGCTATTGTAATCAAAGTCATGGAAAAAGTGTGGGAATCGAGCCGCCGGGATCAGGCGGTGGAGGTCTCTGATCTGGATCAACTAAACCGTGGTTTGCCATATACCCCCCGATACCGGATGGGCTAGCCTCCGCCTATAGTCTATAAGAAACTACTAATAGGGGACGGGCCAGCTCCCCGGGATGGATATACGATCAAGCATGTTTGAAAAGGACCCCAGAACATTCTCCCCGGAGTACAAAAACCTGTCGCCGGAACAGAAGGCGATGGTCAAGCTGGAGATCACCCTCACCCAGTTCTTCAAGGAGTTCAACCGCAGCGTCTCCCGCTGGGAACGGATGGTCTATCCGGCCCTGATCATCTTCGGTCTTCTCGGCCTGTCGGGCTTCTACCTGATCTACCACGTGACCAAGGACATGCACGTTATGTCCACCGCCATCGACCCCGAGATGGAAAGCAACATGGGATTGATGGCGAAGAATATCGACACCCTGGCCAGGAACATCGATACCATGACCAGGCAGGTGACCCTGCTGGTCGGCAACATCCAGAACATGGACCAGAATATCCAGACCATGAACCGGAGCATCGCCAGCATGGACCATGGCATCGGTCAGATCAACGTCTCGTTCAACCGCATCAACCGCAGCATCGACACCATGACCGCATCGGTGAACGGCATCCGCAAGAACGTGGACAACATGGATAAGTCGGTGCAGGCCATGTCCGGCAACGTGATGCAGATGAACCAGTCGATGAAGGCGATGACCGTGAACACCGGCGTGATGACCCACGACATGCGTCAGATGGGACGTCCCATGGACATGCTGAACACATTCATGCCCTGGTAGGCGCAAGGGAATGGAGACGAAAACGCCCTCCAGCGGAGGGCGTTTTTCGTTGCGCTTCCGATGCCGTCACTTCCTGGGGGTGTAGGAGAACGTCTGGCCGCCGATGGCGGCCTCGTACATCAGGCCACCGGTGACATGGGTGAAGACGGCCATGCCCTTGTAATAACCGGCAGACACCTGCTTGTCCCCGGCATTGGCCGACTGGCCGACGGTGCTGGCCTGGGCCTCGGTACCCAGGGTGATGGCCACCGCCGAGGCACCGGCGCCGAACTCGAAACTGCCGCTGGTGAATTCGTCGAACGCCCGCTTGTCCTGGAAGAAGATGATCTCGCTGAAGGCCTGCCCGCCCAACTGCCAGCCAATGGTCAGTTTCGCCAGCCTGGCATCACCCACATACTTGCCCTGCCGGTAGACCCGGCCCTCACCGTAGGCGCCGCCGACGCCGATCCCGCCCTTTCCGATGATGGGAAACACGGCATAGCCATAGGCATTCCTGAAGAACTCATGGGTGGCCGGCGATTTCCTGAAGGTGGCGATGGTATCGTCGTACTTGTCGGCCCAGGCCGGGGCGGCGACGATACACAACAGAAGGAGTGCAATCAGTTTTTTCATGGACGATCCTCGGTTTTCGGATGGTAGAGACGGACGACGCCTGCAACAGCGGTTCCCGGGAGAAAGCATACCCGGAAACCGGCCGTCGTTCGTGGAAGTGGTTCCCGCTCGGAGAACGGTGTGGCAGGACTACTCCAGCCGGCTAACATCCTGCCGCAACTGGTCGAGCTTGCGCTGCACCACCCGCTCCAGGTGATCGATATCACTGAGGATGCGCTTCTTGAAATCCTGAATGCTCTCCTCGTGCTGGACGATCTGCTCCAGCTCCTCCACTGCCTTGAGGATGGTCGGTGAGATCTCGCTCACCTCCTTGTACTCCCCCCGGCCACTGTTCACCGGGATCACCTTGGTCGAGCGGCCATGACGGAACTTGATGCTGCGGGAGAAGATGTCCCCCTTCTTGCGACGGTAGTAGATCTTCAGGATATCCTCGTCACCCTCCTGCCGCAGGGTGTACTTTTCGATGTGATCGATATCCGTCACACCCATCTCTTTAAGGGTTTCATACATGCTCTGGAGGTCCTTGCCGGGGCTGTTGGCGCTGGTCCCGGAACACTACTTCCCCCGGCCGGCAGCGTCAACCGACCGGGCGGCGTGCCGACAGGGGGGGCAGCCGGAACCAGCGGCCGGGGATGCGCAGGGCGAACAGCAGCAACAGCACGGCGAGATAGATCAGCGGCGTGCGCAGATCCGCCTTCACCAGCCAAAGGAAATGGATCACGCCACCGATGGCACACAGGTAGACCAGCCGGTGCAGCCGTTTCCAGCGCCGGCCGAGGCGCCGGATCGCCCGGTTGGTAGAGGTCAGCGCCAGCGGCAACAGCAACAGGAAGACACTGAAACCGAGCGTGATGTAGGGGCGCTTGACCACGTCCTCCGCCACCCAGGAGAGGTTGAAGCCCAGGTCCAGCACCACGTAGGTCGCCAGGTGCAGGCAGGCATAGAAGAAGCTGAACAGGCCGATCATGCGGCGCAGACGCAGCAGCTCGCCCCAGCCGGTGAGCCGGCGCAGGGGAGTCACCGCCAGGGTGAGCAGCAGCAGCCGCAGGGTCCAGTCACCGGTGCTGCGGGTGATGGTCTCCACCGGGTTGGCACCCAGCTCGCCGCCGATGCCCCGGGCCAGCAGCAGTACCGCCGGCAGCAGCATCAGCAGAAACGCCGCCGGCTTGACCACGCGGACGATGAAGCGGGCGCGGGTCATGTCAGAAGTTCTTCCTCAGGTCCATGCCGCGGTAGAGATCCGCCACCTCCCCGGCATAGCCGTTGAACGGCAGGGTCTCGCGCCGCCCCCACTCCCCGATGCGCCGCTCCCGCTTCTGGCTCCAGCGCGGATGGTCCACCGCCGGGTTGACGTTGGCGAAAAAGCCGTACTCGTCCGGCTGCAGGCTGTTCCAGGCGGTGGGCGGCCGCTCCCGGACGAAGCTGATCCGGACGATCGACTTGATGCTCTTGAAACCGTATTTCCACGGCACCACCAGGCGCAGCGGCGCGCCATTCTGGTTGGGCAGGGTCTCGCCGTACATGCCCACCGCCAGGGTCGCCAGCGGATGCATCGCCTCGTCGATGCGCAGACCCTCCCGGTAGGGCCAGTCCAGGATGCGGCGCCGTACCCCCGGCATCTGCTCGGGATCGTTGAGGGTGGCAAAGGCGACGTACCTGGCCGCGGAGGTGGGCTGGAACCGTTTCAGCAGATCACCAAGGGAGAAACCCACCCAGGGGATCACCATCGACCAGGCCTCGACGCAACGCAACCGGTAGATCCGGTCCTCCATCGCGTGCGGCGCCAGCAGATCCTCCAGCGTGTACTTTCCCGGCCGTTCGCACTCGCCGTCGATCACCACCGACCAGGGTTCGGTCTTCATCAGGCCGGCGAACACGGAAGGATCGTCCTTGCCGGTGCCGAACTCGTAGAAGTTGTTGTAGCTGGTGGCGTCTTCCCAGGCGGTCTCCGGTTCATCGGTGGAATAGGGCCCCGGCCGCCGGTCCGGGATCGGCCGCGGGCCGGGTGTCGGCGGCACGGAGGAGGCGGACTGGGCATCCGATCCCTCGCACCCGGCGAGCAGACCGAGTCCGGCGATGCCGGCGACGGCGAGACCGGCACCACGGATGAAACGGCGACGGTCCAGGTAGAGCGCACGGTCGGTGATCTCGGAGGGTTTGATATCGCCGGGTTTCTTGATCAGCATGTCGGGTTTCCTGGTCTTTCCTCTCTGGTTGGCCTGCAGTATGACCCTGGCGGATCACCACCGGTTCACCGGATTGTCACTTTTCGATCACGTCCGCTGCCAGCGGCAGGGTGAAGCGGACGTCGAGACCGGATCCGGGCGGACTGACCGCCTCGATACGGCCGCCCTGCAGTTCGATGATGCGCCGGGCGATGCTCAACCCGAGTCCGGCGTGCCGGCGGTCCCGGCCGCTCCCCTCCCCCTGATAGAAGGCGTCGAAGATGCGGGCCAGATCGGCCTCGGGGACACCACAGCCGCTGTCGCGCACCCCGACCCGGATCCAGGAACCATCCCGTTCCAGCGCCAGGTCGATGGTGCCGCCCTCCGGGGTGTGGGCCAGGGCATTCTCCAGCAGGTTCTCCAGCACCCGCTCGGTGAGGCTGATGTCGGCCAGCACGAACGGCAGCTCCGGTGGCGGCGCCAGATGCAGCTCCACCGACTGCTCCCGGGCCCGCAGCTGATACTTCTGTACCACGTCCTGCACCAGCTCCGCCAGTGGAAACGGCTCACACTCGGGGCGGGTCTCGCGGGCATCCAGGCTGGCCAGCTGGAACAGTTCGTCCAGCTGCCGCGACAGGCGACGCCCCTGGCGCAGGGCGATGGCCAGGTACTCACGCCGCTCTTCGGCGTCCAGATCCTCCTCCTTCAGGGCCAGGGTCTCCAGGTAACCCTGCAGCGATGCCAGTGGCGTGCGCAGGTCGTGGGAGACACCGGCCACCAGGCGTCGGCGCAGCTGATCCTGCTGCCGCAACTGCTCGATCTGCTGGCGGATGCGCCCGGCCATGCGGTCGAAGGCGGAGCCGAGACGGTCGATCTCGTCACCATCCGGCAGCGGTTCACCGGCATAGCGGAGGTGTTGCCGGAATCCGCTCTGCTGGAACGCCTCCATCAGCCGGGAGAGGTGATGCAGGCGCCGGGTCAGCAGCCGGAACAGCACCAGCCCGGCCAGCAGCCCGAAGCCGAGGCTGGCGGCCACCGACCAACCACTGAGCCGCAGCAGGTGGCTCTCCCGCACCAGCCGTTCCACCGCCTCGAATTCCTGCCCGCGCAGCACCACGTAGAGGTACCCCTCGGGATCCTCCGCCGATGGCACCGGGGTGACCGAGAACGCCTTCTGCCGGTCGTGGCTGCGCGGGTCGTCCCCCAGCAGCGGATAGTCGCCACTCTCCTCGAGGAAGGCGCGGATGGGCGCGAGGGAAACGAAGCGGCGCTTCACCTTTCCCGGGTCGGCAGAATAGGAGAGGATGCGACCGCCCCGATCCAGCAGGTAGATCTCGATACTGGGGTTGATCACCATGTACTGGCGGAAGGTCTCCTTCAGCGCCGCCTCGTCGATCCGGCCCTCGGCCACCAGGTTGCGGTCGGAGACCAGGTTGCGCGCCAGGTCGCGGTTGAGCTGCTGGTCCAGCCGCACCAGGTACTGGCGGGTGGCGGAGGTACTGATCAGGGCATAGAGCAGACCCACTGCCAGGAACAGCAGCAGCAGCACCAGGGCGAGGCGGGCATAGAGGGTGCGGAACACCGTTCAGTCCTCGGTGAACTTGTAGCCGACACCCCACACCGTGAGGATGAAATCGGGGTTCGCCGGATCCCGCTCGATCTTGCTGCGCAGGCGGTTGATGTGGGTGTTGACGGTATGCTCGTAGCCCTGGTGATCGTATCCCCACACCTGGTCCAGCAGCTGGGCCCTGCTGTAGACGCGGCCGGGGTGACGGGCGAAATGGTGCAGCAGCCGGAACTCCCGGGCGGTCAGCTCCACCACCCTGCCGGCGACACTCACCCGGTGACGGGCCGGATCGATCTCCAGTTCACCGTGGACGATGGGGCCGGAACCGTCATCCTCCTCCGTCGCCGCCGCCAGCGCCTCGACCCGGCGGAACAGGGCCTTGATGCGCGCCATCAGCTCGGGGATGCTGAAGGGTTTGGTCAGGTAGTCGTCGGCGCCCATCTCCAGCCCCAGCACCCGGTCAAGCTCGGACGACTTGGCAGTGAGCATCAGGATCGGCACGTAACCGGACATGGCCCGCAGTTGACGACACACCGACAGGCCGTCGCACCCCGGCAGCATCAGGTCGAGCACCACCAGGTCGTAGCCACCGCGACGGAACCGCTGCAACGCCTGATCGCCATCGCCAGCGATGTCGGCACGACACTCCATGTCCCGCAGGTGCATCTGCACCAGCCGGGCGATGTCCGGGTCGTCCTCGACGATCAGTATCCTGCGATTCATCACTCTCCTGCGTCCGCACCCAGCCCCCGGCACCGGGCCACCGCTGCCGGCGACCCGGACGGGGTGGTCGTCAGTTCATGCCCTTCTTCATGTCGCCCTGCATCATGCCGTCGCCGGACATGGGCTTCTCCATCATGTCATCCTTCTTCTTCATCATGGTGTCGTCGGACATGCCGGAGTTCTCCATCCCCATCTTCTTCGCTTCCATGTCCATCCCGGACTTCATTCCTCCCGTCATCTCCTTCTTCATCATGCCATCGGCCGCGACGGTGCCGGCGAAGCCGGTCAGGGCAGCGAGAATCGTGGCGAAGGCGGCCATGCGAACGGTTGCGGTGGTGATCTGTTTCATGCTCCATCTCTCCATTGTCGTAGAAGCCACATGCTTCAGTGGTCATTCAACGACACCGGATTCAGGAACGAATCACGAATTGTTCACAAGAGTGTAACTCCACCCGGCCGCCTTCGGGGCACTGGACACAGGCAAGCCGGCCGCCGGGATCGGTAGCACCCGGCGGTCGGCAGTGGCGTCGTGGACGCCGGTCAGGAGAGGCTGTCGATCAGGTCGTCGACATTGTCCTGTTCACCGGCGACGGAGCCGGCGGCGGACGGCGTGCCGGAGTGCAGATCCTCCAGGTGGGACAGCAGGTCGTTCTCGGTCCCGTTCGGGCCCTGGTAGGTCTGGACGAAGGGCGCAGCGGGGCTGCTGGGCACGGCGCCGTTGCCGTACAGGATATCGCCTTCCTGATCCGGTGTGACGGCGGCGGCCAGGCCGGAGAACAGCAGGGTGGAGATCAGGGTGGCGGTCAGAGTAGTGGTCTTGGTCATGGTCTTGCTCCAGTTTGGTCGGTCGAAGGTGAAAAACATCGGGGTCCAGGTTCCGGGATCTCCCCGGGGTCGTGGTCCGTCTGCCTGTCCAACCTGTTGCAGATGCCGTGCCAGTTTTTCCTTTTTGGACGTATCCCTTTGAATAACAATTAATTGCTTATTCCATCCAGGACTTCTCCGGATCTGTCCCGCATCTCCGCGGTAACGCTTCATTACCTGTCCATGGATCGTTTCATGGCATCCGGTAACCAATCGTTACGCCCCTCGCCTCCCGGCGCTGGCGGGATCCGTATAGAATCCCGGTTCCAGCAGCGAGGGCCCATCCCATGGCATTGAAAGCCACCGTCTTCAAGGCCGATCTGCAGATCGCCGACATGGACCGGTCGTACTACCGGGACCATACCCTGACCATAGCCCGCCATCCGTCGGAGACCGACCGCCGGATGATGGCCCGCATCCTCGCCTTCGCCCTCGACGCGGACGACGATCTCGTCTTCACCCGCGGCCTCAGCACGGACGACGAGCCGGAGCTGTGGCGCCGCTCCCTGAACGGTGAGATCGAGCTGTGGATCGACCTGGGCCAGCCGGACCCGAAGCGCATCCGCAAGGCCTGCGGCCGGGCCCGCCGGGTGAAGATCTACAGCTACGCCGATCGCAGCGCCCGCATCTGGTTCGACCAGGTGCGCAACGACCTGGACCGATTCGACAACCTGCAGGTGACGCACCTGCCGGAGCAGGCAGTCGGCCAGCTTGCCTCCCTGGCCTCCCGCAGCATGCAGTTGCAGTGCACCATCCAGGATGGGGTGGTCTGGATCGGCAGTGACCGCGGCAGCATCCAGCTGGAGCCGGAACGCTGGAAATGACCACCGCCACCCCGACCCCGGGCCTCGCACAGGATACTGGAAACCGCAACTGCCGGAGCACCGGATCATCACCGGACGCCGCCGCTCTTCCGGTGACGCCGATGCGGCCGGAGCAACCGCTGCGTCGGGCGTACGATCGGACGCCTGCCTCCGGTTCACCCACACACCGGCCACGGAGCCATCGATGACCATCGACCCTTCCACCGGCGGCAGCCGGCCGACTCTCATCGCCCTGCTCTCCATACTGCTGCTTGCGCTGGTACGGCCCGCAGCCGCCTGGTCACCACCCCCACCCCCAACGGAGAAATTCGACTGGGTCCAGCTAACCTCGGACGAATGGCTGAAAGGGGAGATCATCTCCCTGTACGAGGACGTACTCGAGTTCGACAGCGACAAGCTGGGCATCCTCAAGCTGGACTGGGAAGACGTCAGACAGCTGTTCAGCAGCCGGCCCCAGAACATCAGCCTGGGCAACGGAGGGGAGGTCCATGGCCGGGTCAGGATGAACGGCGGCGAGCTGGTGGTGACGACACCGGAGGGGGACCGCACCCTGGAGCGCTCGGCGGCGGTCGCCATCGTCCCCTACAGCGGCAACGGTAAGGGGCTGTGGAAGGCGAAGATCTCACTGGGGATCAACCTGCGCTCCGGCAACAACGATCAGAAGGACTTCAACCTCCAGGCCAGCATCAAGCGCCTCAATGCCAGGAACCGGCTGCTGATCGACTACCTCGGCTCCCTCACCCGTACCGATGGCGTCGACACCACCAACAGCCACCGCCTGAGCGGCCAGTACGATGTCTTTTCATCCAACGAACGGTTCTGGCGCCCCTTCTTCGGCGAGTACTTCCGGGACCCGTTCCAGAACGTCGCCGACCGGATCACCGTCGGCGCCGGTGTCGGCTACCACATGATCGACACCTCCAGGACCAGCTGGGACCTGTTTGCCGGCCCGGGTTACCAGTACACCCGCTTCGACTCGGTCGAGCGCGGGGAAAACGCCGGTGAATCCTCCTTTGCCCTGATCCTCGCCACCGACTACGAGACCGAGGTGACCGGCAGTGTGGATTTCATCGCCGGCTATCGCGTCCAGCTGACCAACAGGGACACCGGCGGCTACTCCCACCACGCCATCGCCACCCTGGAGACGGAGCTGACCAGGAACCTGGACCTCGACCTCTCCCTGATCTGGGACCGGATCCAGTACCCGACGGCCACCTCGGACGGCGTCATTCCGGAGCAGGACGACTACAAGCTGATCTTCGGGCTGGGCTTCGATATCTGAGCATGCCGTTGCCGGCACCCGAATCCCGGGAAACGCCTGCATCGTCGGTCATCCCGGCGCAGGCCGGGATCCGGGCGGTTGCAGGGCATGGATTCCGGCCGGTGGAGGAGATCGATCCCGCCCCCTGGCCGACCAGCCTCTGGCCAGCCCGTCGATCCGGCGGAGCGTCCGCCGGGGCAGCCGGGGACAGGGTTCCCCGCCGCCCGCCGCAGCGGCAGGCGACGGCCGGAAAGAGAACACAAGGAACCGCCGCCGCCGCGACCCGTCAGCTGCGCCACACCGGCCGGCGCTTCTCGATGAAGGCGTCGATCCCCTCGCCGGCGTCTTCGTGCATCATGTTGCAGGCCATCACCTCGCCGGCATAGTCGTAGGCCTCCTCCACCCCCATCTCCAGCTGGCGGTAGAACATCCGCTTGCCGGTGCGGATCGCCTCGCCGGACTTGGCACAGATGAGATCGGTGAGGCGGCGGATCTCCCCGTCCAGCTGCTCCAGCGGCACCGCGGCATTGATCAGTCCCTCCCGCTGCGCCTCGGCGGCGCTGATGAACTCGCCGGTGAGCAGCATCTCCAGCGCCTTCTTGCGGCCCAGGTTGCGCGCCAGTGCCACACTGGGGGTGCTGCAGAACAGCCCAACGTTGATCCCGGAGACGGCGAAGCGCGCCTCCTCCGCGGCCACCGCCAGGTCGCAGGCCGCCACCAGCTGACAGCCGGCGGCGGTGGCGATGCCGTGTACCCGGGCGATCACAGGCTGGGGCTGACGCAGGATGCTGGTCATCACCCGACCGCAGCGGGCGAACAGGTCACGGTAGTAGTCCTGGTCCGGATTGGCCCGCATCTGCTTCAGATCGTGGCCGGCGCAGAACGCCTTGCCGTTGGCAGCGATCACGATCACCCGGGTGTCCCCGTCGTCCGCCAGCCGGTCCAGCGCCTGCTGCAGCGCCGCCAGCATCTCTTCGGACAGGGCGTTGAACTGGCGCGGGCGGTTGAGGGTCAGGGTGGTGACACCATCCCGGTACTGCTGCAGCAGGATGGGTTCTTCGGTCACGGCTGGACTGGGGTGCGACATGGGGACCTCCTGATTTGGCCGGATCCGGCTTCGATGCTCTGCAGTGCCCCTATTCTAGTCACTCCCGCGGATCCGGGCGACCCCGGGCGGGGCGGTCACGCCGCTCCCGCAGGGGAATGTTTCCGTTCGGCCGGGACAACCCATAGGAGACGTTTCCGTTCGATCAGGACAACCCGTAGGAGCACCGCCCCCGGCGCGAAGGAAGGTGCCAACGGCCCAGACCGTTCGCGGCGGGGCGCCGCTACGGGGCAGGCACCCGCCATATCCCGATCATCCCCACTGGAGTAGAATGGACCGGGCGAGCAACCCCGGCAACCAGCACCCATGATCGGTCCCGTCGATTCCAACTGTGCCAAGGCCCTCTGCCGCAGCCACCGCGAGGTGCAGCTGTCGGCCACTGCGGACGAGCTGCGCATCTTCTACAACCTGGCCATGGACCGGGTGCACTACTTCCCCCGCCGCAACGCTCTCTACTTCGTGGATTCGGTCTACCGCTCGGTACCGGCCATCATCCGCAGCGTGCTCTCCGGGACGGGCACACCCCCGGCGGTGGAGCAGCTCTACCTGGACGACAAGCACTATTTCAAGGCCGGCAAGCGGATCAAGCTGCCGCCGCGGCAGGCCAACGCGGTGCTGGTGGCACTGCGGCTGGAGGGGATCCAGGTCAGCATCTCGGAATAGGCCTCAGAGCCGCTGCAGCAGTGCCTCCACGCCGGGCCAGCAGGAGGGGTCGAGCTGGTACTTGGAGCCGGCGGCGCCCCAGGACTCCCCGGCCTCCTGCAGTTGCCGCAGCCGCTCCACGTCGGTGATGCGCAGTCCACCCACCGCCACCACCCCGCGCGCAAACAGGAGATCGGGCAGACCGCTGGCGCTGGGACCGATCAGCTCCACCGGCACCCGGCCAGCGCAGCTCTCCAGGATCTCGTCCACCGTGTCGTTGATCAGCACCGAGGCGGTACAGAAGACCCGGTCGCATGTAGCCAGGGCGGCGGGCGAGGTATCCAGATCGACGCCGGCATCCGCCGGCACCCGCTGGGGCTGGCGCTCGATCACGGTGACCGGATGGCCCCTGGCCAGCAGCCGCTCCACCAGCGGCCGGAAGTATCCCACCAGGCCGATACGCGCCCCTTCCGGCAGCGTCGCCTTGGTCGCCCCTGCCTGCAGCGGATCGAAGCCGGCCCGGGTCATCAGATGCTGGCCGATGGCGTTCCAGGCACCCAGGGCCAGGGCGCTGTCCGCCAGCTCCGGTGCACCCATCCGCCGTGCCAGCCGCGCGCTCTCCATCCCCGCCTCCCGGTGCCGGCTCACACCCCGCCAGACCCCGGGCAGGCTGACGTAGAACGGACCCACGCTGCCATCCTCCAGCACCACGAAACCGAAGTCGTCGCTCTCCCCCGGCACCGGTTCCCGTGGTGGCAGCAGGATCTCCGCCACGGCGGGAAGGGTCAGGGTGCGGTCGAGGCGTTGCAGCAGGTCACGGCAGGCTTGCAGGGTATTCATGGCCGGGTTCACAGGTAGGGACGGAGGCTGTGAACTATACTCCCGAACGGACAGACAACGACAGGGAGAGCCCATGTATCTGATCACCAACCGGGAGATCACCGGCACCACGGACACCGTCGACCTGCTGGGCGAACGGCCCAACCGCAAGGGTCCCAACGAACTGCGCATCCTGCGCGCCAGCCGGCGTGGCCGGCGCTGGAGGCTGGAGCTGCTGCCGGACGTACTGACCCGGGAGGAGAAGAAACAACTCGGCCTGCCCCAGAACGAGACCTTCTACGTCAGCCACAAGGCGGCGATCGAGACCATCGAGCAGGCACGGAGGCAGAAGCGGCACATCCTCTTCTTCGTCCACGGCTTCAACAACGACGTGGAGAGCGTGCTCAACCGCGCCGCCGAACTGCAGCGCCGGTTCCGGGTGATCGTGGTGCCCTTCTCCTGGCCGGCCAACGGCGGCGGCATCAAGGGCGTGACCAGTTACCGCAGCGACAAGCGCGACGCCTACACCTCCAAGGGGGCGCTGGACCGCACCCTGGGGATCATGCGCGACCACCTGACGCGGATCACCACCCTGTCGCGGGAGGAGCTGTGGCAGCAGGCGCAGCAGAGGCATCCGGACGATGGCGAGAAGCGCAATGCCCTCTACACCGCCCTGCTGCAGAAGCAGTGCCCGGTGACCATCAACATGCTGGCACACAGCATGGGCAACTACCTGTTCAAGCAGGTGATGAAATCGACCGCCTCGGAGGGCACCGGACTGCTGTTCGACAACGTGGTGATGGCCGCGGCGGACGTCAACAACCCGGGCCACCGCGAATGGGTGGACCGGATCCGCGCCCGCCGCCGGGTGATCATCACCATCAACGAGCACGACTACGCCCTGGCGGTGTCCCGGGCCAAGGCGGGTGACCAGCAGCTGGCGCGGCTGGGCCACTGCCTCAACGACCTGGACTCGCGGCGGGCGATCTACGTCAACTTCACCGGCGCCAGGGGGGTGGGTACCTCCCACGCCTATTTCGAGGGCGATGCGGTGGAGAAGAACCCGCGCATCCGCACCTTCTTCCGCGAGGCCTTCCGCGGCGTCGACGCGGAACGGCGGCTGGTCTACAAGGCGGCGCGCAACGTGTTCGAATTCGATTGAACCCGCCTTCGGGCTTTGCCATAGTGGGTCTCCCACGCCATGCCGATGCGGCGGGGCACATCGCACGAGGACCACCCGGGGCACCACGGTTGAAGGCTGACTTCTGGCACCAGCGCTGGCAACGGAACCAGATCGGTTTCCACCAGCGCGAGATCAACACCCACCTGCAGGCGTTCTGGGACCGGCTCGATCTTGCGGCCGGCTGCCCCGTCTTCGTGCCCCTGTGCGGCAAGAGCCGGGACCTGCTCTGGCTGCGCTCCCGGGGCCACCGGGTGCTGGGGGTCGAACTCAGCCCGATCGCCACCCGCGCCTTCTTCGACGAGAACCGGCTCGAGCCGGTCACCCATACCCCCGCCGGCCCGTTCGAGCGGTTCGAGATGGACGGCATCACCATCCTCTGCGGCGACTTCTTCCGGCTCACGGCGGACCGGCTGGAGGGGGTCTGCGGGGTCTACGACCGGGCCTCCCTGGTTGCCCTGCCGCCGCCCATGCGACCCGACTATGCACGTCACCTGGGTGCCATCCTGCCGCCCGACGCCTGCCTCCTGCTGGTCACCATGGAGTATCCCCAGCAGCAGATGCAGGGTCCGCCCTTCAGCGTCGGGGAGGCGGAGGTACGGCAGCTGTTCGGCGACCGCTTCCTGATCGAGCCGCTGTACCGGCAGGAGATCCTGGACGAGAACCCGCGCTTCCGGGACAAGGGTCTTACCGCACTGGAAGAGAAGGTGTACCGGCTTTCTCCCCCACCAGCATAGCGATATCACGGCATCCCCGCTGCAGGTCGCCAAGGCGCCCCTCCTCCCGGTAGACCCGCAGCCGCAGCGGTTGGAACAGCTGCAGCAGTTCGTTGTCCGCCAGCCGCCACTCCGGATTGGACGGCCCCAGGTCACTGACCGCGGTGCGGGTGAAGGTCTGGTAGAACAGCAGACCGCCGGGGCGCAGCGCCGCCAGGATGTGGGGCACCAGCGCCCGCTCCAGGAAATAGCTCACCAGGATCAGATCGAAACCCAGGGCTGGCGGGGGCCGTTCCACCACGTCGCGCACCCGGGCATCGATCCTCAGCCCCTCGGCCTCCGCCGCCCGCGAGAGCCGTTCGATGGCCACCGGCGAGAGGTCCCAGGCGCTCACCCGCAGTCCCAGCCGCGCCAGGTGCAGGGCACTGGCGCCGCGGCCGCAGGCCAGATCCAGGGCGTCGCCGCCGGGGGTGACCAGGTGGTCGTTCTCCGCCAGTACCCGGGCCACCTGCCCCAGGTCCGGGGCCTCGCCGTGGCGCCTGTCCCAGCGCTCCCGCTGTTGTTCGACCAGGTCGCTCACGGCGACGTCACAACCGCGCAAGCGTGGGGGCCAGATCGGCCTGGATGTCCTTCACCTCCTCCAGCCCGACGGCGATGCGGATCAGGCCGGGGGCGATGCCGGAGGCCGCCTTCTCCTCCTCCGACAGGCGACCATGGGTGGTGGTGGCCGGATGGGTGATGGTGCTCTTGGTATCCCCCAGGTTGGCGGTGATGGAGAGCAGGCGGGTGGCGTCGATCAGGCGCCAGGCGGCGGGCTGGCCGCCCTTCACCCGGAACGACAGGATACCGCCACCGGCGGACTGCTGCCGTTGCGCCAGCCGGTATTGCGGGTGCTCCTCCAGGCCGGGATGGAACACCTGCTCCACCGCCGGCTGCCGCTGCAGCCAGCGGGCCAGGGCCAGGGCGTTGTCGGAGTGGGCACGCATGCGCAGGGCCAGGGTCTCCAGCCCCTTGAGGAAGACCCAGGCGTTGAACGGGCTCATGCTGGGCCCGGCGGTGCGCAGAACCCCGAACACCTCCTCCCCCACCCGCTGGGCATCCCCCACCACCGCGCCGCCGACACAGCGTCCCTGTCCGTCCAGGAACTTGGTGGCCGAATGGACCACCAGGTCCGCCCCCAGTTCCAGCGGCCGCTGCAGGGCCGGGGTACAGAAACAGTTGTCCACCGCCAGCAGGCAGCCGTGGTCGTGGGCCAGCTCGGCCAGGGCCCGGATGTCCGCCACCTCGGTCAGCGGATTGGAGGGGGTCTCCAGGAACAGCAGCCGGGTCTCCGGGCGTATCGCCCGCTCCCAGGCCGCCAGGTCGGTCAGCGGCACGAAGTCGGCGGCCATGCCCATGCGCGGCAGGTACTTGGTGAACAGCACGCTGGTGGTGCCGAACACGCTGCGCGACGACACCAGGTGATCGCCGGCCTGCATCAGGCCCATGCAGAGAGCGAGGATGGCGGCCATGCCGGAGGCGGTTGCGACGCACGCCTCCCCTCCCTCCAGGGCCGCCAGCCGCTGTTCGAAGATTCGTACCGTCGGGTTGGTGAAGCGGGAGTAGATGTTTCCGGCCTCGTCGCCGGCAAACCGGGCCGCTGCCTCCGCCGCCGAGCCGAACACGAAGCTGGAGGTGGTGTAGATGGGTTCCGAGTGCTCCCCCTCGGCGCTGCGGTGGTGGCCCGTGCGCACCGCGCGGGTGGCCAGTCCCCACTCGTCGTCTGTCGTCGTCATAGTCGGTTACCGGGTGAAGTGGATCCCGGGAGAGCGACTCCGGTCCCCGCCTTTGTGAACCGGCGGCAATAAAAAACCCGCCCGGCGGGAGCCAAAGCAGGATTCTCCGCTTTAGCTGGATTTATAGGGCGCCCGCAATCTGGGACAAATCGGCGCCTCGTGCGGGATCATTCTAACCGCTGCCGGCGGAATGGCAAGATCGGACCCGATGTCCGCTGCAATCTGACTGCATTACCGCTGTGGGGTGATCGTCCGCCGCGGTGGTCAACCACAGAGATCACAGAGGGCACAGAGATTTCCTTTCGTCGAACGACCCGAGGGATCCCCGGGAACCCAGGTATGACCCCTCATCCTGATGCAGGCCGGGACACGGATCATCGAATCCGCTGGAACCCGGCTGCATTCCCGCTGCGGGGTGATCGTCCGTCGCGATGGTCAACCACAGAGATCACAGAGGGCACAGAGGTTTTCATGGTGGAATCGGGCACCCTTTCCCCCGCGCCTCC
>DRKP01000111.1 GCA_011051715.1 Sedimenticola thiotaurini | reverse complement strand
GGGATCGAGGGCATGGTGCATGTGAGCGAACTCTCCTTCTCCCGGGTCGAACACCCCAAGGACCTGCTCACCGTGGGGCAGGCGCTGGAGGTGATGGTGCTGCGCATCGACCGCACCGACGATCCCAGGCGGCCGGAACGCATCGCCCTGTCGATCCGGGCGCTGGAGCAGGACCCCTGGCTGGAGGCGGCGGGAGAGTATCCGGTCGGCAGCCAGGTGGAGGGGACGGTGGTGCGGCTGCAGCCGTTCGGCGCCTTCGTCGAGATCGCCCCGGGGATCGATGGCCTGGTGCACATCAGCGAACTCGGGGCAGGGCGTCGCATCGGCCATCCCCAGGAGGTGATCAGCGTCGGTGACCGGGTGCAGGCGACGGTACTGGGCATCGACGTGGAGAAGCGGCGGATCGCCCTGTCGCTGAACCGGCAGCAGGAGGGTGGGGCGGTTCCGGAGAGGCCGGCGCGGGCGGCGGACTACCGGCAGCCGAAACAGAGCATGGGGACCCTGGGCGATCTGTTGCGCGAGAGCATGGAGCGGCAGAAGAAGTAGCGCGCGCCCGATGTCCTAACCCGGCCCATCGCGGGTCATCCCCCAGCGGGACTATACTTCCAGTTCCCGACGAGGGAACGGTGAGCGGGAAGGAGGGCAGCATGGGCACCAGCACCCTGGCGATGATCCTGGCCGGAGGCGTGGGAAAGCGGCTGTTTCCCCTGACCCGCGACCGGGTGAAACCGGCGGTCCCGTTCGGTGGTATCTACCGGCTGGTGGACTTCGTCCTCAGCAACTGCCTCAACTCCCAGATCCGCCGCATCTGCGTCCTGACCCAGTACAAGTCGCTGTCGCTGGAGCGCCATCTGCGTTACGGCTGGTCGTTTCTGCCCTACACCCTGGGCGAGTTCGTCCAGATCCTGCCGCCACAGCAGCGGGTGGACAGCTCCTGGTACAGCGGGACCGCCGACGCGGTCTACCAGAACATCTACTCGATTGAGCAGACCCGGCCCGATACCGTGCTGATCCTCGCCGGCGATCACATCTACAAGATGAACTACCGGCTGATGATCGAGGCCCACGTGGCGAGCGGAGCGGCGGTGACGGTCGGCGCGGTTCCGGTGCCGCTGCAGCGGGCACGCGAATTCGGCGTGATGGGAGTGGATCGGAACGGTCGCATCACCCGTTTCACGGAGAAGCCGCGGCACCCGGATCCCATGCCCGGCAAGCCGGACACGGCGCTCGCCTCGATGGGGATCTACGTGTTCGACACCGGGCTGCTGGAGCAGTCGCTGCGCAACGACCACCAGGATCCCACCAGCAGCCACGACTTCGGCCGCGACCTGCTGCCCCGCCTGATCAGGGAGGTGCCGGTGCACGCCTACCTGTTCGTGGACGAGAATCGCAAGCAGGAGCTCTACTGGCGCGACGTGGGCACCATCGACGCCTACTGGGAGGCGAGCATGGACCTGGTGGCGGTGGACCCGGTGTTCAATCTCTACGACAGCGACTGGCCGATCAGGACCTATACCGAGGCGGCGCCACCGGCCAAGTTCGTGTTTGCCGACCTGCAGTGCCGGACGCGCATGGGACGGGCCGGCCTGGCCATGGACTCGCTGGTGTGCAACGGTGACATCCTGGCCGGCGGGCAGGTGATCCGCTCCATTCTCTCCCCCCGTGTCCGGGTCGAGGAGGAGGCGAGGGTGGAGGAGTCGATCCTGTTCGAGGGCGTTACCGTCGGGGCCGGCTGCCGGCTGCGCCGGGTGATCGTGGACAAGGAGGTCGCGATTCCCGCCGGCACCCGCATCGGCCTGGACCGGAAGGCCGACCGCCGGCGCTTTACGGTGAGTGACGGGGGCATCACCGTGGTCTCCAGGCGGTATCACTTCGCCGGCTGAGACCGGGAATACCGGGCGGCCGGTTCGTTCGCGCCGGGGCGGCGCTCCTGCAGGTTTTTTTCGGTCGTGTTGCGATGTTCCCGGCAGGAGCGGCGCCCCCGCCGCGAACGGACCCTGCCGGTACCAGGCCCTTCGCACCGGGGCCGGCGTTACCTCATCTGCCCGCCCGGTAGTCGCTCGGGGGCACGCCGGTCCAGCGCTTGAACGCGCGCGAGAAGGAGCTGATCTCGGTGAACCCCAGCAGGAAGGAGATCTCACCGAGGGAGAGCGTCTCGTCCTGCAGGTAGCGGATCGCGAGCTCCTCCCGCACTTCGTTGAGAATGCTCTTGAAGGTGGTGCCCTCCTGACGCAGATTCCGCTGCAGGGTGCGCTCGTGCATGTACAGGGCATGGGCGATGGTGGCATCGGTGACACCACCGGACGGCAGCCGCTCGATGATGGCGTTCTTCACCTTCTCCACCAGGCTGCCCTGTTTGAGACCGGCGAGATAGTCCACGATGACCTGGTCGTGGAGGCGCGCAAGGGTGGGATGGGAGCCCTCCAGGGGCTGATCCAGGATCGCCGCCGGGAAGCTGATCCGGTTGTCATCGGCCCCGAACTCCAGGGGACAGCGGAAATAGCCGTAGAACCTGGAGGCGCAGTCGGGTTCCCGGTGCCGGAAGGAGACCGAGGTCAGCGGCAACTCCTCGCCGTAGTTGATCCGGCACAGGTGGACGATCAGGGCCAGGATGGCATCCACCCAGACCGGAATCTCTTCCTCCGTCTCCAGATGGAAGGCCACCACCAGGGAAACCTCCCCCGCCTTTTCGTGGATGGAACCGGTGACGCCTTCGCTGATCATCCGCTGGTAACGGACCAGCCGCTCGAGTGAGGTACGCAGCGTGGAGCTGGCCAGCCAGGCATACCCGAGCGCCCCGGCGGCGGTGGGATGCCAGTGTTCGACCACGCCGAGCCCGATGCACCGGTTGTCACTGTGCTGATCGATCCACTTCCACATCTGCTCGATCCTGGAGAGGCTGATGCGGGCACGTTCGTCCCGGAGAGACTCCGGGTCGATGTGCATCTCCCGGAACAGGGGATCGGGGTCGTACCCGCACTCCCTGAGCAGCTTCCACACCGGGGTGAGTGACGGTGCATAGACGGTCGGTTTCATCCTGCGCATTCTGCCTGGTTTTGTGACGGGGCCCCCGATTGTTGGCTGCGATACTCTCTCTGTCAACGAAATGTCGCTTCTGGACAAGAAGGACCCCGATCCCTTTGTTAATCTCGGTAGCCCGGAAGAGGATCAACCCCCGGTTTCGGGCAGCGGCGACGCTGCCGGCGACACGGGATTCGGAACAGAGCGGCGGGAGCAGGGAAAGGCCGATTCATGGGATCGATATCGAAGCAGCACGATTCGCCGCCGGCTGGCGACAGCGTCGAGGAGGCGCTGCAGGAGGAGATCCTGTTCTGGTGCCGGTTGATCGAGAAACGGAGCGGGCATCTGCCCGATCGCATCTGGGCTGCGCTGGCCCACGCCCAGCACAAGCTGATCCGATACCGGGAGGGCGGGGTACGGAGGAAGAACTGATCCGCGTCCCGGGGAAACATGGCCCCTGGCGATGGGCATCCACACCCTGTTGAGGCGCGGGCGTGATCAGTTGCACCTGGGCCCGAGCGTCTTCAGGTAGGTGGTGATCTGTGAGCGGCATGCGGTCCAGTGATCGCGTGACTGCTCGACCTTGAACAGGCCGATACAACCCTCGATTGCTGCGACCATGAAGCGGGCAGCGGCTCTGCTGTCGACATCGGTGCGAATATGGCCGCCTGCCTTGCCGCGTTCGAACAATGCCTCGAATCCGTCGATCCAGTGCTCGAACACCTGTGTGATGCGCCGGCGAAAACCTTCGTCCTGGCTGGCCATCTCCTGGGCAAGGTTGTTTACCGGGCAGCCATGCTCGAGCATTGCCGGCGGCATCCATTCGTCCAATCCATCCAGAAGCGCCGGGAACTCCCGCACCGGGTCATCGATTTCCGCCAGGGGTTTCAACCAGACGGATTCGAGCAGCGGCCTGATCTGTTCCTCCAGCACCGCATATCCCAGTTCGGTCTTGCTGCCAAAGTGGTGGTAGAAAGCGCCTTTCTGTAGTCCCGATCTTCGTAACACCTCATCCACGCGCATCCCCTGGAAACCGTGGGCATGGATTTCTTCAAAGGCTGTCTTCAACAGTCGTTCACGGGTTTTCCGGGGATTTCGGAGAGCCATATATTGTCCTGTGGTGGCACCAACATCTGGTGCCCTCAATGATTCCAATCAAGTATAGACAAACCGGTTGGTCTGTTCTATTCTCCTTACGTACAAACCAGTTGGTCTGTTTATTGTCTGCCTAACCGGATATGCCATTTCACATGGACCTGAACAGTTGTATGCACTCCATACTTGCGGGACCGGGGCCACAGTCGAACCGGTGGGTCTTGTGCAACCGATGCGGAGAATGCATCTCTTGGACCCGGGTACAGGTCTTGGTGGATGCGGCGGTTGTCCGGCTGTTTTATCACCAGCAGCCGGTTAGCGGGTAGCCCGGATGAAGGCGCTTGTCATCATTCTGATCCCGGTGGCCGGAATCCTGGCGTTCTACGCCTATCTCTATATTTCCGACCCGACTCCGTACAGCTTCGAGGTCGACAGGGATCTGTTCCCCTATGAGCCGCATTTCCTGCAGCTGAAGAATGGTGGGCGCCTGCATTACATCGATGAAGGTGAAGGCCCTACGCTGTTGCTGCTGCATGGAAATCCCACCTGGTCGTTTCTGTATCGGGATATCGTGGCGGAGTTGAAAGACCGGTTCCGCCTCGTTGCACCGGACTATCCCGGATATGGCCTGTCGAGTACCGGGGAAGAGCATGATTTCAAACCCCTGGAACACGCCCGGGCCATCAGTGAGCTGGTCAGGAAACTCGATCTGAATGACGTCGTGATCATGGTGCAGGACTGGGGCGGGCCGATCGGGTTTCGCGTCGCTCTGGACAATCCCAAGCGCATCCGGGGTTTTGTCATCGGCAATACGTGGGCCTGGCCATTGGAACGCCCCGGGCAGAAGGGGTTCAGCCTGCTGATGGGAGGCTTGCCGGGAAGGTTTGGCGCCTGGTGTTGCAACATGGTGGTGCGCTTTTTCATGTCGAAAGGGGTGGCCAACAGCTTGAGCAGCCGCGAACTGGCGATGTATCTCGGCCCCTTTGCGAGGCGGGAGAGCAGGGCGCCCACTCATCTTGCTCCGGCTCAGTTGCGCGATGCCCATCGCTTTCTCCAGGAGATCCACGAAAAGCTGCCGACACTGGCGAATCGCCCGGTTCTGCTGACCTGGGGCCTGCAGGACTTCGCCTTCCGGGACCCGGAGCGCACCCGGTTCGAAGAACTGTTTCCCCGTCACCAGACCCTGGTTTTGGAAAATGCCGCGCATTTCATACAGGAGGATGCACCGCAGGAAATCAGTGCAGCCATCACGGAGTGGTACGGGAAGTACTTTCCCGCACCGGGTAACCTGCACTAAATCTAAACGTACCACCAAGCTGCCCGCGGCTACGCAGGCCGGAAGATTCAAGATGCTGATCGTAAGTCGGCGGGGAAGACGACCGGCTGCCTGGGCAGGACCGGCACGGCCGGAAGGCCCATACGCTTCATAGATCGACAGGAGAACGCATGCCCATCTCCACACTACCTTTTCTGGCAGTCGCGGTATTTGGTTTCCTGCTGTTCCAGACGCGGAGGCTCTACCTGGAAGGCTTCCTGCAAAGTCCCCAACGCAACTGGATCAACGCCCTGGTTGCGATATTGTTGGGGTGGGGCGTCATCAGCGGTTACCTGGCGGAAAGCGGTATCTATGCATCTCCCGGTTTTCTGTCCCTGGCACCGGGTTTCTGGCTGCCCTTTGTCCCGGTGGTCATGGCCCTGGCCATGGTATTGCTGGTGCCTTCACTGCGGCAAGGCCTGAGGGTGTTTGTCGACAGGACCCCGGTTCATTGGCTAACCGGAATACACCAACTTCGTGTCCTGGCGCTGGGGTCGATCATCAAGGCCGCTTATGGACTGTTTCCAGCAAAATTCGCCTGGTATGTCGGTATTCCTGATTTTCTGTTTGGGATATCAGCCGTGCTGTTGACACTGTTCCTGGTCCGGCACAGGGGTATACCGGCCTGGAAACTGGCCCCGTGGCATCTGGCGGGTGCAATGGTTGTTCTCATACCCGCTATCGGCTTGATGCATGTCTATATGCGGGAGCCATTGTTCACCGAGCTGTTCGCCTTCCCGATGGCGCTGGCACCGACGCTGGTGGTGCCCACCTTTATCATGCTCAACATGCTTGTGGTGTGGCGGCTGCTGGAACAGCGGACAGCGAGGTCCCGCTGAGTAACTGACCGGTGTCGAGATCGTCACGCTCTATCTCTATTCGGAACACGGATATGACTTCCAACGGGAGAAGAATGAGCAGGAGATGGGAGAGAGCCGGCTCTGCGTATCGATTCGATCGCGGGCGCTCATCTCAGAAGCTCTTTCCTGGGGGGTGTTTCAGCGGCTTGAGCAGACGGGGGAGAGCTGGTGAAATATGATTTTACATAATATACATTATGCGCAATTATGGCCGGGATGCCTGAACTCGGAATACGTGCGCACCCTATCTGTATTCGTGCCATACGCGAGCTAAATCCAAGCCGCCGTTATGGAAGAGCCGGATGAGTTGGGCCAGGCTTTGGCGTTCCCTTTGTTCGACCGTGCCCATGGACACTCAATCTTTTTTGCCTTGCATGGAAGATGTGCCTGACGAACCGGCTCAGGCACGTGGGTCGCCGCCTCGCCGATCAACTCCAGATTGCGCAAGGTGGCGTCGTAGGTGAGCCCGCTGTTCACGAAGACCTGCTGGCTCATTCCGCTGGTATAAGCCAGCACCTTTTCCGCGAATTTACGCATGTCGTCGATATAAAAGCGCCACGCCCGCGACGGCCGGTCCTGTTCAGACATGAATTGCCTCCTGCTCCACGTAGGGGCGCAGCTCAGGCCGCAGCGCCTTGTCCGACACCAGATCCACCGGCTTCCCAAAAAGATCCTCCAGGTAGAACTGTACGCCGAAGTAGCGATGAGACGTGGCCGGGCCGTCGAAAGAGACCAGTATGTCGATGTCGCTGTCCTCGCGCGCCGTATCCCGCGCGCTCGAACCAAACAATGCGAGATCGCGAACACCGTAGCGCTTGGCCAGTTTTGGCTTATGACTGCTCAGCAAATCGAGGATTTCTTGCTTGTTCACAATACGATTTCCCGAGTTCTTGATGGGTTTCGTTTCTCGACCCATCCTACAATACTCATGCTGCTGTTCCTTGGTCATCCAGCAGATTCATGATCAGCCGAATCAGTATCTCCTTCTGTTTCAGGTTCTGTTTCAGGTCCGATTCCGCCACCAACAGAGTCAGCGCCGCCAGCCCGGTATCATTGATGACCTGATCAGGCCTTCCCGTGGCATCTTGTCACGCCCGGCCTGTCTCACCCATTTAGGAAGCGTCTATGCCGTAAAGCCGATCTTGGGCAGTAAATGGAGGCCATTGCCGCCCATTATGAATCACGTTCGCCCTGGTGCTTGAATGCCAGACGAACCGCCTGCTCCCGAACCTAAGGAGAATACCTCGTACGCTGCTTCATGACTCTATCCTTTATCCTTTCAAGCAATAGAGTCTCTCCGGTAAACCCGGGGCGGTTCAGTCGCGAAATGCTGTGCGCTCTTGGTATGCCCGGTTAGCCCGGGCGGGCCCGGCCGCATTTGTACGAAAACCCTAGGCCATCCGAGGACGACGAACCCGGAACAGCACCCCCAGCCCGATCAGCAGCAGCAACGGAACGGAAGGCTCCGGGACCGCCCGCAGCGCGGCTGCGGCGATCAGCGCGTGGCCGGCGGCGGTGGGATGGATGCCGTCCCAGAAGAAGTGGCCGTCGGGATCGGCGATGCAGTCGACCGAGGCCGCGCAGGCGTTGTCGGCGTCGCTGAGTCCGAACGAGGCCGGCGAGGCGACCACCTGGTCCAGCAGTCTGTAGGTGTCGAGCCGGATGATGCGGGCCTCCGAATGGACCAGCTGCAGCGCGTCCAGCACATCGTTGTAGAGGTCGTTGAACCCGGCCGTCAGGAGACTGACCGCTGCCGCGGCCGCGTCACCGTATTGCCTGATCGCCGGGGTCATGCCGATGTCCGGTATGTTGGGGACCAGGAGGTAGTCGGCACCGGCCGCGAGCAGGGAGCCGACGGCGCCCTGGAGGGCATCGGCGTAGGCGGCGAGGATGCTGCTGGGATCCCCACCACCAAGGGTGAGCGCCGCCGCATCGCGGACGTCGTTGCCGCCGCCCCACACCACGTACAGGGCATCGGGGTCCAGCGGCTGCGTCTGGGCGGCGAGGAAGCCACTGACCTGCTCCGCCACGCTGGGCACGGCGGATGCATCACTCGCTGCCATGCGGGCGCCACCGAAGGCGTGGTTGCTGCCACCGGCCAGCGACGGCGCCACGGGGGCCCCCAGCAGACTGGTGCTGAGATCCTCGATCCAGTTGGGGCCGTTGCTGAGGGCGGGCAGCAGGCCGGCGCCGCGGTCGTAGGGCAGGTCCGGGATGAAGCCGTTCCCGCTCACCGGGACCGGGGTGAGGGCGTCGATGCCGCCGCCCAGCAGTGCCAGGCGGACGTTGCCGTTGTCCGACAGGCTGTCGCCGAATACGTGAATGGCGCTGTAGAGCGTCGCCTGGCCACTGACGGGGATGACGATCAGCAGCGACAGTACCTGGAGGAGAAGGGAAAAGCGTTTCATCGGTACGACTCCTTCGCGGATTGTTCGGATGTCCGGCGGTGGATGTTCCTGGCAGACCAGTATCGATGCCGCTAGCGGACGGATCGATCGCCGCCCGCTATAGTACGACATGGTTCCAACCGGGAACAGGCCTCCCAGGCATCCGCCCCATGACACCGACGACGCATCCCGAATTTCCCCTCGATCCATCGATCATCTACCTGAATCACGCAGCTGTCGCACCCTGGCCGCGGCGGACGGTGGAGGCGGTGCGCCGCTTCGCCGACGAGAACCTGAAGTTCGGCGCCACCCGCTATCCCGCCTGGCTCGAGGTGGAACAGCGGCTGCGCCGACAGCTGGCCCGATTGATCGGTGCCCCCTCCCCCGCCGACATCGCGCTGCTCAAGAACACCTCCGAGGCCCTCTCCATCGTCGCCCACGGCATCGACTGGCGGGAGGGGGACAATGTGGTGCTGCTGCACCAGGAGTTCCCCTCCAACCGGGTGGTGTGGGAATCGCTGCGCCCCCGGGGTGTCGAGGTGCGGGAACTGGAGCCGGGGGAAGACGCCGACCCCGAGGCGCGCATGATGGCCGCTGCCGACGACCGCACCCGTCTGATCACGGTCAGCTCGGTGCAGTACGCCACCGGCCTGCGCATGGACCTCCGCCGCCTGGGCGGGTTCTGCCACCGGCGCGGCATCCTGTTCTGCGTCGACGCGATCCAGAGCCTGGGTGCCCTGCCGTTCGACGTCGGGGAGTGCCACGCCGATTTCGTCATGGCGGACGGCCACAAGTGGATGCTGGGCCCCGAGGGGCTGGCCCTGTTCTATGTGCGGCCGCAGCTGCGCGAGCAGCTGACGCTGCACCAGTACGGCTGGCACATGCTGGAGCATGCCGGTGACTTCGACCGCCCGGACTGGCGCCCGGCGGCCGATGCCCGCCGCTTCGAATGCGGTACCCCGAACATGCTCGGCATCCACGCCCTCTCCGCCAGCCTCGAACTGCTGCTGCAGACCGGGATCCGGGAAGTGTCCGAAAGGGTCCTGGAGAATACCCGTATGCTCAACCGCTTGGCGATGGATTCGGATGATATGCTCGAACTCGTCTCCAGTGACCTCGAATCCCGTCTCTCCGGGATCGTCAGCCTGCGGCCGCGGGGGCTGGATGCCGAACGGGTGCACCGGGAACTGATGGACCGGGGGGTGATCTGCGCCTGCCGCGGCGGCGCGGTGCGCTTCTCCCCCCACTTCCACACCGCCCCGGATCAGCTGGAACGGGCCATGGCCATTCTGCTGGAGGTCTGCCGCTCCCAGCGGTGAATCCACCCAGGAGCCTGGCCGGACATGATGTGGTCTGCCTCCCCCTTCTGCCCCGTCATCCCGGATCCATTGTCAACCACAGAGATCACAGAGATCACAGAGATTTTCTAGTGAACGAAACAGAGCATTCTTTACCTCTGTGTCCTCTGTGTCCTCTGTGCCCTCTGTGGTTGATCCGATTTCCACACACCCGGCCTGAAAGAAACACGGCAACCCCTGTCGTCCGGGTCCCTCCCTGATGACCCCTGACAGGCAGCTGCACGGTGACCGGCAATGTCCATTGTCAACCACAGAGACCACAGAGATCACAGAGATTTTCTAGTGAACGAAACAAAGCATTCTTCACCTCTGTGTCCTCTGTGCCCTCTGTGGTTGATCTGATTTCCACACACTTGGCCTGAAAGGCCCCAGGCAACCGCTGTCGTCTGGATTCCGGCCTGCGCCGGAAAGACGAAGAATAAAAAACAAGAATAATCAAAGAATAACACTGACATATTCGCGTTGATCCGAGTCCATTCGCGGCCAACACTCCCTCCCTGCCCCCCGGCCCGGCCGGACACCGCGACGAACGAATCCCCGCCCGGACCGGTCTATTTCAATAACCTAGAGAAACAGTGGGGTATGCGAGATGACGTACCCGCTCGACCGATTGTGGGATCTGTTGTGCGCCTGGCTGATGAAGGAGGATCCACCCGCCGCGGTCCCTCTCTGTGACTTCAACCGGCTCTGCTACGAACTGCGCCCGGGTGACATCCTGCTGGTCGAGGGGCGCAGCCGGGTGGCGCGGGTGATCAAGACCATCACCCACAGCGCCTGGACCCACTCCGCCCTCTATATCGGCCGCCTCTGTGACATCGAATCGGACGGCCTGCGCCGGCGCATCGCCCGCTGCTACCGCGGGGATCCGGGGGAGAAGCTGCTGATCGAGGCGGAGCTGGCCACCGGGACCTGCGTCGTGCCGGTCTCCCGCTACCGCCGCGACCACCTGCGCATCTGCCGCCCCTCGGGGCTGTCGCCGGACGACGCCCGGCGCGTGATCGAGTATGCGGCGGCCCGGCTCGGCAACCCCTACGATGTGCGTCAGGTGCTGGATCTGGCCCGCTTCTTCTTTCCCTGGGCCCTGTTTCCGCGCCGCTGGCGTTCCAGCCTGTTCCAGCACAACGCCGGCGCCCCGACCCGAACCGTCTGCTCCTGCCTGCTGGCCGAGGCCTTCAGCCAGGTGGATTTTCCCATCCTGCCGTTCATCGATCGCAGCGAGGACGGCAGCCTGCGTTTCTACAAGCGCAATCCGCGCCTGTTCACACCCAAGGATTTCGACTACTCGCCCTACTTCGACATCATCAAGTATCCGTTCCTGGGGCTCGACGATCTGGGGGTCTACCGGCGTCTGCCCTGGGTCGACGAAGGGCTGCTGTACGACGATGACGACGGACCATTCCAACCGGAAGAATCGACCAATAAACAAGAGGAAAAGGAATATTCAGGGAAACTGGATGAAGTGACCCGGGTGCCCGCGCCCGGGCCTGCCGGCGGTCCCGGCGTGCAATCCGCCGGCGGCGTCGCCGGTCTCCTGGAAGGAATCCGGAGCGCGGGCGGTGCCCGGTTCCCGTTCTTCAGACGTGGAGGCTGAACCATGAACCCGAGGACCATGGCATCCGATTCCGCCGTCCCTCCCGACGTCCGTCCCGGTGTCGTCGGCCGGCTGCGCCGGAACCTGGTCTCGCGGCCGTTGCTGCGGCGATTCCGCCGCGTGCTCCCTCCCCTCTCCGACACCGAACGGCAGGCCCTGGATGCCGGCACCGTCTGGTGGGATGCGGAACTGTTCGGCGGGCGTCCCCGCTGGGAGCGGCTGCTGGGGCTGCCGGCACCGGCCTGCACGTCGCGGGAACAGGCCTTTCTCGACGGTCCGGTGGAGCGCCTGTGCCGCATGCTCGACGACTGGCGCATCACCCACCACGACCGGGATCTGCCACCGGAGGTATGGGCGTTCATGCGCGAGCAGGGGTTCTTCGGGATGATCATCCCGCGGCGCTGGGGCGGCCTCGGTTTCAGCGCCCTGGCCCACTCCCAGGTGGTGATGAAACTGGCCAGCCGCAGCATCACCGCGGCGGTGACGGTGATGGTGCCCAACTCCCTGGGACCGGCCAAGCTGCTGCTGCACCATGGCACCGACGCCCAGCGCGACCACTACCTGCCGCGCCTCGCCAGGGGCGTGGAGATCCCCTGTTTCGCCCTCACCGGACCGGAGGCCGGCAGCGACGCCGGCGCCATTCCCGATCTGGGCGTGGTGACCCGGGGGCGGTTCCGGGGACGCCGCATCCTCGGCATCCGCATCGACTGGGACAAGCGCTACATCACCCTGGCGCCGGTGGCCACCCTGATCGGGCTGGCCTTCCGCCTGGTCGATCCGCAGGGGCTGCTCGGCGACGATCCGGAACCGGGCATCACCCTGGCCCTGATCCCCCGGGACACCCCGGGCGTGGAGGTGGGCCGCCGCCACATCCCGCTGGACATCCCGTTCCAGAACGGCCCCATCCGCGGCCGCGGCGTCTTCGTCCCGCTGGAGTGGGTGATCGGCGGCCGCGACGGTGTCGGCCGGGGCTGGCAGATGTTGATGGAGAGCCTGTCCGAGGGCCGCGGCATCTCCCTCCCCGCCCTGGCCACCGGCGGCGGCAAGCTGGCCTGCCGCTATACCGGCGCCTATGCCCGCATCCGCCAGCAGTTCCAGCGCCCCATCGGCCGCTTCGAGGGGGTGGAGGAGGCGCTGGCCCGCATCGCCGGCCTCAGTTATCAGATGGAGGCGGCACGGCTGCTCACCCTCACCGCGCTGGACGGTGGCGAGTCGCCATCGGTCACCACCGCCCTGCTCAAGTACCACCTTACCGAGCGGTACCGCCAGGTGATCAACCACGCCATGGACATCCAGGGGGGCAGTGGCATCTGCCTGGGTCCGGCGAACCTGATCGGGCGCCCCTACCAGGCGGTGCCGATCAGCATCACGGTGGAGGGGGCCAACATCCTCACCCGCAGCATGATCATCTTCGGGCAGGGCGCCATCCGCTGCCACCCCTTTGTGCGCCGGGAGATGGAGGCCGCCCATGACCCGGACCGGGAGCGCGGCCTGACCCGGTTCGACCGCGCCCTCGCCGGCCACGCCCGCTTCCTGGCCGGGAATCTGCTGGCCACCCTGGTGGCGGGGATCACCCGCGGCCGCCTGCAGCCGAGCCCGGTGGCCGGGCCGACCGCGCTCCACTTCCGCCGCCTGGGCTGGATGAGCCGCGCCTTCGCCCTCTGCGCCGATCTCTCCCTGATCACCCTGGGGGGTGCGCTGAAACGGAGGGAGCGGCTCTCGGCCCGGCTGGGGGACGTGCTGAGTGAGCTCTACATCGGCTCCGCGGTGCTCAAGCGGTTCCACGACCAGGGCGCCCCGGAGGCCGACCTGGCGCTGGTGGAGTGGTGCTGCCGGGAGGGCGAGTACCGCATCCAGGAGGCACTGCTCGGGCTGCTGCGCAACCTGCCGGCACGGCCGCTGGCGTGGCTGCTGCGGTTGCTGCTGTTCCCCACCGGCCTGCCCTTCCGGCCGCCGGACGACCGGCTGGATCACCGGGTCGCCGCCATCCTGCTGCGCCCCGGCGCGGCGCGGGACCGGCTCACCGCCGGCATCTTCATCGGCCACGGCAGCGACGAGAAGAGCGCCTGGCTGGAACGGGCCCTGCGCCAGGCGGAGCGGGCGGAACCGGCGGAGAAGACCCTGCGGGCCGCGCTCCGCAACGGCCTGCTGGATGAGGCCCCGCTGGAGCGCCGGCTGCAGCAGGCGGTGGCCCGGGGCATCCTGTCGCCCTCCCAGTGCCGCGCCCTGTGGCTGATGGGCCGGCTGCGGCACAGGGTGATCCAGGTGGATGCCTTCGATGACTATGGCGGCGCCCCGCTGCGCCGGACCGCGCCCCACCGTCCAGCCACCAGGGAGGCCTGAACCATGCCCGCCACCGGATCCACCACCATCCACAGCCGGCCGGTCTACCTGGTCGATGGCGCCCGCACCCCGTTTCTGAAGGCGCGCGGCCGGCCCGGCCCCTTCACCGCCTCGGACCTGGCGGTGCAGTGCGGCCGGCCGCTGCTGCTGCGCCAGCCGTTCGACCCGGCGGTGCTGGACCAGGTGATCCTGGGTTGCGTCTCGCCGGGAGCGGAGGAGGCCAACATCGCCCGGGTGGTGGCCCTGCGCCTGGGCTGCGGCGAGCAGATGCCGGCCTGGACCGTGCAGCGCAACTGCGGTTCCGGCATGCAGGCCCTGGACAGCGCCGCGGGCGAGATCGCTGC
>DRKP01000110.1 GCA_011051715.1 Sedimenticola thiotaurini | reverse complement strand
TCTGAGCCGGAGATACACCTCCAGCGGACGGATCGGCAGGGGGCCGGGGATGGCCATGGAGCGGGTGTCCGCGGGCAGGGTGTAGCAGGACTTCAGGTAGTGGTGGAACTGGGCCCCCTCGGTCTGCTCCACCACCAGCAGCCGCTGCAGCCCGCGCAGGGCCTGCTCCATCTGTTCCGGCCGGGCCGGCAGCAGCAGGCGCAGGGCGATCAGCCGCACCCCGATTCCCTCCGACTGCAGCAGTGCCAGCGCCTCCCGCACCGGCGCGCAGCTCGATCCCCAGGTGACGACGCCGGTCTCCCCCTCTCCCTCGATCACCGCCCAGTGGTCGCCGTAGTCGAACCGCTCCAGCTTGCGCCGGCGCTTCGCCAGCTGCCGGTGGTGGTCATCCGCCCGACTCGACGGCGTGCCCGACTCGGCGTGCTCCAGTCCGTCGGCGGTGTACTGGCAGCCGGGGGTGCCGGGCAGCGCCATCGGCGAGACCCCACTGTCGTTGACGGCGTAGCGGCGGTAGTCCGCGACCGGCTGCTCCTGCAGGCGGCGGCCGCCGACGAACTGCAGGTCTGCCGGCGGCTCCATCACCACCCGGCTCTGGCCCAGGGACTGGTCGGAGAGAACGATGGCCGCGGTCTGCAGGGACTCCGCCAGATGCACCGCCCACTGGGTGGTGAAGAGACAGTCGCCGATGGAGGTGGGTGCCAGCACCAGATGGGGGGCGTCGCCGTGGAGGCCGTACAGGGCGATGTTGAGATCACTCTGCTCCGACTTGGTGGGGATGCCGGTGGAGGGGCCTCCGCGCATCACGTCCACCACCACCAGGGGGGTCTCCGAGGCCACTGCCAGCCCGATGGATTCGGTCATCAGCGCCAGTCCGGGTCCGGAGGTGGCGGTCAGTGCCGGGACGCCGCCGAAGGAGGCCCCGATCAGCTGGTTGATCGAGGCCAGTTCGTCCTCCGCCTGGATCAGCACGCCACCGACCCGGCGCAGGGCCGGGGCCAGCCACTCCAGCAGCTCGGTGGCCGGGGTGATGGGGTAGGCGGCGGCGAAGCGGACGCCACCACGGATGGCGCCGAGGCCGGCGGCCTCGTTGCCGGTGATGCTCCAGCGCTCTCCTTTACGGGTGTCCGCACCCGCCAGTGCCGGTAGCGGGGGCAGGGTCGGGGCCTGTTCCGCGCCGGCGGCGATGCAGCGGCGGCCGGCGGTGACCGCCGCCGTGCCCTTGCGTTCCAGGATCCGTCCGGCCACCTCCTCCAGCGCCTCCAGCGGCAGGCCGATCAGCCCCGCGAGGATGCCGAGGGCCACCATGTTGGCGCGGCCGCCTTCGATCTGCCTGGCCAGAGCGGCCAGCGCCACCGCGGCCTGGCGGCCACCCATGGCGGCATAGCGGGCGGGCAGCGGGTCCCTGCTGTCGCGGTCGCCGATGATCAGGCTGTCGTGGTCCAGCGCGATCTCCCCGGCGAAGCGGTCGGCGTTGTTCCAGTCGATGGCCAGCAGGAGATCGAAGCGGTCCTTGTGCGACTCCACCGGGCGGGTCGAGAGCCGTACCAGGGCGGCCGCCTCGCCGCCGCGGATCTGGGGCCCGGAGGAGCGGGTCATCAGGCCGTACCAGCCGGCCTGGCCGGCCGCCTCCAGCAGCAGTCCTCCGGCGGTCATCACCCCGGCGCCGCCGCTGCCCACCAGGGCGATGGAGAGGGAGTCGTCGCTGTGCTGCACCGTCTGCTGGTTCACGCCTGGATCCCCTGTGAGCGGCCGCCGGGGCGGCCCGTTGCCGGGTATGCCGGAAACCGGAGGTTTCCATCCCTGCAAGCCTCCCCGGGGGAGGGCGGCAAGGCATCATAATGCAGGGATGGATCTCTTCGTGAAGGAATTATAGTGCACTTTTCGGGAATGTGGAGTCGGCGGTGCGGGGCAGGGGGGAGTGGGCCGTCCCATCGCACCCTCCGGCGTCCGGCCGGGCGGCCCCGGCCGGCACCGGGCAGCGGCGATCACTGCCCGGTGAACTCGATCTCTCCCCCCGGCAGCATGTAGAGCACCACCGCCTCGCCGCCGGTCACCGTCGGATGATGGGCCGAGCCGGGCGGATAGACGCACCAGCCCCGGCCATGCCCGTCGAAGCGGGCGCCGGCCGTCACCGGCATCACCATGCATATCTCGCCGGTGGGGTGGCGGTGGTGGGGGCCGACGATGTCGATCAGCTCCACCACGTCGACGCTCAGTCCGGCGGTCGCCTCGCCCGCTTCGATCACCCGGCCGTAGCGGCGGCCGGGGGCCCCGTGGTTGCACATCCAGCCCGCGGCGATGCCGTCGTGGCAGGCCTGCTCGATGGCGTCGAAGGTCGCTCCGCCGGGGGGGAAGTCGCGCTTCAGCAGTCCGGCGAGGGTGTCGTCGACGGCCCGGCCCCGGATGGCGCCGGTCACAGGCTGCAGCAGGGTGGTGAATTCCTCGATGGTCATGGTGGGGTCTCCTGTGGCTGGATGATCCGCTATCCGGTCGTGGTTCCCGGGGGGGCGGCGCCGGGTCCTGTCTGCACCGCGCCGGTCGTGAGCCGGGCGACGAAGGGGGCGATGGCATCCAGGGTCTCCTGCGGACGGTCCAGGTGGGGGGCGTGGCGGCAGCCGGGCAGCAGGCGTGTCGTCACCGGGCCCCGGACCCGGGCGGCGATGGTCTCCAGCTGGAGGCGGGTGCCGTACTGGTCCTCCTCGCCCTGGATCTGCAGCAGCGGCAGATCGATCTCCGGCAGGTACGGCTCCAGGTTCCACTGCCGGAAGGCGGGATCGAGCCAGGCGCCGTTCCAGCCGGGAAAGGCGTGGTCCACGTTGTCGCCATGGTAGCGGGCCAGCCGCTGGCGCAGATCCCCCTCCTCGTAGGCGACCCGGGCCTGGCGGATACTGTCGAGGGAGAGCTCCTCGGCGAACACGTGGGGGGCCATCAGCACCAGCCCGAGGATCTGCCGGGCCGGGGTGCCGCCGGCATGGATCAGGGCGATGGAGGCGCCGTCGCTGTGGCCGACCAGGATCGCCCGCCCGATGCCGGCCGCCTGCAGCACCCGGGGCAGGATCTCCAGGCCTTCCTCGTGCATGTAGGTGACGGGCCAGGGAGGCGGACGGCCATCCGAGCCGCCGTAGCCGCGGCGGCTGTAGGCGAGGACCGGGCAGCCGGTGCTCTGCGCCAGCCGGCGCGGGAAATCGCGCCAGAGCTCCACGCAGCCGAGTCCCTCGTGCAGCAGGACCAGGGTGGGCCGGTCCGGCGCGACGCCGTCGTAGCGGTGGTATTCCAGCCGCAGCGGACCGAGACGGAGGTGGCCGGTGGCGGGTCGTGGGGGCATGGCGTCGGTACCGGGCAGAAGAATGATGATGAGTATAGACATGCATGATGATGCATATCACCCCTTCGATCCACCCGGATATTGCCGGTAACAGGGGCAGGGAAGGGCCGTCGGCGGCCGGTGGAGGCCGGCAGCGGCGCCCTGGTCGACCTTGACTTACCAGGAACAAGAAATATAATTCATTTCATGTCCGGTGCGCTGTTTCATCGCTCACCCCCTGCGCACCCACCACCGGAGAGCACGCCATGGGCAGTGACGGATACCGCTGGTTGATGACGGCCGTGGGCCAGCCATTCGTCCGGGATTCGTTCCGGCCGGAAGCTCCGGGTCCCGGCGAGGTGACGGTGGAGGTGGCCGGCTGCGGCGTCTGCCACACCGACCTGGGCTTCCTCGACGACGGTGTCCGCACCAACCATCCGCTGCCACTCACCCTGGGCCACGAGATCAGTGGCCGGGTGGTCGCCACCGGCGAGGGGGCCGGGGCATTCCAGGGTCGGGCGGTGGTGATCCCGGCGGTGATCCCCTGTGGCGAGTGCGATCTCTGCCGGCGCGGCCTCGGCAACATCTGCCGGGCCCAGAAGATGCCCGGCAACGACATCCACGGCGGTTTCGCCAGCCACATCCAGGTCCCGGCCACCGGCCTCTGCGAGGTGGACGAGGCCAGGCTCGGGGAGATCGGCATGACCCTGCCCGAGGTGTCGGTGCTGGCGGACGCGGTCACCACCCCCTACCAGGCGGTGAAGCTGGCGCAGGTCGGGCCCGGTGACCTGGCGGTGGTGATCGGCGTTGGCGGCGTCGGCGGCTACGCGGTGCAGATCGCCCATGCCCTGGGCGCCACCGTGGTCGCCATCGACGTCGACCGGGACAAGCTGGAGCGGCTCACCGGCCATGGTGCCGCCCTGGCGATCGATGCGGGCGAGTCCGACCAGCGGGCGATCAAGCAGCGGATCCGCGATTTCGCCAGGGAGCAGGGACTGCGCTCCACCGAGTGGAAGATATTCGAGTGCTCCGGTACCACCGCCGGCCAGGCCACCGCCTTCGGCCTGCTCACCCATGGCGGTCACCTGGCCGTGGTGGGTTTCACCATGGGAAAGCTGGAGCTGCGCCTGTCCAACCTGATGGCCTTCAACGCCCGCGCCCAGGGCAACTGGGGCTGCCTGCCCGAGTACTACCCCGAGGCCCTGGAGCTGGTGCTGGAGGGGCGGGTGCGGATGAAGCCCTTCGTCGCCCTGCACCCGCTGGACCGGATCAACGAAGTGTTCGAGGAGGCGCGGCGGCACCGCCTGACCGAGCGCGCCGTCCTGGTGCCGTGACGGACCGGCATCCACCCGGTCGGCGGGGATGGCGGCCGATGCTGTTACGTTCGTCCGCCCGCATTCGCGACCACGAATCCATCACCACGAAGGAACCACGCAGGCCCGAACCATGAGAGAGACAACAACAAGAATCGTCGAAGCGACCCGCCCCGACACCCTGATCGACCACAACCTGGTGCCGGAGCTGAGCTGTACCGGTCTGCGGGTGGAGCGGCGCCCGGCCCGGCGCCTGGACGGCTCGGTCGCCGAGGGGCTTCACAATCTGTGGATCGTGCTGGACAACCCGGCCCAGTACAACTCCTACACCACCGAGATGGTGAAGGGGACCATCCTCGCCTTCCGCGCCGCCAGCAACGCCCGCGACGTCAACGCGGTGGTGTTCACCGGCAGCGGCGACAAGGCCTTCTGCACCGGCGGCAACACCAGGGAGTACGCCGAGTACTACGCCGGCAATCCCCAGGAGTACCGCCAGTACATGCGCCTGTTCAACGACATGGTCTCGGCCATTCTCACCTGTGACAAGCCGGTGGTGTGCCGGGTCAACGGCATGCGCATCGGCGGCGGCCAGGAGATCGGCATGGCGTGCGACTTCTCGGTGGCCCAGGATCTGGCCAACTTCGGCCAGGCCGGACCGAAGCACGGCTCCGCCGCGATCGGCGGTGCCACCGACTTCCTGCCGCTGATGATCGGCTGCGAGCAGGCGATGGTCTCGGGCACCCTGTGCGAACCCTTCTCGGCGCACAAGGCCTACCGTCTCGGCATCGTCTCCCAGATCGTGCCGGCGCTGAAGATCGATGGTGAGTTCGTGCCCAATCCCACGGTGATCACCGACCGCATGCTGGACGACTACGGCCGGATCGTCCATGGCGAATTCAAGAGTGGCGAGGCGTTCCGGGCCGGGCGCGCCCGGATCAGGCAGGGCGAGGTGGACCTGACGCTGCTGGACGAGGCGGTGGAGGAACTCTGCGCCAAGCTGATCGAGACCTTCCCCGAGTGCATGACCAAGAGCCTGGAGGAGTTGCGCAAGCCCAAGCTGGAGGCGTGGAACCGCAACAAGGAGGACTCCCGCGCCTGGCTGGCGCTGAACATGATGAACGAGGCCCGCACCGGTTTCCGCGCCTTCAACGAGGGCAACCGGGAGGTGGGCCGGGAGATCGATTTCGTCGCCCTGCGCCAGGCCCTGGCGGTGGGCACCCCCTGGACCCCCGAGCTGATCGAGAGCCTGCTGCCGGGGCGGGAGGAGTGAGATGAGCGAGGCGCCGCTGCAGGTGTGGCTGGAGCGGGACGGGCGGCTGCTGCGACTGCGGCTGGACCGGCCCCGGGCGAACATCGTCGACGGCGCCATGATCGCCGCCCTGCAGCAGGCGCTGGACCGGCACGCCGGGCTGCGCTCCCTGCGTGCGGTGCTGCTGGATGCCGCCGGTCCCCATTTCAGCTTCGGTGCCAGCGTCGAGGAGCACCTGCCCGGCCGCTTCGCCGACATGCTGGCGGCGCTGCACCGGCTGGTGCTGACCCTGCTCGGCTTTCCGCTGCCGGTGCTGGTGGCGATCCGCGGCCAGTGCCTCGGCGGCGGGCTGGAGCTGGCCTGCGCCGGCAGCCGGCTGTTCGCGGCGCCCGGGGCGGCCCTGGGGCAGCCGGAGATCCAGCTGGCGGTGTTCGCTCCCGCCGCCTCCTGTCTGCTGCCGGAGCGTGTCGGCCGCGCCCGGGCCGAAGAGCTGCTCTTCAGCGGGCGCAGCGCCGGCGCCGACGAGGCCCTGGCCATGGGGCTGGTGGACGAGGTGGCCGAGGACCCGGAGGCGGCGGCCCTGGCCTGGTACCAGCACCACCTGGAGCCGCGCTCCGCCTCCTCCCTGCGCTTCGCCGTGCAGGCGGTGCGTGACGGTGTGCTGCCGCGGATCCGGCAGCGGCTGGCCGAGGTGGAGGCGCTCTACCGGGACGGGCTGATGGCCAGCCACGATGCGGTGGAGGGGCTGCAGGCGTTTCTGGACAAGCGACCCGCCAGATGGGAGGACCGCTAGATGGGCATCGCCGAGATCGTCGAACGCTGTGAACGACTGCACGAGGACATCGACTTCACCGCCGCCCGCGAGTGGAAGGCGGCGGAGCCGGGACGCCGGGTGATCGGCTACCTGCCGGTCTATGTCCCGGAGGAGATCATCCATGCCGCCGGCATGCTGCCCCTGGGGATCACCGGCGGCGGCGACCAGATGGAGGTGATCCACGGCGACGCCTACTACCAGAGCTACATCTGCCGCATCCCCCGCTCCACCATCGAACTGGGGATCACCGGCCGCCTCGATTTCGTCGACGGCATGATCTTTCCCAGCATCTGCGACGTGATCCGCAACCTGTCCGGCATGTGGAAGCTGATGTTTCCGGACAAGTATGTGCGCTACCTGGACGTGCCCCAGAACTACCGCGATGACATCGGCGGTGAGTTCTACCGCAACGAGATGCGGGAACTGCTGGCGGGGCTGGAGGCGCTCTCCGGCCGCCGCGTCAGCGACGACGACATCAACGCCTCGATCCGGGTCTACAACCGCAACCGGGAACTGGTGCGCACCCTCTACGCCCTGCGCTCGGACCAGCCCTGGCAGGTGCCGACCACGGAACTCTACCTGCTCAGCCGCGCCGGCCTGGTCCTGCCGGTGGAGGAACACAACCAGCTGCTGGAGGCCTACCTGGAGGCGGTACAGAGCGAGCAGCGGCCACGCCGGGACAACTGCCGCATCGTCGTCAACGGCTCCTTCTGCGAACAGCCGCCGCTGAACCTGATCAAGTCGATCGAAATGGCCGGCTGCTACGTGGTGGACGACGACTACGTGCAGGTCAACCGCTGGCTGAAGCGGGAGGTGCCCAGCGACGGCGACCCGTTCGAGGCCCTCGCTTCCGCCTTTCTGCACCACTCGGCCGACACCGCCGCCAAGTATGCCGAGACCGAGGAGCAGGTGGGGAGGCAGCTGCTGGAGTCGGTGGAGCGCAACCGCGCCGAGGGGGTGATCTTCGCCGCCCCCAGTTTCTGCGACCCGGCGCTGTTGTGGCGGCCGATGCTGGCGGACAAGCTGAGCCGGAAGGGGATACCCCACATCTCGTTCAAGTACTCGGAGAATGCCGGCCAGATGGCCCCGATCCGGGAGCAGGCCGGCACCTTTGCCGATTCACTCAAACTCTGGAGCTGATCATGGCCGAAGACAAACTCAAGGAGGCAGTGAAGGAACCCTCGATGATCCTGCAGAAGGAGCTGATCGCCGGCAACTACGAGGCGTTGACATCGGCCCCCGAGACCGGGCGCAAGGTGTGCAGCACCTTCGTGCCCGGCAACCTGAACGAACTGATCCGCTGCTTCGACATGATCAACAACCTGCCGGAGATCAACGCCATCAACAACGGCATGCGCAAGAAGACCGGCGCCATGATCCAGGACGCGGAGAAGGCGGGCCACTCGGAGGACGTCTGCACCTACGTCAAGTCCGACATCGGCATGATGGCCCAGGGCAACATCGCCCCCAACGGCAAGCCGATGCCACGGCCCGACATGCTGATGCTCTCCTACACCGGCTGCTACACCTTCATGAAGTGGTTCGAGCTGCTGCGCCACGAATACAAGTGCCCGACGGCGATGTTGCAGGTTCCCTACCAGGGAGACGGCCGGATCACGCCGGAGATGATCCGCTACGTGGTCAAGCAGCTGAAGGAGGAGGTGATCCCGACCATGGAGCGGGTCTCCGGGGTGAAGTTCGACATCGACCGCCTGCGCGAGATGCTGAAACTCTCGGCCCGCGCGGAGGACGACCTGGTGTGGGTGCTGGAGTCGGCGAAACACAGGCCGAGCCCGATCGACGCCTACTTCGGCGCGGTCTACTACATGGGCCCCATCTTCACCGCCTTTCGCGGCACCCGCGAGGCGGTGGACTACTACGTGATGCTGCGCGGCGAGATCGAGGAGCGGATCGCCAGGGGCCAGGGCCCGATCACCCCGGAGGGGGAGCAGAAGGAGCAGAAGTACCGCCTGGTGGTGGAGGGGCCGCCCAACTGGACCAGTTTTCGCCAGTTCTGGAAGATGTTCTACGACGAGGGGGCGGTGGTGGTGGCCAGCACCTACTCCAAGGTCGGCGGGCTCTACGACCGCGGCTTCCGCCACGATCCGGAGCATCCGCTGGAGTCGCTGGCCGAGTACTGTCTCTCCTGCTACACCAACAACAACATGCCCCAGCGGGTCGATCTGATCGAGCAGTACATGCACGAATACGAGGCGGACGGTTTTCTCACCAACTCGATCAAGAGCTGCAACAGCTTCGCTGCCGGCGAGCTGCTGATGATGCGCGAGATCGAGAAACGCACCGGCAAGCCCGGCGCCTTCATCGAGACCGACCTGGTCGACCCGCGCTACTTCTCCGCCGCCAACGTGAAGAACCGGCTGGAGAGCTATTTCCAGATGATCGAACAGAAGCGCAAGGGGGAGAAGAGTGCGGCCTGAGGTGACGCTGGCGCATGGTGCCCGGCCCGTGCCGGGGGCGTGCACAGCCAGGGATGGCTGTGCCGAACCCCCAGGGATGGGTTCACGGCGTCCCCCGGCACGGGCCGGGCACCATGCGTTCGATGCTGCGCGAACAGGGGGACCGTCGGGGTGGTCGGCTGCGGCGCCAGTCCGCGGAGCCCCGTCGGCGCTGTCCGCCGAGACGGGCCCCGGGATTCCTGGCTCCGTTTGGCCATGAGGACAACGGCATGAAATGTTTCATCGGTATCGACCTGGGATCCACCACCACCAAGGCGGTGGTGATGGACGAGAACGGGGTGCAGCTGGGACGAGGCATCACCAACTCGCGCTCCAACTACGACACCGCCAGCGCGGTGGCCAAGCAGGAGGCCTGGATCGACACCCGGCTCACCCTGTTCCGGCGCAACCTGGAGGGCGAGGAGGGACTGGCGGGGGAGGTGGACCGGCTGCTGGACGGGCTGGAACGGAACTTCCGCCTGGAGCAGTACCTGGAGCAGCTGGACGACCTGCAGGCCACCTGCCTGGGGAACGCGGGGGACCTGCGCTTCCACGCCTTCCGGGAGCGGCTCGAGGGCGCTGTGAGCGATACCTTCGAGCGGCTGCGGGCGGATGCCGCATCGCTCTATGCCCCCGGCGCGGCGCGCAAGTCCGACTTCTTCCGCGACATCGCCGGATCCCAGTACCTGCAGGTGTCCGAGCCCATCGCCGAGGCGGCCAACGTGCCCTACGACGCCCTCCTCAACGTCTACGACAAGTCCATCATCGAGGTGGAGAACCGCCCCCCGGGCGGGGACATGGACAACAAGTTCCTGCGCGCCCTGGACCGGGAACTGCGGCAGCTCTCCGATCTGGCGGTGGAGCGGGCGGTGATCGCCCGTCACATCACCGACGCCCTGGCGGTGGAGTTGGAGGAGACCTACGTGGTCGGCACCGGCTACGGCCGGGTACGGCTGCCGTTCCCGAAGGAGCACATCCGCTCCGAGATCCTGTGCCACGGTCTCGGGGCCCACATGATGTATCCGGGCACCCGCACCGTGCTCGATATCGGCGGCCAGGACACCAAGGGGATCCAGGTGGACGAGCAGGGCATCGTGGTCAACTTCCAGATGAACGACCGCTGCGCCGCCGGTTGTGGTCGCTATCTCGGCTACATCGCCGATGAGATGAACCTCGGGCTGCACGAGCTGGGACCGATGGCGATGAAGTCCACCAAGCGGGTACGCATCAACTCCACCTGCACCGTGTTCGCCGGCGCCGAACTGCGTGACCGCCTCTCCCTGGGCGAAAAGCGGGAGGACATCATGGCCGGTCTGCACCGGGCCATCATCATGCGCGCCATGTCCATCCTCTCCCGCTCCGGCGGGGTGCAGGACCAGTTCACCTTCACCGGCGGCGTGGCCAAGAACGAGTCGGCGGTGCACGAGCTGACCCGGCTGGTGGCGGAGAACTATGGCGAGGTGACCATCAACATCGACCCCAATTCCATCTACACCGGGGCGCTGGGCGCCTCGGAATTCGCCCGCAGGGCGGTCATGGAGGCAGCCTGACATGGCACTGACAGCAGCGATCGATCTGGGTACCGGCGCCGTCAAGACGGTGGTGTTCCGCATCGACGGTGACGACATCGAGTGGCTCGGCCGCCGTGTCGACCGCATCCGCAACCGTGATCCCCTGGTGCTGGCGCGCCACGGCTTCGAGTCGGTGCTGAAGCAGGTGGGCGTCGACGAGCAGGAACTGGACTACATCGCCACCACCGGAGACGGCGAGAACATCCCGTTCGCCACCGGCCACTTCTTCTCCATGACCACCCATGCCCGCGGCGCCATCCATCTCGATCCGGGGACCGGCGCGGTGCTGGACATCGGCGCCCTCAACGGCAAGGCGATCCGGGTGGATCCGCGTGGCAAGGTGCTGGCCTACCGCATGACCAGCCAGTGCGCCTCCGGCTCCGGCCAGTTCCTGGAGAACATCGCCCGCTACCTGGGTATCGCCCAGGAGGAGATCGGCGGTCTGTCGAAGCAGGCGGACGATCCGGAGCAGGTGTCGGGTATCTGCGCGGTACTGGCCGAGACCGATGTCATCAACATGGTCTCCCGCGGGATCAGCGCGCCCAACATCCTGAAGGGCATCCATCTCTCCATGGCCGGCCGGCTGGTGAAACTGCTGAAGGTGATCAAGGTGAAGGAGGGGAGGGTGCTGATGACCGGCGGCCTGGCCCAGGACGAGGGCCTGGTGGCGGCCATCAACGAGATGCTGGTGAAGCAGAGGCTGGATGCGGTGACGGCGGTGGGCCACCCCGACTCCATCTATGCCGGCGCCATCGGCGCCGCGATCTGGGGCGCCTTCCGCCACGAGAAGCTGCGCCGGCAGGGAGAGCTGGCGAAGGCGTCGTAAAGGCGGGCCGGAATCCATGAACCAGCGCACACGGAGGTGCCATGGAAAAGAGACCATGTGTCTATCTGCTGGCAAGCAGAAGAAATGGGACGCTGTATGTAGGTGTGACGTCAGATTTATTGAAGAGGGTGTGGCAGCACCGCAGCGACTGCGTGGAAGGGTTCAGCCGCAGGTACCGGATCCATCGGCTGGTGTGGTATGAACAACACGAGACGATGGAGAGCGCCATCCTACGGGAGAAGCGGATCAAGGGATGGAAACGGGCGTGGAAGATCCGACTGATCGAATCGGCCAACCCGGAATGGCGTGATCTGTACGACGCTCTTTTGCGGTGACTGTGCGAGAGGTGCCGTCGTTGCTGGATTCCGGCCTACGCCGGAATGACGAGTGGGTGGGTCGTGCCGGGTGGTGCAGGGAGTGGGATCATGAGAAAGATTGGGGCAGTTGCATTTCTCCCGTGGATTCCGGCCTGCGCCGGAATGACGAGTGGACGGATCGTGCCGGCGTTACGATTGGCTGGATCCTGATGGAATGAAAACACGACTCTGCCGGAGTGAAAAAATGGGCCTGCCGAAACGAAAGCTCCACCAGTCGACACACATCATCCCCCGTCATTCCGGCGCAGGCCGGAATCCATGTCCGGCAACCAGGGCACGGCAGTTGGGGACGACCCGGGGAGCGGCGGGTGAGCGAAGAGAGGATTCAGGTCGGGGCACTGCGCCTGGAGGAGATCGACCGGCTGATTGCCCTTGGAATGAAAACACGACTCTGCCGGAGTGAAAAAATGGGCCTGCCGAAACGAAAGCTCCACCAGTCGACAGACATCATCCCCCGTCATTCCAGCGCAGGCCGGAATTCATGTCCGGCAACCAGGGCACGGCAGTTGGGGACGACCCGGGGAGCGGCGGGATGAGCGAAGAGGGGATTCAGGTCAGGGCACTTCGGCCGGAGGAGATCGACCGGGTGATCGCCCTCGACCGGGAGCTGGGAGGGGTGGACCGCAGCCTGTTCTTCCGCAAGCGGTTGCAGACCATAGCCCGCAACCCGAAGTCGCAGATCGCGCTGACCGCAACCGACGGCCGGGGGTTCGGCGGCCACCTCTTCGCCAGCCTGCTGACAGGGGAGTTCGGCGGTACCCGGCCGGTGGCCCAGATCGACGCCCTCGGGGTGGATCCCGGACTGCAGGGGTCGGGCATCGGCGAGCGGCTGATGACCGCACTGAAACGGGAGGCCGCCGCCCGTGGTTGCGGGGAGGTGCGCACCCAGGTGGGATGGCATGACCAGCCGCTGGTGGGGTTCTTCGCCGCCGAGGGGTTCGCCCTGGCCGCGCGCAATGTGCTGAAGCGGGGCATCGATGGTCCGCTGCAGCCGGGCAGGGAGCAGGATCCGGACGAGGAGATCGACATGCTGCCGCCGGTGCGGTCGCTGCAGGCGTCGGACCTGGACGCCATCCGCCGCATCGACCGTCACATCGTCGGGGACGATCGCCAGGCCTACCTGGGCAGGAAGGTGGACGAAGTGATCAATGACTCCGGTATCCGCATCTCGCTGGTCGCCGAGAGGGATGGGCTGGTGGCCGGCTTCATCATGGCCCGGCTCGATTACGGCAGCTTCGGCCGTACCTGCTCCACCGCGGTGATCGACACCATCGGTGTCGGCCCCGAATACGCGGGCAGTGGTCTCGGCTCCGCGCTGATGGGACAGTTGCTGGGCAACCTGCGCTCGCTCCAGGTCGAGGACGTGCGTACCGAGGTGGGTTGGGACAACTTCGGTCTGAACCGTTTCCTCTCCGGTTGCGGCTTCCGGCCGGCCCAGCGCCTGTCGCTGGGCTGTGCCCTGTGAGGGCCGCCGCGATGTGGGACTTCGCCAGCCGCAAGGCCCTGGTCACCGGTGGTGCCAGTGGCATCGGCCTGGCCATCGCCCGCATGCTGCGGGAGTCGGGCGCCGAGGTTCACCTGTTCGATCTGCAACCGGGGGAGGGGACGCTGCCAGGTCCCTTCCACCGGGTCGACGTCGGCGATCCCGGGGCGGTGGCGAAGGCGGTGGCGGAGCTGCCCGCCGATCTGGACCTGCTGGTGAACAACGCCGGTATCACCCGTGACCGCACCATCGCGAAGATGAGCGACGACGAGTGGCAGGCGGTGTTGCGGACCAACCTGGACGGGGCCTTCCACACCATCCGTGCCCTGGCCCCCGGCCTGCGGGAGCTGGGGCGGGGGAGCATCGTCAACATCACCTCGATCAACGGCCTGCGCGGCAAGTTCGGCCAGGCCAACTACAGTGCCGCCAAGGCGGGCCTGATCGGCCTGACCAAGACCGCCGCCCGGGAGCTGGGCCCGCGCGGCGTGCGGGTCAACGCGGTGGCGCCGGGCATGGTGCTGACCGACATGGCGCGCCGGCTGCCGCCGGAACACCTGGAGCGGGCGCTGGAGGAGACGGTGCTGAAGCAGCTGGCAACGCCCGAGGACATCGCCAACACGGTATTGTTCCTGCTCTCCGATGCCGCCCGCATGATCACCGGTGAGGTGATCAGGGTGGACAGCGGGCAGTACATATGAGGCGTACGAGGATGCTTGCAGAGGCACCGGGGACGCGCTTGGCGGGAGAGCCGTGATCACCGCAACAGAGCAATCGATCAG
>DRKP01000109.1 GCA_011051715.1 Sedimenticola thiotaurini | reverse complement strand
GCCCAGGATCAGGGTGACGAGAAACAGGATGGCGAAGGCGATGCCATAGCGCACCGAGGGCACCGTGAACCAGGTCAGGTGGGGGGCCAGGTCACGGAAGAAGCTCCAGGCGACCCAGAATGCGGCCACCCAGACCGCCAGCGACAGGGCCTCGCGCACGAATCCACGCAGCAGGCTGATCAGGGCGGAGACGCCGATGATGCCGAGAATGAGGTAGTCCACCCAGTTCATCGTCATCCCCGCTGACGCCGGGGCGGCACCGGCTGCGGCCACCACGAGCGGCGGCAGTGAAAACAGGGCCGACAGTGCGACCGATGACCAGACACTCCCCTTCACCCTGGATCCCGCCTCTGCCCTTCCCCGTTCAAGGATAACTTCTCAGTTTGCCCTGCAGCTTCAGCGGCCGGACCTCGCGATTGACCCGGGCCAGCAGTCTCTCGGCCCGCCGGCGGTCGCTCTCCGGCCCCACCCGGACGCGGTAGAGACGTTTTCCCTGCACTGTCACCGGCTCCATGGAGACGGCAAAGCCCTTCCCCTGCAGCTGTCGCACCAGTTTCTCCGCGTTGGACCGGTTGGAGAAGCTGCCGAGCTGGATCACCCATCCCCTGGTGGTGGCCCGCCCGGCCGTGGCGGAGCGGGCCTGCTGGCGAACTGTCGGGGAGCTCTTTTTCCCGGTTTTCCCCGCCGCCTTGCCGGAAGCCGCCGGAGGCTGGCCGCCGGATTTCACCTTCGCTTTCGGTGCCGCCGGCAGTTCCGGACGAACGGCCACATCCTTTGGCGGTGCCAGCGGCTCCATGAACGGCAGCCGCTCCGCCGGATCCATCCGCACCGTCCCCTTCAGCGGCCTGGAGAGATCCTCGTCGTCGGCGGGGAGCAGGTCGCCGCCATAGTCACGCTGGGGGCGGGGCGGGATACTGCTGCCCTCGATTCCCTGGTCCAGCAACGGCTCGTGCTGCAGCAGCATGGGGATGAAGATCACCGCCAGCGACACCAGCACGGTGGCGCCGATCAGCCGCTTCTTGAGGCCGTCGTCCACTAGGGAACCCCTGAATACGCCTGGACCGGGCCAGGCTCGTCGGATGCTGGAGGCGGATTCATGACCTGTTCAGATGCTCGCTGGCGGAGGATCTCGTCGGGAAGGACGGCGGTGACACGGCGGTGTGGCATGCTGGGTTGGTCGGTGCTGCCGGGAGTCGGACTGGCATTATAGCAGTTCCCGGGGTGGTTCAAATGGATTGGTTGGGGGGTGGGGAGTGAGGGGTTGGGTATCTATTGTTGCAGCTGGTCCAGCAGTTCGCCCACCAGGAGGAAGGAGCCGAAGATCAGCAGCCGGTCCCCCGGCAGCGCGCGTTCCCGCGCCGCCGCCAGCGCCTGGCCGGGGGTCGCGAAGCGATCGACCCGCAGCGGCGGGACACCGGCATCGAGCAGCTGGCGGGCGACGGAGTCCGCATCCTGCCCCCGGTCGGCCTGGTCCAGACCGGTCACCAGCCAGTGGTCGATCACTCCCTCCAGCGCCCTGGCCACCGCCCCGGCATCCTTGTCCGCCAGCATGCCGAAAACGGCCAGGGTGCGACCGGGATGCGCCATCTGCCGCAGGTTGTCCGCCAGCACCACGGCCGCCCCCGCATTGTGGGCCACGTCCAGGACGATGGTCGGTTCGCCCGGCAGGACCTGGAAACGGCCCGGCAGCCGCACCCCCTGCAGCCCATTCCGTACCGCCTGCTGATCCACCGGCAGCCGCTGCTTCAGCCTGGCCAGCAGCATCAGCACGGCGGCGGCGTTGTCCAGCTGGCAGCGCCCGCGCAACGCCGGCAGGGGCAGCGCCCGGCGGCGCTCCCCCCCACCCCACCAGGACCAGCCGTCGGGCTCCGGCTGCCAGCCGAAATCCCGCCCCGCCAGGTCCAGTGGCACACCATGCTCCCGGGCGTGGTCGAGCAGGCTCCGGGGCGGCCGCGCCGAGGTGCAGACGGCGGGCCGTGCGGGGCGCATGATCCCCGCCTTCTCCCGGGCGATCTGTTCCACCGTGTCGCCCAGCCAGGCGGTGTGGTCCAGATTGATGGGGGTGATCAGGGCGGCATCGGCGTCGACCACGTTGACCGCGTCCAGGCGCCCGCCGAGCCCCACCTCGAGGATCACCGCCTCGGGAGCGGCATCGGCAAAGATCGCCAGTGCGGCGAGGGTGCCGAACTCGAAATAGGTGAGCGGGATTCCGTCGCGGGCGCGGTCGACCCGGTCGAAGGCGTGGCACAGCCGGTCGTCGTCCACCGGCTCCCCGTTCAGGCGTATGCGCTCGTTGTAACGGACCAGGTGGGGCGAGGTATAGCAGCCGGTGCGGTAACCGGCGGCGCCCAGGATCGCCTCGAGCAGGGCGACGCTGGAGCCCTTGCCATTGGTGCCGGCGATGCTGATCACCGGACCGGGCAGACCGGCAGGGCACATCCGCCGCCACACCCGGCCCACCCGTTCCAGGCCAAGCTCGATCTCCCGCGGATGCAGTCCCCTCTGCCAGTCCAGCCACTGGTCGAGGGTGCGGAAGCGCATGGGTGGGGGCGGCTGCGGGATCAGGGACGGGGCTGACCGGTGAGCATGCTCAACAGGCTGGCCAGCCGGTCACGCATCTCGCGGCGGTCGACGATCATGTCCACGGTGCCATGCTCGAGCAGGAATTCGCTGCGCTGGAATCCCTCGGGAAGGGTCTCCCGCACCGTCTGCTCGATCACCCGTGGCCCGGCGAATCCGATCAGCGCCTTCGGCTCGGCCACGTTGACGTCGCCGAGCATGGCGAAACTGGCGGAGACGCCGCCCATGGTGGGATCGGTGAGCACCGAGATAAACGGGATGCCGCGTTTGGCCATCCGGCCCAGGGCGGCGCTGGTCTTGGCCATCTGCATCAGCGAGAACAGGGACTCCTGCATGCGCGCGCCGCCACTGGCGGAGAAGCAGACCAGGGGGACACCGCGCTCGATACAGACATCGACCCCCTGCACGAACTTCTCCCCCACCACCGATCCCATGGAACCACCCATGAAGCGGAACTCGAAGGCAAGGGCCACCAGCTCGAGCCCCTTGAGCTGGCCGTGCATGGCGACCAGGGCATCCTTCTCCCCGGTCTGTTTCTGGGCCTGGGCCACCCGGTCCTTGTACTTCTTGCTGTCCTTGAACTTCAGCGGGTCGCCCGGCGCCAGGTCCGCTGCGATCTCCTCACGCGGCTCGGGGTCGAGAAAGATATCCAGCCGCCGGCGCGCGCCGATCCGGTTGTGGTGGCTGCATTTGGGGCAGACGTCCAGGTTCCGTTCCATCTCCGCGCGGTAGAGGATGGCGCCACAGCCCGGGCACTTGGCCCACAGACCCTCGGGTACCGTCCGCTTGTTGCTGCCCTCGATGCGGATGCGGCTGGGCATCAGTTTTTCGAACCAGCTCATGAGTCAGACTCTATGCTCTCTACCCTCGACCGGGCAGTGGATGGTCCCGACGGGGACGCTACAGGACTGGAAACTGTGCAGTCTATCAGAAATCGGCACCAGTCCCAGGACCCGGGAAGACGCCCCGCTCACACGGGGGTGATCAGATCCATGTACCGCCGCATCTCCTGCAGCAGACCGGCGACTGCCCGCGGAATCTGGTCCGGCTCGTCCACCAGCGCCTCGATACGCTTCACCAGGGCGCTGCCGACGATGGCGGCATCACCGATCTGGACCACCGCCTGGGCGGTCTCCGGATCCTTGATGCCGAAGCCGATGCCCACCGGCAGGCGGGTGTGCCTGCGGATCTCCACCAGACGGGCCGCCACCTCGCTGATCACCAGGCTGGAGGAACCGGTGATGCCCTTCACCGAGACGTAGTAGACGAATCCGCTGGCGGCGGCGCAGATGCGCCGGATGCGCTCCTCGGTGCTGGTGGGGGCCAGCAGGAAGATGGGATCGATCTCCTGCGGGCGCAGGGCGGCGAGCAGGTCGTCCGCCTCCTCCGGTGGCAGGTCCACGGTCAGCACCCCGTCCACCCCGGCCTCCGCCGCCTCCCGGGCGAAGGTGTCGTAACCCATGGCCTCCACCGGGTTCAGGTAGCCCATCAGCACCACCGGCGTATCGGCGTCGTTCTCGCGGAAGCGGCGCACCATCCCCAGCACGTCGCGCAGGCTGGTGCCGTGGGCCAGGGCCCGCTCACTGGCGCGCTGGATCACCGGGCCATCGGCCATGGGATCGGAGAACGGCACACCCAGTTCGATGATGCTGGAGCCGGCCGCCACCATCGCATGCATCAGCGGCACGGTCATGTCGGGGAAGGGGTCACCGGCGGTGACGAACGGGATCAGGGCCGACCGGCCCTCCTGCTCCAGTTGCTGGAAACGCGCTCCGATTCTGCTCATAGTTCGATTCCGTCCAGTGCCGCCACCGTGTGCATGTCCTTGTCGCCCCGCCCCGACAGGTTGACCAGGATGATCTTCTCCGGCCCCAGTTCCCGCGCCAGCCGGAAGCTGTAGGCCAGGGCGTGACTCGACTCCAGGGCGGGAATGATCCCCTCCTTGCGGGTCAGTACATGGAACGCCTCCAGCGCCTCCTCGTCGGTGACCGCCACGTAGCTGGCGCGACCGCTGTCCTTCAGCCAGGCGTGTTCCGGACCGACCCCGGGATAGTCCAGCCCGGCGGAGATGGAGTGGGTCTCGATGATCTGGCCGTTCCCGTCCTGCATCAGGTAGGTGCGGTTGCCGTGCAGGACACCGGAGGAGCCGGCACACAGGGGGGCGGCATGACGCCCGGTCTCCAGCCCCTCGCCCGCCGCCTCGACCCCGTAGATGGCCACCGAGCGGTCGCCGAGAAAGGGATGGAACAGGCCGATGGCGTTGGACCCGCCGCCGACGCAGGCCACCAGCGCATCCGGCAGGCGCCCCGCCTGTTGCCGGATCTGCTGCCGCGCCTCACGCCCGATCACCGCCTGGAAGTCCCGCACCATGGCCGGATAGGGATGGGGGCCGGCCACGGTACCGATGATGTAGAAGGTATCGTCGATGTTGGTGACCCAGTCGCGCATCGCCTCGTTGAGGGCGTCCTTCAGGGTTTTCGAACCGGACTCCACCGACACCACCTGCGCCCCCAGCATCTTCATGCGGTAGACGTTGGCGCTCTGGCGGGCGATGTCCACCTCCCCCATGTAGACCACGCACTCCAGCCCCAGCCGCGCCGCCACCGTGGCGGTGGCGACCCCGTGCTGGCCGGCACCCGTCTCGGCGATGATGCGGCGCTTGCCCATGCGCTTGGCCAGCAGGGCCTGGCCGATGGTGTTGTTCACCTTGTGGGCGCCTGTGTGGTTCAGGTCCTCGCGCTTGAGGTAGATGCGGGCGCCGCCCAGCTCCCGGCTCAGGCGCTCGGCGAGGTAGATCGGCGAGGGCCGGCCGACGTAGTTGGCGAGGTCGGCGTCGAGCTCGGCCAGGAACTGCGGGTCCTGCATGTAGGTCTGGTAGGCCTGGCGCAGTTCCGCCAGCGGTTCCATCAGGGTCTCGGCCACGAAGATGCCGCCGTAGGGGCCGAAGTGCCCCCGTTCGTCCGGCATCCCGAAAAAGTCTGTCTGCTCACTGGTCGGCACGCATCACTCCTCGCATGAAAGCGCTGATCCTCGATCGGTCCTTTATCCCCTTGTTCCGCTCCACCCCGCCGCTCACGTCCACCGCGTAGGGGCGCACAGAGCGGATCGCCCGCTCCACGTTGTCCGGGTCCAGGCCTCCGGCGAGGATGATCTCCCCCGCCAGATCCGCCGGCACCCGGTCCCAGTCGAAGGTGTCGCCGGTGCCGCCCACCATCCCCTCCCGGTAGGTGTCGAGCAGCAGGGCGGAGGCCTCGCGGTAGTCGTCGCGCAGCCGCTCCAGGTCGATCCCCTCGCGCATCCGCAGGGCCTTGATCCAGGGGCGGCCGTGGCCGCGGCACTGTTCCGGCGTCTCGTTGCCATGGAACTGCAGCAGGTCGATGCGGGTGGTCTCCAGCACCCCGGCGATCGCCTCCCGGCCGGCATCGACGAACAGGCCGGTGACGGTGACGAAGGGCGGCAGGCAGCGCACGATCCCGCGCGCCTGCTCCGGCGTCACCGCCCGCGGGCTGGGGGGATAGAACACCAGCCCGATGGCGTCACAGCCCGCGTCGATGGCCGCGATGGCATCCTCGAGGCGGGTGATACCGCAGATTTTCACCCGGGTCCGCATGGGCACCTAACCCGAATGTTCCACCCGATCGCTGAAATCAGGTTTCAACTTACTGTATTTCACACGAAATCCTGGAATAGTAGCGGAGTGCAAAATGTTACCGGGCATCGCTGAACGCGCCCTCGCACCGGTCTCGCCGTCCATCTGCGGTATTTGCTCAATCATCAATAGCTTCGGCTATTGATTCAATCGCAAATCCGCACCTGAACGCCGATCCCGGCGCGATCATCGCGTTCCCGGGTGAAACATTCGGGCT
>DRKP01000108.1 GCA_011051715.1 Sedimenticola thiotaurini | reverse complement strand
TGCAGGAACAGGGGGTGACGGGGATCCGGGGCGCAGCAGCATTCCAGCGGCGCCAGCCCGGCACCGGCGATCCGGCCCAGGGTCGCCACCAGCAGCTCCCGGTAGAGGGTCGCGGCGCCCCCGGCGCCAAGGGCGGGAATCAGCCGCGTCTTCACCCGGCCCGGCTGCGGCGCCTTGGCGAACAGCAGGATGCGGGCATCCGGAAAGTGCACCGGTCGGGATCAGTCGTCGGCCAGGGCACCGCCGCAGCTGCTGCCCTGGCCGGCGGTGCAGCCGTAGCAGTGCTCGCCGATGCGGATCGGCTGTCCGCTCAGGTCCCGCCCCATCAGGTCGGTGAGCCGGGGTCTTTCCACCCGGCCATGGGCCACCGGCATGTCCAGCATCTGGTTGAAGTCGCAGTCGAAGACATAGCCCTGCCAGTCGACGCTGAGCAGGTTGCGGCACATCACCGTCTCCAGGTTGTCCTGGCTGTGGGAGTCCCTCAGCAGATCCATGTAGCTGTGGAACTCCCCCTTCGACAGCAGCACGCTGCCGAAGCGGCTGATCGGCATGTTGGTGATGGTGAACAGCTGGTTGAAACGGATGCCGTAGGCCTGACCCAGCTTCTCCCGGTAGTCCGCCTCCAGTGAACACTGGGGTGGCGGCAGGCTGGGCCCCTGGGGATTGTAGACCAGGTTCAGCAGCAGTCCGCTGCCCTCCTCCCCGTAGCCCAGCCGGTTGAGCCGCTGCAGCCCGCGGATGCTCGACTCGAACACACCGTCGCCGCGCTGGTTGTCCACGTTCTCCTCCAGGTAGCACGGCAGGGAGGCGACCACTTCGACCCCCTGCTGCGCCAGAAACCCGGCCAGGCCCTCCTGGCCCGGCTCCTCCAGCACGGTGAGGTTGCAGCGGTCCATCACCCGGACGCCGAGCCGGCGCGCCGCCGTCACCAGGTGGCGGAAGTGGGGATTCAGCTCCGGGGCGCCGCCGGTCAGGTCCAGGGTCCCGATGCGCTGCTGCTCCAGGAAATCCAGCACCTGGTCCATCACCTCCCGCGACATCAGCTCGGTGCGTCTCGGACCCGCGTTGACGTGGCAGTGTTTGCACTGCTGGTTGCACAGATACCCCAGGTTCACCTGCAGGGTCTCCAGGCGCCCCCGCCGCAGCGAGGGGAAACTGGTGGGGAGGAGCAGCCGGGCGGTATCGAGCATGGTGGGACAGTCCTTGGTCAGAGGGGATTCTGGGGTGGAATTCTATCCGATCGGGGCCCCGTTCGGGACCCTGCCCCGGGAGACCGGACCGGACCGGCAATCATTTCAGCCACCGTGGGCAATCGTGGCGGGGCGGACCAGACGGGGCGGGGGCTCCTTTATTCCCCTTCCCCGGCCCGCTATAATGCCGCCTCCGGTTCCCGCACCGGGGAACGTTTCATCACGGGGCCGTAGCTCAGCTGGGAGAGCGTCGCGTTCGCAATGCGAAGGTCGGGAGTTCGATCCTCCTCGGCTCCACCAAACACCATTCCCCCGCTCCCGTCCACTGCCGGGCGGGGTCTCCGCTCAGGGCTCGTGGATGCCGTAGCGGCGCATCTTCTCCCACAGGCTCTTGCGGCTGATGCCGAGACCGCTGGCGGTGTCGCCGATGCGCCACTGGTGGCGGTTCAGGGCATCGACGATCAGCTGCCGCTCATAGTCGAGCAGATGGCGCTTCAGGTCCTCGTCCCCCGGAACCTCCCCCACGGCCGGTGCCTCCTGGTCCGCCGCCCCCAGCTCCCGCGGTCCGAGAATCTCCTGCGGCGCCAGGATGCAGGCCCGTTCGATCGCGTGGTGCAGTTCACGGATGTTCCCCGGCCACGGCTGGGCCAGCAGGTACTTCTCCGACACCGGCAGCAGGTAGTGCCTGGCGCCGTGGGCGGCGCAGTAGTCTTCGATGAAACGCCGGGCGAACCAGAGGATGTCTTCGCGCCGTTCCCGCAGCGGCGGTATCTCGACATGGATCACGTTGATGCGGAAGAACAGGTCCTCCCGGAACTCCCCCTTGCGCACCGCCTTCTTCAGATCCCGGTTGGTGGCGCAGACCAGCCGCGTATCCACCCCCACCGGCCGCTCGCTGCCGATCCGCTGCACCCGGCCGTCCTGGATCACCCGCAGCAGCTTGGCCTGCATCGCCGACGGCATCTCGCCGATCTCGTCCAGGAACAGAATACCGCCGTCAGCGCGCTCGAACACCCCGCGATGGCTGCGCACCGCGCCGGTGAAGGCGCCCTTCTCGTAGCCGAACAGCTCCGCCTCCAGCAGGTGTTCGGGCAGCGCCGCGCAGTTGACGGCGACGAACGGCCGCTCCCGCCGTTGCGGGTCCTGCTGGTGCAGGTAGCTGGCGGCATACTCCTTGCCAACCCCGGATTCGCCGGTGATGAGAACGGTCACCCGGTGCCGGGCGACCTGCCGCAGGGTATCCTGGATCCGCCGCATCACCGGCGACACGCCGAGCACCGTATCCTGCTCATCGGTGCTGCGGCCGGGGAACAGCCCCGGCGCGATGGCGCGCAGCTTGTGCAGCAGCTCGTCCAGGTCGAAGGGCTTGGTGATGTAGTCGCGGGCCCCCCGCTGCAGCAGGCGGACCGCCTGCTCGACCGAGCCGTAGCCGGTGATGAACAGGGTCGGGGGCGGTAAGCGGCCGCCCTCCAGCAACTGCCCGAACAGGGCCTCGCCGCTCATGTCCGGCAACCGGATGTCGCTGACGACGACGGCATAACCGTCGTCCCGCAGCGCCTCCAGCGCGCTGCCGGCGTCGCG
>DRKP01000107.1 GCA_011051715.1 Sedimenticola thiotaurini | reverse complement strand
TTATGCCGCCGAGTAAATGGACCCATCACGACCGGACCGGTGAATCGATGACGGACAAGAGTGGTTTTTCGGCGGCGGCGCCGGCCAACGGCCAGCTGACCCGCGAATCCTGGAAGGTGTTCCAGATCATGTCCGAGTTCGTCGACGGTTTCGAGCGGCTGGCGCCGATCTGGCCCTCGGTCAGCATCTTCGGCTCTGCCCGCACCCCGCCGGACCATCCCGACTACCGCAAGACCGAGGAGGTGGCGCGGCTGCTCTCCGACAGTGGTTTCGCCGTGGTCAGCGGCGGCGGCCCCGGTATCATGGAGGCGGCGAACAAGGGCGGCTACCTGGGAAAATCCCCGAGCATCGGCCTCAACATCCAGCTGCCGCACGAACAGGCGGCCAATCCCTACCAGGACATCTCGCTGGTGTTCAAGCACTTCTTCGCGCGCAAGGTGATGTTCGTCAAGTACGCCTCCGCCTACGTGGTGATGCCAGGCGGCTTCGGCACCCTGGACGAGCTGGCGGAGATGCTGACCCTGGTGCAGACCGGCAAGAGCCGCCGCATCCCCATCATCCTGATGAACGGCCGCTTCTGGTCCGGCCTGCTGGACTGGTTCCGCAACACCCTGTGCGAAGAGGGTACCATCAGCCCGGAGGACCTGGATCTGCTGCAGGTGTGTGATCAGCCGCGGGAGATCCTGGACGCCATCTTCGCCCACTACGAGACCCGCGGCTTCGAGCCGTCGGAAGAGGAGAAGAGGATTCTTCTCGAGCTGTGACCTTTCGCCCCCGGGTCACGAAGGCGGTATCATGCCATGGAACGAGGTAACCACCGGACAGTCATGAACAGACCAGCACTCACCACCCTCCTGGCCCTGCTGGCCGCCGCCGCGGCTGCTGAAGATCAACCGCAGCGGGCGACCCTGCCTCCTCCGCCGGAGGTGAAGCAGGGTGAGGTGATCGAGCCCGAGGTCACCATCATCGAGGGCAAGGACCGGACCGTCGAACAGTACAGCGTCCGTGGCCATGTCTACATGATCAAGGTGACTCCCCGCGTCGGCCCCCCCTACTATCTCTACGACCTGGACGGTGACGGCCGCATGGACGTCCGCCAGGACAGTCCGATGGATATCGGTATCCCCCAGTGGGTCCTGTTCAGCTGGTGAAGCGTTTCCACCGGCTGTCATCAAACTGTCATCTGCGGCCGGTGTAATGACCGGGTTCGAACCGCAACCCGGGTGGTGTGCAGAGACGATGGCAGGCAGGATACTGGTGATCGAGGACGAGCCCGCGGTGCGGGAGATGGTGGGGTTCGTGCTGCGGCAGGACGGTTTCCGGGTGATCGAGGCCGGCGATGCGGAGACGGGCCGCCGCCGCGTTGCCGACCAGCCGCCCGATCTGATCCTGATGGACTGGATGCTGCCCGGGGTCAGCGGTGTCGAACTGACCCGGGAACTGAAGGCCGACCCCCTGACCCGGGAGATCCCGGTACTCATGCTCACCGCCCGGGGCGAGGAGGACGACAAGGTGCGGGGCCTGGAATGCGGCGCCGAGGACTATGTCACCAAGCCGTTTTCGCCGAGGGAGCTTGTGGCGCGTATCCGCGCCATCCTGCGCCGGGTCTCGCCGCACACCTCGGACCAGGCGGTCCAGGCCGGGCCGCTGCGGCTCGACCCGGCCACCCACCGGGTCGACGTGGCGGGGATGGAGGTGGATCTGGGGCCCACCGAGTTCCGCCTGCTGCATTTCTTCATGACCCATACCGACAAGGTCTATTCCCGTGCGCGCCTGCTCGACCGGGTGTGGGGAACCAACGTGTTCATCGAGGAACGCACCGTGGATGTCCACATTCGCCGCCTGCGCAAGGCGCTGGGGCCCCACGGCGTGGCCGGCATGGTGCAGACGGTGCGGGGGGCCGGCTACCGCTTCTCTCCAGGAACCGGTGCGCGCTAGGCCATCGGCGTCGGCCCGGCCGGCACCGGCAGGAGGGTGACGGGAGATGCGTACCAGGGATGCCTGGCGTCGTGAGCTGCTGCTGCTGGCCGCCGCGGCGGTGCTGCTGTTCGCCGTCGGTCTGCTCAGCGGCCGCCCCCTGCTGTTTCTGCTGATTGGCAGCATCGTCCTACTGGCCCGACACCTGTACCGGTTGTGGCGCGTCACCCGCTGGCTGGAGCAGCCGAAACACCATCCGGCACCCGGGGCATCGGGCGTCTGGCAGCCGCTGATCCGGGAGATCCGCACCCTGCGTGCCCGGGGCCGCAAGCGCAAGCGCAAGCTCAGCCGCATGCTGGCCGGGTTCCAGGAGTCCACCGGAGCCCTGCCCGACGCCACCGTGGTGCTGGACGACCAGGGACGGGTGGAGTGGTGGAACCGGGCGGCCCGCGGCCTGCTGGGGCTGGAGCGCAAGCGCAGCCGGGGACGCCGGATCGACACGGTGATCGGCGATCCCGTGTTCCGCGACTACCTGGCCAGCACCGACTACGACCGGCCACTGAAGATCCCCTCGCCGATGGATCCGTCGGTCAGCCTCGAGGTGCGCATCGTCCCCTACGGCAAGGGCAAACGGCTGCTGCAGGCGCGGGACATCACCCGTCTGCAGCAGCTGGAGACCGTCCGCCGTGATTTCGTGGCCAACGTCTCCCATGAGATCCGTACCCCCCTGACGGTGATCCGCGGCTACCTGGAGACCATGGAGCAGGCCGGTGACGCGGACCTGGCCCGCTGGGAGCCGGCCATCGGCCAGATGCTGCAGCAGTCCCGCCGCATGCAGCAGATCGTGGAGGACCTGCTGCTGCTGTCGCGGGTGGAATCCGGTGACGAGGCGGCGGTGCAGGAGGAGGTGGACGTGCCCGCCATGCTGCAGAGGCTGGTCACCGCGGCCCGGGAGCTGAGCGGCGGTCGTCACCGGATCGAGCCGGTGCTGGATGGGCGGCTGCGTCTGCATGGCAATGCCGCGGAACTGGAGAGCGCCTTCTCCAACCTGGTGTTCAACGCCATCCGCTATACACCGGACGGGGGGAACATCCGTCTGCGCTGGTGGCTCGGGGAGGAGGGAGGTCCCTGTTTCGAGGTGCGTGACGACGGCATCGGCATCGATCCGGAGCATCTGCCGCGGCTCACCGAGCGTTTCTACCGGGTCGACGTCGGGCGCTCGCGCTCCAGCGGCGGCACCGGGCTGGGGCTGGCCATCGTCAAGCACGTGGTCTCCCGCCATCAGGGCAATCTGCGGATCGAGAGCGAGCCAGGCCGGGGCAGCACCTTCACCTGCTGTTTTCCCGGACAGCGGATGTGCTGATTCCCTTCCTCCCAAACCGGGCAGGGGGTGTCGTCGGTCTATAATTCCAGTACACGAGCCCACTCCTCACCCCGGATCCGTCATGCCGAAAGATGCCGCCAGCCACCCGATCCTGGTCCCGGTGGATTTCTCCCCCCACTCCGAGGCGGCGCTGCTGTATGCCTGCCGCCTCGCAGACTGCCTGGATCAGCCGCTGCTGATCCTGCATGTCGCCCATGATCCGGCGGAGATGCCCGGTTACTACGCCAGGGCGGTGAAGAAGCGGAAGAAGATCCTGCTGCGCATCGAGGACATGGCCGGGGAGGTACTGCAGACCTTCGTCGAGCGGATGCAGGAGGAGCATCCGCGGCAGAAGGCGCTGCGCCGGGCCGGGTCGCTGCTGGTGGTGGGGCTGCCGGTGACCCGTATCCTGGAGGTGGTGCAACTGCACCAGGCGGAGATGGTGGTGATGGGCAGCCAGGGCCGTACCGGCCTGCGCCGGGTGATGCTGGGATCCAAGGCGGAACAGGTGGTGCGGCTCTGCCCGGTGCCGGTGACCATCGTCAAGGTCCCGGGAGAGACCGGTTGAACCGGGCGGCGCGGCTGTCGACCCGCGCCGGTGTCTGGCTGTTGCCGTGGTCACCGGCGGCGGCAGCGACTGTGGATCCCTCCCCCTCCCTCGAATGGGGCGTCATGGCCATGAGCCTGTTCGGCGGCCTGGCCCTGTTCCTGTTCGGCATGGAACAGATGGCCGACGCGCTGAAGGCGGTGGCCGGGGAGCGCATGAAACTGATCCTGGCACGGCTCACCAGCAACCGGGTGATGGGGGCGGTCACCGGCGCCTTCGTCACCGCCGTGATCCAGTCGTCATCGGTCACCACCGTGCTGGTGGTGGGCTTCATCAGCGCCGGACTGATGTCCCTGTCCCAGGCCATCGGCGTGATCATGGGCGCCAACATCGGCACCACCATCACCGCCCAGATCGTCGCCTTCAAGGTGACCAAGGCGGCGCTGCTGATGGTCGGCGTCGGTTTCAGCCTGATGTTCTTCTCCGAGCGCGAGCGGCTGCGACAGTACGGCACCATGGTGATGGGGCTGGGACTGATCTTCTTCGGCATGGGCATCATGAGCGACGCCATGTCCCCGTTGCGCAGCTACCAGCCCTTCCTGGACCTGATGATCCGTATGGAGAGTCCCTGGGTGGGCATCCTGGTGGCGGCGCTCTTCACCGCCCTGATCCAGTCCTCCTCGGCCACCACCGGCATCGTCATCGTGATGGCGAGCCAGGGGTTCATCACCCTGCCGGCGGGGATCGCCCTGGCCTTCGGCGCCAACATCGGCACCTGCGTCACCGCCATGCTGGCGGCCATCGGCAAACAGCGGGAGGCAGTGCGGGCGGCGGTGGTGCATGTGCTGTTCAACGTTGCCGGGGTGGCGCTCTGGGTCTGGTTCATCCCGCAGCTGGCCCAGTGGGTGGCCTGGCTCTCCCCCAGCTATCCGGAGCTGTCCGGCAGCGCCCGCCTGGCCGCCGAGACGCCGCGCCAGATCGCCAACGCCCATACCCTGTTCAACGTCGCCAACACCCTGCTGTTCATCGGTTTCACCCGCCAGTTCGCCCGCTTCGTCGAATGGCTGATCCCGGACAGCCCGCTGCAGCAGGCGGGGCTGATGCTGGAGGCCAAGTACCTGGACCGGGAACTGCTCTCCACACCCTCACTGGCCCTGGACCGGGTGCGGATGGAGGTGGCGCGCATGGGCGAGGTGGTGATGGAGATGCTGGACCGGATCATGCCGGCGATCATCCACGGCAACCGCGTCTCCCTGCGCGAGGTACAACGCATGGATGACGAGGTGGACATCCTCTACCAGCAGATCGTCGAATACATGGGCGAGATCAGCAAGCGTCCCCTGACCGACCGCCAGACCGACGAGTTCATGCGGCTGATGGCGGCCATCAGCGACCTGGAGAACATCGGCGATACCATCGAGACCAACATGGTGGCCCTGGGCAACGAGCGTATCGACGCCGGCGTCTCCATCAGTGAGCCGACGCGCAAGGTCCTGCTCGGTTTCCACAAGGTGGTGAAGCAGGCGCTGCGGGACGCGATCAGGGCGGTCTCCCACAACGATCCGGAGACCGCTGCCGCGGTGGTGGCGATGAAGGGTGAGATCACCCGGATGGCGGACTCGGCGGCCGCTCATCAGGCGGCGCGGCTGGTGGCGCGGGAGCCGAACCGGATACCGGCCTATGCCATCGAGATCGACATCATCGAGAAGCAGAAGCGTATCTATTACTTCGCCAAGCGCATGGCCAAGAGCGTGCTGGTGGAACCGGCCGAAGAGGCGTAGCCGGCCACCGGACGCGAGACCGGTGGGGAGCGTCCCTCCCGGTTCCTGCCCCCCCGGCATCCCCGCCGGGGGGGTGGAATACCCCGCGCCGGTCAGGGCTCGATGCGGCTGCCCAGCACCTGCAGGAAGGCGGCCATCCATTCAGGATGGGCGGGCCAGGCCGGTGCCGTCACCAGGTTGCCGTCGACGAAGGCGTTGGAGAAGGTGTCGTTGACCTCGCACCAGATGCCGCCGGCCCGCTCCACATCCGGTTTCAGCGCCGGGTAGGCGGTGCACTCGCGACCCTCCAGCACGCCGGCGGCCACCAGGATCTGCTGGCCATGGCAGATGGCGGCGATGGGCTTGTTCTGCTCCATGAAGTGCTTCACCAGGCTGATCACCCGGTGATCCAGCCGCAGATACTCGGGTGAGCGCCCGCCGGGGATCACCAGGGCATCGTAGTCGGCCGGCTCGACGTGCTCGAACGCCTTGGTGATGTGGAAGTTGTGCCCCGGTTTCTCGCTGTAGGTCTGGTCGCCCTCGAAGTCGTGCACCGCCGTCCGCACCTTGTCCCCCGCCGCCTTGTCCGGGCACACCGTATCCACTTCGTGGCCCACCGTCTGCAGGATCTGCAGCGGCACCATCGCCTCGTAGTCCTCCACGTAGTCGCCCACCAGCATGAGGATGTTTTTCGCTGCCATCGCTGATCTCCTCGGTCTCGTCGTCTGTCCGTAGTGGGGGCAGGGGCGCCCGCCGGGTTCGCCCTTCAGCCCCTGTCCCCGCCTGTACCCTGCCGCCGCCCGCTTCGCGATCGCCGGGAGCGGCGGCCTGATCCAGTATAGTCGGGCCGTGGGGATGATGGGGGAATGGCGCTGCCGGATCCCGCGGACGGCAGGCGGGGCGGTGCTCCTACGGGGGTGAATAGTAGGGCAGATCCTCCTCGCGAAACTTGTGCATCGCCCCCATGGCGTCGAGCAGGGCGCAGAGGAAGCCGGTACCGGAGAGCCGTCCGAGGCCGCCACCGGCACACCCGGCCTCGTCGAAACGGTGACAGCGATCGCGCCGGCCGGCGCGGAAGTACAGCAGGGATGGGACCGGATCACCGGTATGGCGGCCGCTGTTGCAGTCGGTAGAGTGATCCCCGGTGATGCCGATCACCACATCCTCCCCGAGCAGGGGGGCGAGGGCCCGGTCGATGCGCTGCAGCAGGTCCCGCTTGCCGGCGGCGTCACGGTCGTGGGCGCAGATGTCCGGCCCCTTGACATGTATGAACACCAGATCGTTGTCGCCCAGGGCGGTCACCGCCCTTCCGATCTTGGCCGCCAGGTCGGTGTCGGGCAGGGAGGTGAAGCGGGGATCGCTGTAGACCTTGAGGCCGAGCAGGTGGCCGAGGCCGATCACCGTGCTCTCGCCGGCGATCAGGGCCGCCTCCAGGCCCAGGTGGCGGGTCAGTCCGCGGGCCGGCTGCCGGGTGCCCGGGCTGCGGCAGATGATGCCGTTGGCCGGCGGCAGGCCCGCCGCCTGCCGGCGCCGGTTCAGCGGGTGCTGTTGAAGGTGCTGGTGAATGATCAGGGAGGCATGGTTCAGGGCGGCGGCGGTCACCGCCGCCTCCGCGCTCTCGTCCAGGGGACGGCAGGGGGGCAGTGGCACCGCTGCGGGGCCCGTCTCCCCCGGGTCCGTATCCGAGATCCGGGCGGAGAGGCCGGCCCCCTGCAGGCTGAGCACCGCCCGGTGGCCGGTGGCCGGGTGCAGGCCGGCGTGGATGCCGTTGCCCAGATCGATCCGCTGCAGCTCCCGGGTCAACTCCTCCACCTCGGCGCCGCTGATCCGTCCGGCCCGCCGGTCGCTGATCCGCAGGCCGTCGGCGGTCGGCTCCAGGGTCGCCAGATTGGCCCGGATCAGCAGTTCCCCGTCCGGTCCCCGCAGCCCGATGCCGGCCGCCTCGATCGGGCCGCGGGCGAGCCGGACGATGTCGGCGGGGGGGATGCCCAGCAGGATGCCGGTACCGGTGTGGGTGCCGACGGGGACGCCGGGGAACAGGGGGTCCACCAGCCCCCCCTGGCCGCCGTGGACGAGCCGGTCCATGTTGGGGGTCTCTGCCGCCTCCAGCGGCGTGGCGCCGTCGAACAGGGGTTGGCCGCGATCGCCCAGCCCGTCCAGGATCAGCAGCACCCCCTTGCCGCAGCGGGTCCTGTCAGCCATCACCGAACACCTCCGCCGGCGTGCTGCTGAACCCCTCCGCCATGACGTCGATGATGGTGCCCATGATCTCGACCGTGGTCTTCTCCCGGTCGTCGTTGGTGATGATCGGGATACCGTGCTCGTCGGCCTCGGAGAGCAGATAGGTCTGCAGCTCCCAGATGCGGTCGAAGCTGGCCAGGTAGCGTTTGCCACCCCGCTCGGGGGCCTGCTTGCCGCGGCGCTGCAGCCGCTTCTTCAGTTTCTCCTTCTTCAGCACCGCCAGCAGGATCGGCACGATCACCGCGTCCTCCCGCCGGTCGATGTAGCTGAGCAGAGAGGGGTGGACATGGACCCCTTCCAGGATCAGGGAGACCCGCTCCTTGAGGGCGCGCTGCAGCACCGCCTCGCAGGGCACCGACAGCAGCTCCATCTGGCTGCGGTAGCCGTCTGCGATCAGGCTCTCCTGGTCCTGCCCGGTGAGCTTGAACGGCAGTGCGGTCCAGGCATCGAAGGCGGAGGTGTGCAGCACCGGCAGCAGCCGCTTCGGCAGCAGCTGGCGCATCACCTCGCGCAGCATGTCGGTGGACTGGGTGCGCACCACGCCGAGCCGGTGGGCCACCTCGGTCGCCACCGTGCTCTTGCCGCAGCCGGTGGTACCGCCGAGCAGCAGGATCAGTGGCCGGTCGCTGTGGCAGTAATCCTCCCACACCAGGTAGCGTCGCGCCGCGTCCGCCCCCAGGTGGCGGTGCAGGCAGATATAGGTGAGATGACCGAGTCGGGCGCTGCTGATCTCGGTGACGTTGTTCTCCAGCAGGTGCTCCAGTACGCGGCGGCTGGCGGAGCGGGCCTGGTCGGCCGTCAGCCCGGTCGACTGCAGGCAGTGGATGTGCTGACTGCGGGCAAAGGGGCTGACCTGGCCGTCGGCATCGACCACCATCACCAGGGCCTCGGCCCGGGAGCTGGGCTGATAGGCGTCGGCGATCTTTTGGTCGAAGCTCTTCTGCAGCAGCTCCAGGACCTTCTGGTGGAGGTGACCGGTGGTGATCTCGTCCACCCCCTCCAGCTCCTGGCGGATTCGGCCGGCCACCTCGTAGGCCTCCTCGAAACCCAGGCCGGCGTCGTGCAGCGAGCGTACCAGGATGCCGCGCAGGAAGGGGACGCGGGTGCCGTCGGAGGGATCGACTACGTGGGTCTTTGCCATGGTCTGCCGGTGCCGGAGTATCCAGACGGAACCATACCAGAAAACCGGAGCCGCGGAGCCGGTGTCATCACGCCCCGCCCTCTGCTCCGATATCGGGACGGGTCCCTGCTGCGG
>DRKP01000106.1 GCA_011051715.1 Sedimenticola thiotaurini | reverse complement strand
CTGCCCTCTGCCCTCTGCCCTCTGCCCTCTGCCCTCTGCCCTCTGCCCTCTGCCCTCTGCCCTCACAATACTAACATAACTTTTACCTTATGCTTCCCATCAATTTCTTTTAGTATCCTTTATATCACCAATTGCCTATAGTGCCCCCCAGTTTCCGCGGCCCCGCCACGGATCCACTGACGAATCTGACAATACCGAGGGAATTATCATGGCACTAGACCAGTCCAGCCGTTACTCCGACCTGAGCCTGAAGGAAGAAGACCTGATCGCCGGCGGCAAGCACATCCTGTGCGCCTACAAGATGAAGCCGAAGAGCGGTCACGGCTACCTGGAGGCCGCGGCCCACTTCGCCGCCGAGTCCTCCACCGGCACCAACGTCGAGGTCTCCACCACCGACGACTTCACCAAGGGCGTCGATGCACTGGTCTACCACATCGACGAGGCCAACGAGGATATGCGCATCGCCTATCCCATCGAGCTGTTCGACCGCAACGTCACCGACGGCCGCATGATGCTGGTCTCGTTCCTCACCCTGACCATCGGCAACAACCAGGGCATGGGCGACATCGAGCACGCCAAGATGATCGACTTCTACATGCCCGAGCGCGCCATCCAGCTGTTCGACGGCCCGGCCAAGGACATCTCCGACCTGTGGCGCATCCTCGGCCGTCCGGTCAAGGACGGCGGCTACATCGCCGGCACCATCATCAAGCCCAAGCTGGGCCTGCGCCCCGAGCCCTTCGCCGAGGCGGCCTACCAGTTCTGGCTGGGCGGCGACTTCATCAAGAACGACGAGCCCCAGGGCAACCAGGTGTTCGCGCCGCTGAAGAAGGTGATGCCGCTGGTGGCCGACGCCATGAAGCGGGCCCAGGACGAGACCGGCCAGGCCAAGCTGTTCTCCGCCAACATCACCGCCGACGACCACAGCGAGATGGTCGCCCGCGGCGAGTTCATCCTCGAGACCTTCGGCCCCGACGCCGACAAGGTGGCCTTCCTGGTGGACGGCTTCGTCGGCGGCCCGGGCATGGTCACCACCGCCCGGCGCTGGTTCCCCGGCCAGTACCTGCACTACCATCGCGCCGGCCACGGCATGGTCACCTCGCCCAGCGCCAAGCGCGGCTACACCGCCTTCGTGCTGGCCAAGATGTCGCGCCTGCAGGGTGCCTCCGGCATCCACGTCGGCACCATGGGCTACGGCAAGATGGAGGGTGACGCGGACGACCGCATCATCGCCTACATGATCGAGCGGGACGAGTGCCAGGGCCCGATCTACAATCAGAAGTGGTACGGCATGAAGCCCACCACCCCGATCATCTCCGGCGGCATGAACGCCCTGCGCCTGCCCGGCTTCTTCGAGAACCTGGGCCACGGCAACGTGATCAACACCGCCGGCGGTGGCTCCTACGGCCACATCGACAGCCCGGCGGCCGGCGCCATCTCCCTGCGCCAGGCCTACGAGTGCTGGAAGGCGGGGGCCGATCCGATCGAATGGGCCAAGGAGCACAAGGAGTTCGCCCGTGCGTTCGAATCCTTCCCGCACGACGCCGACGCCCTGTTCCCGAACTGGCGCGAAAAGCTGGGCGTGCACAAGTAGGCGACCGGCCTGCCGGTGCACGGACGAGCCCCGCCACGGCGGGGCTTTTTTTCCCGGGCCGCGATGACCGTCCGAACCGGTATCGCGGTCCCCGATCCCCATCCCGGTCCCCCCGCTCCGAGACCGGGGGAGAGAACCATCAGCAGCCGACACAACGGAGTCGTCATGAGCGTGGACATCGATCAATACCTGATCAAGCAGGAACCCTTCTACCAGCCTCAGGGCAACGAGACGGAACTGTACCAGGCGGCCTACGCGTCGCGCCTGCCGGTGATGGTGAAAGGCCCCACCGGCTGCGGCAAGTCCCGCTTCATCGAACACATGGCATGGAAGCTGGGCAAGCCCCTGATCACCGTCGCCTGCAACGAGGACATGACCGCCTCCGACCTGGTCGGCCGCTATCTGCTGGATGCCAATGGCACCCGCTGGCTGGACGGTCCGCTGACCGTGGCCGCCCGCATCGGCGCCATCTGCTACCTGGACGAGGTGGTGGAGGCACGCCAGGACACCACCGTGGTGATCCACCCCCTGACCGACCACCGCCGCACCCTGCCGCTGGACAAGAAGGGGGAGGTGGTGGAGGCGCACCCGGACTTCCAGCTGGTGATCTCCTACAACCCCGGCTACCAGTCCCTGATGAAGGACCTGAAGCAGTCCACCAAGCAGCGCTTCGTCGGCATGGACTTCGACTACGCCAGTGCCGAGCTGGAGGCGGAGATCGTGGCCAGGGAGACCGGCATCGACCTGGAGACGGCCGCCAGGCTGGTACAGGTGGGCACCAGCGCCCGTAACCTCAAGGGCCACGGCCTGGACGAGGGCATCTCCACCCGCCTGCTGGTCTACGCCGCCAGCCTGATGGGCCAGGGAATCGCCGCCCGCGACGCCTGCCGTATGGCGATGGTGCGGCCGATCACCGACGACGCCGACATCCGCAGCACCCTGGATCACGCCATCGACGCGGTGTTCGCCTAGCCGGTGACCGGAGCCGCTTCGGCCGCGGATGAAGGCACATGAACGAATGCTTCCGCTGACCCGTCAGATCCCGTCGGCTGGTGGCAATACTGCTCCATTCGCGTTCATTGCATCCCTTCGCGGCAACCCTCCCTTACCGACCGGATCAGACCATGAGCCTCAGTGACGCCCAACTCCAGGAATACCGGGAAGCGCTGACCTGCAGCTTCGAGCAGCTGGACCATGTGTTCGCCGACTGCATGAGTGAGGCGGCGACCACCCTGTCACCGGAGGGGATCACCGCCTACCTGGAGGGGGCCTCCCTGGTGTGCATGATCGGGCGCGGCTTCGAGCCGGTCCTGGTCTACCTGGAGGAGATGCCCCAGGTGGCCCGGCGCTGCGGCGAGGCAATGCTGGGCATCGTCTCCCAGTCGGTGTGGAAGCTGTCGCGCACCCCGAATGGGGCCGCCATCCTGCCGTTCCTCCAGTCCCTGGCGGAGGCCTCCCGCCGCCTCGGCAGCCAGGAGCAGATGGAACACTACCTGGAGCTGGTGTTCGACATGGTGGAGCGCACCACCGGCTCCATCCATGGCTTCCAGCGCACCATCCCCAGTCCGGGACTGCCGGCGCTGCTGGAGCGCATCCCCCATCTGCTCAGTGAGCTCTCCCTGGCCGGCCTGAAGAACTGGATCGACTACGGCATCCGCAACTATCCGGACAACCCGGAGCGGCAGAAGGACTACTTCATGCTGCAGTCGGCGGACAGCCGGGCCATGCTGCAGCGGGAGCGCCACGGCACCCTGTTCATGGACAACGAGCGCCGGCTGGACCTCTACCTGCGCGCCCTGTGGCGGGACCACGACCACCTGGTCCCCTACTCCATCGGCTGGGACGAGCTGCGCAGGCCGCGCCCCTACTACGACGGCCTCGGCATCCGCATCCCCGATGTGCTGGACGACCGCGCCGGCGTCTCCGGCCTGGACCGCTACCGCGCCATCCTCGCCCACATCGCCGCCCACCGCCGCTGGACCCGGGCCATCGTCGCCGACAACTACAGCCCGTTCCAGCGCATCGCGGTGGAGCGGTTCGAGGATTCGCGGGTGGAGTACCTGGCGATGCGCCGCTTCCCCGGCCTGCGCCCCATCTTCCGGGCCCTGCACCCGATTCCCGGCGAGGACGACTGCCGTCCGGAGGAGGAGTCCTGCATCCGCCACCGCCTGGCGATGATCTCCCGCGCCATCCTGGACCACCCGGAGCAGCCCTACCGCAACCCCGACGTGCGCGAATTCGCCGACCGTTTCCACCGGTTGATGGCCGGGGGGGAGTCCAGCACCAGGGAGATCGCCGGCCTCGCCCTCTCCTTCGTCGCCCGCACCCGGCTGCAGTCGGACCAGCTGCCGAAGGTCTACTTCAAGGGCACCGAGATCGACTACCGGGACGACAACCGGCACATGTGGATCCTGATCGAGGAGGGCGACGAGGAGGAGCAGTTCAACAAGCAGGATCAGCCGGACGAACCCGAGGAGCTGGAGGGGCTGCCGCCACGCCACTACCCGGAGTGGGACTATCAGACCCGGACCTACCGCCCGGACTGGGTCTCCCTGTACGAGAACCTGCACCCGTCCGGCGACCCCGCCTTCATCGACCGCCTGCTGGCGCGCCACGCCGGCCTGGCGAAGCGCCTGAAGCAGCTGCTGGATCTGCTCAAGCCCCAGCAGTACGTGCGTATCCGCTACCAGGAGGAGGGCAGCGAGCTGGACCTGGACGTGGCCATCCGCTCCCTGATCGACCTGAAGAGCGGCCACACGCCGGACCCGCGCATCAACATGAGCCATCGTCACGACGGTCGCGACATCGCGGTGATGCTGCTGCTGGATCTCTCCGCCTCCCTCAACGAGACGCCGCCCGGCAGCGAACAGACCATCCTGGAGCTGAGCCAGGAGGCGGTGGCCCTGCTGGCCTGGGCGGTGGACAAGCTGGGCGATCCCTTCGCCATCGCCGGCTTCTCCTCCAACACCCGGCACGAGGTGCGCTACCAGCATATCAAGGGCTACTCCGAGCGCTGGGACGAGCAGGTGAAGGGGCGGCTGGCGGCCATGGAGGCGGGCTTCTCCACCCGCATGGGCGCGGCCATGCGCCACGCCGGCCACTACCTGAAGGCGCAGAAGGCGGACAAGAAGCTGCTGCTGATCCTCACCGACGGCGAGCCCTCGGACATCGACGTCGGCGACGACCGGCTGCTGATCGAGGACGCCCGCAAGGCGGTGCAGGAACTGGACCGGGACGGCATCTACAGCTACTGCATCAACCTGGACCCGAAGGCGGACGAATACGTGACCGACATCTTCGGCCAGCACTACACCGTGATCGACCGGGTGGAGCGGCTGCCGGAGAAGCTGCCGCGGCTGTTCCTGTCGCTGACCGGCTGAGCCGAATAATTCACCCGATCGCTGCACTTAGGTTTTTCCAACGTACTGTGTTTCATGCGAAGTCCTGGAATATCAGCGGAGTACCGAATGTTACCGGGCATCGCTGAACGCGCCCTCGTACCGGTCCCGCCCCCGACTGCGGGATTTGCAGCGAAACAGCATCAAGTCCGACAGGCTCCTAACCGGTCCGGCGCCAGTACAGGATGCGGTTGTCCGCCGGCATCGGACAGTCGTCCTGCAGTTCCATGCCCGAGGCTTCCGCCAGCATCTCCAGATCCCGCACATCCCGCACCCCCATCCCCGGATCCCGCGCCTTCAGCCACTGGTCGAAGCGGGCGTTGCTGGCGGCCGTGTAACGGCCATCACGGTTGAACGGCCCGTAGAGCAGGAACCGGCCGCCGGCCGGCAGCAGGGCGCCGACACCGCGGAACAGGGCCTCCACCCCGGGCCAGTGCATGATGTGGACGGTGTTGGCCGAGAACACCGCATCCACCGCCAGTTCCGGCCAGG
>DRKP01000105.1 GCA_011051715.1 Sedimenticola thiotaurini | reverse complement strand
GGGCACAGGAATTCTTGAAGGGGAAGGATCCCCCGGGAGGATCACCGTGCGGGCAGGATTTCGCGGGTCAGGTGCTGGCGGCGGCGGTCGCCCTTGCGCCGGTCCACGATGGCGAGGGGGGCGGGCGGACGCAGTCCGACCCGGTGATCCCGCTCCGGGGAGCGCTCGATGTACTCCCTCGCCTGGATCCTGCGCCCTCCGACCGACTGCCGGTTCAGCTGCCGGATGAAGGCCTTGCCGGCGGCCGACTCCGACAGGTGGATCAGGCCGTGGAACTCCTCCACCAGTCCATCCGCATCCCGGATGTGCAGGATCTCGCAGCCCTCGATGCGTCCGCGTCGGGAGGATGGCAGCAGCCAGATGCCGCGCAGGGTATCGCGGGCGAGCAGGCGCAGGCGGGCCGGCCCGAAGTCTGCCGGAAGATTGGGGACGATGACGATCATGGGGAAGGCAGCTGGCAGGGATCCAATTTTGGTTGTTGTTGTGACCCGTTATTTTTATTCCTGGGATTTAACTGACTTTTTTACGCAAATTCAATCTCTTTTTCACGGCTTTTCACATCCTGGTGAAGAATCCTTTCTGTCCCGGAGCGATTCCGGGGCCGCTGGCCCTGATCCCGCCGCTGCCGATGCCGGTGGAATCGGGGTACATCTGCACCGGTTCCGCCTTGCGTTCCAGTATCCCCACCGGGGGTGGAAAGACTCGGCGGGATCACCGGTGATCCGGAGATTTCGCTTGAATTAAAATCAATAAATCATTCGGTTATCTCTTCATTTTGATCTACATCATGGGCTTTGGCTCGATCCTGCCGGCCCGCTATAATGCGCCTTTTCCGATACCGGGGAAGGGATTTGAAAGAACTGATTCTGGGTGGCGTGCGCAGTGGCAAGAGCGCATTGGCAGAGACCCTGGCCCGGGAGTCGGGCATGGAGGTGCTCTACCTGGCCACCGCCACCGCCGGGGACCGGGAGATGGGTGATCGCATCGCCCGGCACCGGCAGCGTCGCCCGGCCCACTGGCGGACCCGTGAGGAGCCCCTGGCACTGGCCTCCGCCCTCGCCTCCGAGGCCTCCCCGACCCGCTGCATCCTGGTGGACTGCCTGACCCTGTGGCTGAGCAATCTGCTCTCCGGCGACCGGGACCGGTGGCGGCGGGAGCGGGCCGATCTGCTGGCGCTGCTGCCGCGGCTGCCGGGCCGCGTCATCCTGGTCAGCAACGAGGTGGGCTGGGGTATCGTGCCCAGCAGTGAACTGGGCCGCCGCTTCCGGGACGAGGCCGGCCGTCTGCACCAGGCCCTGGCCGCCTGCTGCGAGCGGGTGATCCTGGTGGTGGCCGGCCTGCCCCAGGTGCTGAAGGGAGAGGCGCTGTGACCGCGAAATGGCTGACCGAACCGGCGCTCCGCCCCGACCGGGAGGCGGAACAGGCGGCGCTCCGGCGGCAGGGACAGCTGACCAAGCCAGCGGGATCCCTCGGTCGGCTGGAGCAGATCGCGGTCCGGCTGGCGGCGCTGCAGGGGCAGGAGCGGCCGGCGGTGGACCCGGCCTGGATCGCCGTCTTCGCCGCCGATCACGGCGTCGCGGTGGAGGGGGTGTCCGCCTTTCCCCAGGCCGTCACCGGCCAGATGGTGGCCAATTTCGTGGCCGGCGGTGCCGCCATCAGCGTGCTGGCGGAACGGCTCGGAGCGAGGCTGGAGGTGTTCGACCTGGGCGTGGTCGGGGAACCCGCCCCCGCCACCGGAGTGATCAGCCGCCGGGCCGGTGCCGGCAGCGCCAACCTGCGGCGCTGCGACGCCATGACCGGGGCGCAGCTGGAACAGTCCCTGGGCGCCGGGGCGGAGGCGGTCGATCGGGCCCTCGAGGGCGGTGGACGGCTGTTCATCGGCGGCGAGATGGGCATCGCCAACACCACGGCCGCCAGTGCCCTGGCCTGCGCCCTGCTGGAGCTGGAACCCGGCCTGCTGGCCGGGCCCGGAACCGGCCTCGATCGCGACGGGGTGGCCCGCAAGGCAGAGGTGATCCGGGATGCGCTGGCGCGCACCGGGCCGTTGCAGCGGCAGCCGCTGGAGGCATTGCGCCGGCTGGGTGGATTCGAGATCGCCGCACTCTGCGGCAGTTGTCTGCGCGCCGCCCAGCGCGGACTGCCGGTGCTGGTGGACGGTTTCATCGCTTCGGTGGCGGCCCTGGCCGCAGTGCGCCATCTTCCGGGCGTCGCCGACTGGCTCATCTTCTCCCACCGTTCCGCCGAGCCCGGCCACCAGGCGGTGCTGGAGGCACTGGCGGCCGAGCCCCTGCTGGATCTGGGCATGCGACTGGGAGAGGGCAGCGGTGCCGCGGTGGCGCTGCCCCTGCTGCAGCTGGCCTGCCGGCTCCACGACGGCATGGCCACCTTCGCCGATGCCGGGATCTCGGAATCGTGAACCGGACCACCGGGAGGGGGAGCGGCCGTGGCTGATGGAGCACCCACCACCATCGACCTGTTGCGCCACGGTGAACCGGTGGGCGGGGTGCTGATCCGTGGCTGGCGCGACGATCCCCTGAGCGACACCGGCTGGCGGCAGATGCGGGCGGCGGTGGGTGACGCATCACCCTGGCAGCGCATCGTTACATCACCCCTGCGCCGCTGCGCCGCCTTCGCCGACGAACTGGGCGCACGCCTGGGGGTGCCGGTGAGCCGGGAGGAGCGGTTGCGGGAGCTGGGTTTCGGTGACTGGGAGGGGGTGGATCCGGCCCGCCTCTACCGGGAGGACCCGGCAGCGGTGGACGCCTTCTGGTCCGATCCCACCGCCCATCCGCCCCCGGGTGGCGAACCCTTCGACCGCTTCCGCCATCGGGTCACCGGGGCGCTGGCGGAGATCAGCGACAGTCACCGGGGAGAACATCTGCTGCTGGTGATCCACGGCGGCGTGATCCGGATGCTGGTGGCCCACGTGCTCGGGATGCCCAACTCCAACCTGTTCCGCATCGAGGTGCCCTATGCCGCCGCCAGCCGCATCCAGCTGGAGGGCGGCATCGCGCGGCTCAGCTTCCACTGCGGCTGCTTCTGAGCCGGCGGCCGGCGGTGAACGACTTTCTCGTCGCCCTCCAGTTCCTGACCCGGCTGCCGGTACCGGCGAAAGCGGTGCCTCCCGACGGTGCGGCCCAGGGGCGGGCGGTGCTGTTCTATCCGCTGGTGGGCCTGGTCGTCGGCGGCTTGCTCGGCATCGCCTGGTGGCCCCTCTCGGCGGCACCGCCGGCCCTGGCGGCGGCCCTGCTGCTGGCGCTCTGGGTCGGCCTCAGCGGTGGCTTGCATCTGGATGGCCTGGCCGACCTGGGCGACGCCTGGGTCGGTGGACAGGGCGACCGGGACCGGACCCTGGCGATCATGAAGGATCCCTGCAGCGGCCCCATGGGCGTCACCCTGCTGCTGCTGGTACTGCTGGTGAAGTTCGCCGCCCTCCAGGTACTGCTGGAGGGGGGGCACTGGGCACCCCTGCTGCTGGTACCCCTGCTCGGGCGCGCCGGCCTGGTGGCGGCGCTGCGTTTTCTGCCCTATGTCCGCCCTGGTGGTATCGGTGCCGGTCCATCCACCCATCTGCCCCGGCCGCAGGCAGGCCGGGTGCTGCTGGCCTGCGGCCTGGTGCCGCTGCTGGCCTGGGGCTGGACCGGCCTGCTTCTGACCCTGCTGCTGGCGGCCGTCTTCCTGCTGTTGCGCCGGGCCCTGATGCGGCGCCTCGGCGGTGTCACCGGCGATGCGGCCGGCGCCATATGCGAACTGCTCGAGACCCTGGCCCTGACGCTGCTGGCCCTGGCCCTGTAGTGGTCCCCTCTGCCGGTCCCGGTTTTGATATAGTGGATCGGGATCGGTGCCGGCCCGGACAAGGCGCGGAACGTTTCCGCCGCGGGCAGGGGGCCGGGGGAGGGTTCGATGGAACAGAACAGTCGGCTGGAGGGGGTTCTTCAGGGGGCCAGGCTTCCCTCCATGCCCCACGTTTTGCTCGAGATCTACGACCTGCTCCATTCGGAGGTGGCCGGGGTGGAGCAGATCGTGGCACTGCTGGAGAGTGACACCGGGCTGGCGGCGCGCACATTGCGATTGGCCAATTCCGCCTGCTACGGCCGGGCGGAGCCGGTGTCCCGGGTGGCCCGGGCGGTGCTGCGTGTCGGCCCCTTCGACCTCTGGTGGCTGTTGTTCACCACCGAAGTGAAGAATCTCTTCTTCGGTATCGACAGCCGGCTGATGAACATGGAACTGTTCTGGCGCCACAGCCTGTTCACCGCCTGCGCCTCGCGTGAGATCAGCGGCTGGCACCAGATCGGCCGCCCCGGCGACCTGTTCGTCGCCGGCCTGCTGCACGATGTGGGCAAACTGCTGCTGTTGCAGCGGATGCCGGTGGAGTACGGCGCGCTTCTGGCCGACACCGACGACGCCGCAACCCTGGTGCAACGGGAGCGTGGCGAGTTCGGTTTCACCCACGCCCAGGCGGGAGGGCGGCTGCTGGCCCACTGGCGGATGCCGGAGCTGTTGGTGGCAGCGGCATCCCGGCACCACGATGCCTCGCCGGGCGACGGCGGGCCGGCGGTGGTGGCACTGGCCAACCGGCTCGCCCACGAGGTGCTGGATGAACGGCCGGCGGCGTCGCCGGAGACGGTCGAGCCGGCCCTGGTCGAGGCCGCGCAGGCCGACTACGAAGCATTGATCGGGCGCATCCTCTGATCCTCCCGAACCCGCCTTGAAACCGGTTCACCGGAGCCCAATCTGGGGGGCATCGAAACAGGCTCCCGGAGAGGGGGCCTCTCTCCCTGGAACGGCTGCGGGGACGACCGGGACGGGGACTTCCCCGGGCGATATCCGAATCAGGCACACAACGGGCAGGTAGTGCATGGAATTCAAAGATTATTACCAGATCATGGGGGTGAAGAAGGATGCCACCCAGGATGAGATCAAGCGTGCCTATCGCAAGCTGGCGCGCAAGTACCATCCGGATGTGAGCAAGGAGCCGGACGCGGAGACCAGATTCAAGGAGATCGGCGAGGCCTACGAGGTGCTCAAGGACCCGGAGAAGCGGGCCGCCTACGATCAGCTCGGTGCCAACTGGAAGGCGGGGCAGGACTTCCATCCGCCGCCGGACTGGGATGCGGGTTTCGAGTTCAGCGGCGGCGCCGGCTTTGGCGGTGGCGGCGATGCCGAGGCGTTCAGCGATTTCTTCGAGTCCCTGTTCGGTCAGCGCGGCGCCGGTTTCCGCAGCAGCGGACGGCGCAGCTACAGTGCCCGTGGCGAGGACCACCATGCCAAGATCCTGATCGATCTCGACGATGCCTTCGAGGGTGCCACCCGCTCCATCGTGCTGCAGGTGCCCGAGCTGGATGCCGAGGGCCGGGTCCACACCCGCAAACGCACCCTCAACGTGCGCATTCCGAAGGGGGTGAAACAGGGGCAGCACATCCGTCTGGCCGGCCAGGGCGCCCCCGGCATGGGCGGTGGCCCGGCGGGGGATCTCTATCTCGAGGTGGAGTTCCGTCCCCATCCCTTCTACCACGTGGAGGGGCGCGACCTCTATCTGGACCTGCCGGTCGCCCCATGGGAGGCGGCGCTGGGAGCGACGGTGAAGATCCCCACCCCGGGCGGGCAGGTGGATCTGAAGATCCCTGCCGGTTCCGCCCAGGGACGCAAGCTGCGCCTGAAGGGACGCGGTATCCCCGGGCGTCCGCCGGGCGACCTCTACGTGGTCCTGCAGATCGCCCTGCCGCCGGCGGATACGGAGAAGGCGAAGGAGTTCTACCGCCGCATGCAGCAGGAGCTGGATTTCAACCCTCGGAAGCACCTGGGAGTCTAGACCGTGACGCATCGTGAACTACAGGAGATTCTGTCGGGCCATATCCTGGAGGAGGAGGTCCAGCTGACCCTCGGGGAGCTGTCCCGCAGTTGCGCCGTCCAGGCGGTGCACATCATGGAGCTGGTGGAAGAGGGGATCCTCGAGCCGCGGGGCGGGCGCGATCCGCTGGAGTGGCGTTTCTCCGGCGACAGCCTGCGGCGTGCCCGCACCGCCCTGCGGCTGCAGCAGGATCTGGATGTCAACCTCTCGGGTGCCGCCCTGATCATCGATCTGCTGGACCAGGTGGAACAGCTGCGCCGCCAGTTGCGCCTGTTGCAGCGCTGCTGATCCGGCCGCGGTGCTGCGGCTGATCCATACCGCCGACTGGCACCTGGGGCACAGCCTCTACGGCGTATCCCGCCGGTTCGAACACCAGCGCTTTCTCGACTGGCTGCTGGAGCGGTTGCAGGCGGTGGAGGCGGATGCCCTGCTGGTCGCCGGCGACATCTTCGACTCCACCAATCCACCGGCCAGCGCCTTCGCCCTGTTTTATGGCTTTCTCACCGAGGCGCGGCGGCGCATGCCCGGCCTCGACCTGATCCTGATCGGCGGCAATCACGACTCGGCGGCGCGCCTGGAGGCCCCGTCGTCCCTGTTCCAGGCACTCGGAATCCGGGTGATCGGCGGCCTCGCCCGCACCCCCGATGGTGAACCCGACGTACAGCGCCTGCTGTGTCCGCTGCACGACCGGCAGGGCCGGGTGGCGGGCCACTGCGTGGCGGTTCCCTTTCTGCGCAACTCCGATCTGCCGCCAGCGGATCCGGCCGGCGCCGGTGACCCCCTGATCGAGGGTGTCCGCGCCCGCTACCGCTTCCTGTTCGACGCCGCCCGTGGCCTGCGCCGGCCGGGACAGGCCCTGGTCGCCATGGGGCACTGCTACATGGTGCGGGGACGGGTATCGGAGCTGAGCGAACGGCGCATCCTGGGTGGCAATCAGCACGCCCTGCCGGTGGATCTGTTTCCGCCGGGGGTGGCCTATGCTGCCCTCGGCCATCTGCATCTGGCCCAGGCGGTGGATGCGGAGGGCAGGATCCGCTACAGCGGCTCGCCCATCCCCCTCTCCCTGGACGAGGCGGACTATCCCCACCAGGTGGTCCAGGTCGACCTCGAAGGTGAGCGGCTGGTCGACGCGGTCGCTCTGCCGGTACCGCGCAGCGTGCCCATCCTGCGGCTGCCGGAGACGGGGCCGGCACCGCTGGAACAGGTGATTGAGGCGCTGGAGCGGCTGCAGCCGGATCCGGACTGCCCGGTCGAGCGCCGCCCCTACCTGGAGCTGCGGGTCCGGCTGGAGCGCCCCCAGCCGGGGCTGCGGGAGACGCTGGAGGCACGCTGCCGGGACCTGCCCCTGCGCCTGCTGCGGGTCTCCAGCCACTACACCGGCACTGCCGATCCGCTGGCGGAGACGGTTCCCCGGCAACGGCTAGAGGAGCTGGATCCGGAGCAGGTGTTCAGCCGCTGCTACCAGGCGGCCCACAAGGGGCCGCCACCGGACGAACTGCTCTCCTGCTACCGTGAACTGCTGGAGCAGGTACAGCAGGCGGAGCCGGACTGATGCGCATCCTCGCCATCCGCGGCCGCAACCTGGCCAGCCTGGCCGACCCCTTCGAACTCGACTTCGACGCCCCGCCCCTGGGCCGCACCGGCCTGTTCGCCATCACCGGGCCGACCGGCGCCGGCAAGAGCACCCTCCTCGATGCCCTCTGCCTGGCCCTGTTCGACCGCATCCCGCGCCTGCCGGGCGGCAGCGGGGTGGCGGTGGGCCGCGCCGGTGACGATCCGCGGTTGCGCACCCGCAGCACCGATGTGCGCTCGATCCTCCGCCGCGGCGCCGGCAGTGGCTGGGCCGAGGTGGATTTCGTCGGCAGTGATCGCCAGCGCTACCGGGCACGCTGGGAGGTGCGCCGTGCCCGTGAGCGACCCGACGGCCGGCTGCAGCCCCAGACCCTGCTGCTGCAGGAGCTGGAGAGCGGCCAGGTGATCGGCGAGGGCAAGACCGGCACCCTGGCCTGCATCCGCCAGCGCCTGGGGCTCAGTTTCGAGCAGTTCCGGCGTTCGGTGCTGCTGGCCCAGGGGGATTTCGCCGCCTTTCTCCGGGCCGGCGCCGGCGACCGCTCGAGCCTGCTGGAACGGATCACCGGTACCACCCTCTACAGCGAGCTCTCCCGCGCTGCCTTCGCCCGGGCGGGGGAGGAGGAGGCGGCGCTGCGGCATCTCCGCGAGCGGCTGCAGGAGCAGTCGCCCCTGGACGCGGAACAGCGGGCCGGCCTGGAGCGGGAGCAGGCGCGGTTGCAGCAGCAGCTGGAGCGGACGGAACGGGAGCTGCAGCGGCTGCGGGAGCGCCAGCGGTGGCAACGGGAGCTGGCAGCGCTGCAGCAGGCGCTGGCCGAGGCGGAGGCCAGGCACGCGCAGGCGACCACCGGCTGGCAGCAGGCGGAGGAGATGCGGCGGGAGCTGGCCGCGGTGGAGGCGGCGCAACCGCTGCGACCCCTGTTGGAGCGGGTGCTGGAGCTGGAGGCCGCCGTCGTGGAGGCACGCCGGCGACGGCAGCGGGAGGACCGGGGCCGGGAGATCGCCACCGGCCTGGAGCGGCGGGCGCAACGGGCACGCAAGGTTGTGCAGGGCCTGCGCTCGGCCATGGAAGAGGCTCTGGAGCGGCTGCAGCCGCTCCTGCAACAGGCCCGGGAGCGGGCGCACCGGATCGAGGAGGGGGGGCAGCGGGTCGACCGCCTTGCCGCCGATGCCGGCGCCGCAGCTGCGGCGGCCGCTGATATCGAGCAATACATTCAGAATATCTCGCAACAGATAGAAAAACAAGAAGAATCTATCCATAAATATGCCCGTCTCATGGCTGAATCCCCGGAGCTGGAATCGCTCGCCGGCCGATGGGAACAGTGGCAGGAGGAGTGGCACCGGCGTAGCGACAGGCTGCGGCAGAGACGGCTGGAGGAGCGTGCCCGCCTGCGGCAGATGGAGGAGGAGCTGGAGCAGGCCCGGGCCACCCTGGCCGGGGTGGAGAGGCGCACCGCGGCTCTGCAGGAACGGCTGCAGCGGGTCCGCGACACCCTGGACCGGGCCCTGGAGGCCGGCAGCGACGAGCAGATCGGACAGCTGCGCCGGACGCTGCAGCCCGACGTGCCCTGTCCCGTCTGCGGCTCCCGGGAGCATCCCTGGGCCGGTCGGACAGCGGCTGGGGAAGGGGGACAGGAGACCCTGCGCCGGGAGTTGCAGCGGCTGCAACAGGAACAGCAGGGAGCGGTATCGGAACAGGAGCAGGGGCGGCGGCAGGTGGCCTCCCTCGATGCCCGGGTGGAACAGCAGCAACGGCTGCTGCGGCAGATCGAGGCCGAGTACGACGACTTTGTCGGCAGCTGGATCGAGCCCGTCGCCGGGTTGCTGCCCCGGGCCGCCGTCCCGGAGGGTGGAAAGACGGTGGGCATGGCCGGGGCCGGAGGGATCGATTCCGGCGCGGAGTGGACGGCACATCTGGCCCGGCGGGTACAGGCCTGGCGTGATTGGCAGCAGGCGCGCGAGCAGGCCATTGCGGAACGGGAACGGTTGGCCGGGCAGCTGGGGGGACGCCGGCTGCTGCTGCAGGAACGGACCGCCCTGCGGGACCGCCTGGAACGGGAGCTGGCTACCCAGCGGGAGGCGCTGGAGCGGCTTCGGGAACGGAACCGGCAGCTGCTGGGGGGACTGGACGTGAAGCGGATCGCCACCTCCATGGCCTCCCTCATGGCCGCGATCCGGCGCCGGAGCGAGGCGATGGAATCGGTTTACCAGGAGGCCCGCAACCGCCGCTCCCTGGCCGAGCAGGCCTGTTCCCACTGGCAGGCCCTGCTGGCGGGGCGGGAGGAGGAGCTGCGACAGGCCGCCGCCGCCCTGGAGGCGGCCCTGGAGGAACTGGGCAGCGACCGGCAGACGCTGGCCGGGCAGCTGTCGCGGGATGCCGACTGGGTGACCGCCAGGCGTGACCAGGTGAACCGCCTGCGCGAATCCCTGGACCGCTGGCAGACCCTGGTGTCGGAACGGCAGCAGCGGCTGCAGGCGCATCTGCACTCGGGACAGCAGGCGCAAGCGGCCGGGACGGAGGAGGAGCTGGACGCCCTCGAGACCCGGGGACAGGCGCTGCAGCGCAGCCTGATCGAACTGGGAGCCCGCCTCGGGGAGGACGACCGGCGGCGCCGGCGCGGCGAGGCCCTGCGGGTGGAGCTGGAGCAGCAGCAACGGCGCTGGCGCTGCTGGGCGGAGATCAACGAGCTGATCGGCTCCCACGACGGGAAGAAGTACCGCGGCTTCGCCCAGAGCCTGACCCTGGATGCCCTGCTGGGCCATGCCAATCTGCAACTGCGCGAGCTGACGCGGCGCTACCTGCTGCAACGGGTGCCCGGCAGCGACCTGGAGATCCAGGTGATCGACCGGGACATGGGCGACGAGGTGCGCAGCGTCCACAGCCTCTCCGGCGGCGAGAGCTTCATCGTCTCCCTGGCCCTGGCCCTGGGACTGGCCTCGCTGTCGTCGGACCAGGTGCAGGTGGAGTCCCTGTTCATCGACGAGGGCTTCGGCACCCTGGATCAGGAGACGCTGGACCTCACCATCGCCGCTCTCGATGCGCTGCAGTCCCTGGGGCGCCAGGTGGGGATCATCTCCCACGTGCCGGCCCTGGTCGAGCGCATCGGAGTGCGGGTGGTGGTGGAGCGTCAGGGTGAGGGCCGGGGGAGGGTGCACCTGGAGGTGGCGTAGCCTGGTGTCGCCGATGGACCGGCGGTCCCGGTGGCCGAAGGGACCGGGAGTTCCGTCACCAGGGTGTTCTCAGCGATCCGGGTCGGGTCGCAGTGCGCCGCCGCAGTGACGGCAGAGGTAGACCTGTCCCCGCAGCATGCGGTTGTGGCGGATGGCGCTGATGCGGTGGCTGCGGCAGTCGCAGCGGTAGGAAAACCGCCGCATCCGCCGCTGCCGGACCTGCGCCAGGTCGTAGTCGTGGCAGCGTTTCGGATCGGCACCGAACAGGATCATCACCGCCCGCCACTCCGGCCCATGGGGGCGGGCGCGGCCCCGGTGCAGCAGGTGGACCACCACGTGGGCCAGCTCGTGGGGCACGGTGCGGGCGATGAAGGCCTCGCCATTGTCCGCCAGCAGCTGGGCGTTGAAGCGGATCTCGGGGTCGCCGGCGGCGGGGAAGCGGGCCTGTCCCGCGCTGCTTCCACGCAGATCCCAGCGTACCCGGGGGCGCGGTAGCGGACGGCCGAAATGGCGTTCCGCCTGGCGGCGATACTGTTCGAGGCGCGTCAGCGCCTCCAGCTTGAGCCGGAGCAGCGGGATGGCCGGCGGGGCGGGAGAACGGTTCATGGGGCAGACGCCGGGTACTTATGGTGGCCGGTTCGGCGCAGGCAACGATACCAGAACCCGATGGGGAACGCCTCCACGGGCGCCCCTTCCACGTCGGCAACCACGCCGGGCGGCAGGAGGTCCGTGCCCGGATCGAATCCTGCCCGCCCGCTGATTCAACCCGGTGCAGCCACGCGGTATGCTGGAACCGGGGAGGGTGCCTGGCCAGGGGAGAGGACGATGGATGTGGTGCTGTTGCTGCTGGTGATCATGCTGCTGGTGGTGTGGATCACCTGGAAGATGAAGGACCGGGAGTAGGGCGCAGTCGCGCTTTATCTATTGACAGTGTCCCCACCGGCTGGACCTGGTGGGTTCATATCGACAGGCCAAGGAGTTCCGCCGATCATGAGTAAAGGCATGCTGCAACGACTGGACAGGGGTACCAGGATCTACGCCCTGTTGCTGCTGGCGCTGATTCTTCTGTGGGTCGGCTGGGCCCTGTACGAGGATCCGCAGGTGGCGGCCCTGAACCGGCGGCTGGAGGCCGATCCCCAGGTCTCCGCCTTTCCCTACCGGTTCCGCGTGCTGCGGCTGGAGAATGGTGTCGCCACCATGAGTACACCGCGCTCGTCGGCGCTGCCGGTGTCCCGGGTGCTGGGTATCCTGTTCCCCCATGTCGCCGGCAAGGCGGAGGACAGCGATGCCTTTCAGGCGGCGCAGCGCCAGCTGGCCAGGGTGCAGACCCGGGCACGGGACCTGGTACTGGAGGACCCCGGGGTGAAATCGGTGCGCTGGGAGCTGGACCGGGGCTGGCTCGGCAGCTACGGGATCCAGCTCTCTCCCGCCTACTGATCCATCGTCTGCGGTCACACCCGGCTGAAATCCGTACCCGGCTTCAGCCCGTACGCCTGCTCCAGACCCAGCTCCAGGATCAGCCGGTCCACCGACGCCCGGCCCTGTGTCCGCTGCACCTCTTTCAGAATCAGCCGTACCGCGTTGCGGTTGTAGCCGCCGCCGAACGCCAGCTGCTGGCGGATCAGTTGTGTCGCCCGTTCGGGTGTCATTCCCCCGGTTCCTCCGTCGCCAGCATGGCCTCGATCACGCCGGTCCAGGCGCGGGCCAGATTGTCCCGGTCGTAGCCGCCGCCGCCGAGGGCCACCATGCCCCGCGGACCGCCGTCGCCCACCAGCCGGGCCAGGTCCCGCGCCACCCGGGCGTGGATCGCGGGGGTCAGTGCCAGGTCCGTCAGTGGATCCCCGGCGATGCTGTCGGCTCCGCACTGCAACAGGATGAAGTGTGGCCGCTGGCTGCGCACGAACTCCAGGGCCTGGGGCCACAGCCGCAGGAACAGGTCGTCGTCCGCCCCGGGGGGCAGGGGGATGTTGAGCTTGGTGCCGGCGGCGGCCCCGCGGCCCGTCTCGGTGGCGCCGCCGGTGCCGGGATAGAGGAAACGGCCATCCTCGTGGAAGTCGACGATGCAGAGCGCGGGTTCCTCCTCGAAGGCGTAGTAGACGCCATCGCCATGGTGGGCGTCGATATCGACGTAGGCGATCCGCTGCAGCCGGTGGCGCCGGCGCAGGGCCTCGATGGCGATGCCGCAGTCGTTGAACACGCAGAATCCGGCCGATCCATCCCGCCGTGCATGGTGCAGCCCGGCGATGGGGACGAACGCCAGGTGCCCCGGCCCGTCCAGGGTGCGCTGTACCGCCTCCAGCACCGTGCCCACCACGGTCACCGCGGCCTCGAAAAGCCCGGCGAAGACCGGCGTGTCCGGATCCAGCATGCCGCTGCCCCGGGCCGACAGGCGGCGGACCCGGTCGACGTACTCCTCGGTGTGAAACAGCAGCAGATCCGCCGCCGTGCCCGCCACCGGGGGCCGGACAGCGGTGCGCAGGTCCAGTCCTGCCTCCCGGAAGGCCTGCAGGAAACGGGTGTAGCGATCGGGACCGAACGGGTGGCCGTCCCCGAATCCATAACGGGCCAGCTCCTCACCGGCATATACCAACATGGCAGCCGTCTCCGTGGTCGAACCTTTGGCCACTGTAGGTGAAACCGCCCGTTGCGTTCAAATTCGATTGCAACCTCCGGCTGGTCACCGCTCTGCGGTACCGGACCCGGATCCTGGGCAGACCGCCGTATCCATGCTACAAATTGACTGTCCACCCGGCGATGGAGGAGAGGCGATCGATGAACCTGGCAGCCAGGCACGTGTGCGTCAAGGACGTGATGAAAAGCGATTTCGCCTACATCGACGGCAAGGCGACCATCTACGAGGCGCTGCGGATGATGAAGCAGCGCAAGACCTCGGTACTGGTGGTGCAGCGCCGCAACGAGGACGATGAATATGGCCTGCTGCTGGTGTCGGACATCGCCCGCAAGGTGCTGGCCCGTGACCGTTCTCCCAAGCGGGTCAATGTCTACGAGGTGATGGTGAAGCCGGCGGTCTATGTGGATAAGGAGATGGACATCCGGTACTGCTCGCGGCTGTTCGCGCGATTCAGCCTGGTGCGGGCGCTGGTGGTGGACGGCAAGGAGGTGCTCGGCACCATCAGCCCGAACTCCCTGGTGCTGGACGGCTTGTTCGGACTGGTGGAGTGAGGCAGGTGCAGCGGATCCGCTTCCGCATCGATCTGCCGCCGGAGCGTTTCGTCCGCTACTATCAGGGGGTGGCGCAGGCGGTCGTGGTCCAGGCCGAGGATGGCCGCAACATCCAGCTGCCGGCCGTCAATCTGCGCCCCTTCGTCACCGGGGAGGGGGTGCGGGGGCGGTTTCAGCTGACCCTGGACGACGACGGCCGGCTGCTGCAGATCGACCGGATCGGCTGACCGGTCACTGTCCGGACGACGGGGCTGGCGGGGAAGCGGACTCGGTTTTTCCGGCCGGTTCGATCGTCGGTGCCGGCGCCGGTTCCGGTCGTTCGGGCCAGATCCAGTCCGACTGCAACGGGCTTTCACCCCAGATGCCGCGGCGCTCCTGTTTCGCCTGCTGTTCGAGAGCGGTGTATTCCGGATAGGCGGGATCGGCCCCGGCATAGCCCTGGCGGACCATGGCGGCATTGATCTCGGTCTCGTCACCGCCATAACAGACGGCGATCGCCTCGCCATCCGCATCGCGCTCCGATACGAAACAGCGGACCGGGCAGTTCATCGCCACCAGGGTCTGCAGCGCCTTCTCGCTGGCCTTGGCATAGGCCTCGTCCGTGGCCGGTGCCTTCACACCCTTGAGGTGGATGCGCTCGCCCTCGTATTCCATGGTGTCGCCACTGTAGATGGTGTAGGCGCCGGCCCTGCACTCGGCCCACAGGGGTGAGCTGGTGAGCAGGGCGACCGTCAGCACGCTGGTGACGATCAGGCTGTGAAACATGGCGGTCGGTTTCATCGTGGGTCCCGTTGCTGTTCTGTCCCCGTTAGCGGACGGGGGCGCCGATCCTGTAGCGGATGATTCATTCTACCATGAAGAGGGAATGGTTTTCCTGCGCGGCAAGGGGGGATCCATCCTTCCTGTGCCGCTGTCCTGTTCAGGACGGTTTCAGCTTCATTCTGGTATTCTTCTGCCACGACCGACCGGGTATCGGCCCGCCTGCCGGGCGGCAGTGGCAGCGGCCGGTGCCTTTCCGTGTACGAACCAGGGGGAATCATGAAGACTGGAGTAACCGGCGTGCTTGCCGGGCTGATCCTCATCACCACCGGAGCGGTGGTCGCCGCCGAGGCGACGTCGTTGCCGGCGGTGCCCGAGGGACCCTACCGCAGCGACTGCGGCCGTTGCCATCTGGCGTACCCCGCCGGCCTGCTTCCCGCCCTGTCGTGGGAGAGGATCATGCTGGGACTGACGGATCATTTCGGGGAGCAGGTGCAACTCTCACCCCAGTCCACCCGCGCCATCTACGACTATCTGCTGACCAATGCCGCCGGGCGGGTGACCGAGCCGCTGTCGATCGAGGTCATGAATCAGCTGGGGGGGGATCCGGCGCCGCAACGCATTACCGGGACGCCCTTCTTCCGTTCCCGCCACGACACTGCCGCGATCCGGCAGGCCGGGGAGAGGGGGGCGGTGAAGTCGATGGCCGACTGCGCCGCCTGCCATCCCCGTGCCGGGGAGGCCTCCTTCGACGCCGGTGAGGTGCAGTTGCCCTGAGACCCGGACAGGGGGAACACGGTTTTCGCGGCAGCCCTGACTGCTCCGGCTGCTGGTGTGGTGGACCACGGGCGGAGGGCGGTTGCGGGGATGTGGTGGAGATCGGAGTTGACTCGCGCGGCGATCCGTGGAAAATATTAGCAATTAATCACTCACTTTTTATTTTTCATGGGCAAACCCCACCACCAACGCCGCCAGGAGATCATCCAGAGTGCCCTCGCCCTGGCCGCCGAGCAGGGGGTGAAGAAAGTGACCACCCAGGCGATCGCGGACCGGGTCGGAATCGCCCAACCGACCGTGTTCCGGCACTTCAAGACCAGAGACGAGATCTTCGCCGGCGCCATCGCATGGCTTGCGGACCAGCTGTTCGAGGCGCTCGATGCCGGCATCGGCGGGGACATGGCGGCCGACCGGCGCCTGGAGGCCCTGGTCAGCACGCAGCTGGCCTTCGTCTCCAGGCACCGGGGGTTGCCACGGATGCTGTTTTCGGACCGCCTGCATCTGGAGTCGCCCATGTTGAAGAAGGTGGTGCAGAGGGTGATGGCACGCTATACCGGCCGCATCGCCGAGGTGATCGGTGCGGGCGTCGAGTCCGGTTGCTTCGATCGCTCCGTGGATCCGGAACAGGGTGCCCGCTATGTGGTGGCCACCATCCAGGGGGTGATCATGCGCTGGTCGATTTTCGACTTCGATTTCTCCCTGGAAGGGGAGGCGGAGCCGTTGTCGGACTTCTTCCGGGCGGCGCTGAAGAGCCGGGGTTGATAACCATCGAACATGCGGTCGCAGCCAATGGGTGAACAGGCCGCAGGGAGAGTGCAACGTGTGCAGACTGTGCTGGGGTGTATTGTTCGTGCTGGTCCTTGGCATCGGTGTGGTGGTCTACAGGTTCGGTTTTCTCGGCAGCGCGCTACCCGGCGAGGACGGGCGCCAGGCGATTCAGCTCGACAGTGGCGAGCGCAATCTGGTGCTGGCGGAGATGCGCGCCTTTCTGGAGGCGGTGCAGATGATCACAGCGGGCCTGGCGGAGAACCGGATGGGGAACGTGGTCACCGCTGCCCGCCGGGTCGGGCTGGCGGCCCAGAAGGGAGTGCCGTTGTCGTTGATGGGCAAGCTGCCGCTGGAGTTCAAGCAGCTCGGCCTGGACACCCACCGCAAATTCGATCGTCTCGCCCTGGATGCGGAACAGCTGGGTGATCCGGATCATACCCTGGAGCAGTTGAGCGAGCTGTTGCGCAACTGTGCCGGCTGCCATGCCGGCTACAGCCTGGTGGCGGTGCGCAGTCCCTGAGACCCGGCACGGGATACCATTTCTGCCGGTGGCCACCGGTCGGGAACTGGGACATAGTGCGGAGGGCGTCGGCCGGAACCCGGCCGGGGCCGCGGCGACGAGGGCCGTGGATGGGCGCCGGATACGGAGTCATGACCGGAATCCGGCAATGGATCAAGGATCACAGTCAATGGAGAGAACAGCGATGAACAGAAGAAGAAACACCAACCGTAACCGGCTGCTTGCCGCATTGGTACCGCTGCTGCTGACGGCAGGAACGGCGGCCGCCATGCCACCGGGTGGCGGTCCGCTGACGTTCGACGATTTCGATCTCAACGGTGACGGTGTCATCACCCGCCAGGAGATGGACCAGGTGCGGGCGCAGCGGATGGCGGCCGCCAGGGAGGCCGGCCAACAGCGGCCGGCGGCCGCTCCCGGGGCTGCTCAGAGCCGGCGCGGGGGGCGGATGCCCGTCTTCCAGGAGTTCGACCTGAACGGCGACGGTGTCCTGACCGAGGAGGAGTTCATCGAGGCGCGGGGGCAGCGGGTGGCGCAACGTGCCGGGGAGGGCCGGCAGATGCAGGGCCTCGCCAACATGGTGCAGTTCTCCGATCTGGACCTGAACCGGGACGGGCAGGTGGATCCGGCCGAGTTCCGGGCCGGCATGATGCGGCACCGCCAGTCCCGGTTCCAGGGGCGGGGTTATGGTCGCCGGGGAATGGCCAGGCCGGGAACCGGCCGCATCGACCAGGATGGCGACGGCTACATCTCGCAGCAGGAGTTCGAGGCGGCCCGCGCCAGGCACATGGCGCGCTGGAACCAGGCCGGTACCACCCGGCCGGTGGCGCCACAGCCCCCCGCGTTCCCGGATATCGACAGCGACGGTGACGGACGCATCTCCCCCCAGGAGCTGGACGCCTTCCGCGTTGAACGCTGGCGTCGATACGGCGGTTATCCCCGCTAGTACCTGCGTCCCCTTCACCGGCACCGGGAGCGCCCGGTGCCGGTGACCAGCTATTCGAACCATGCCACGCCCCCTGCACGCAGGGGGCAGGGAGCCGTTTTGAACAATCGAACCCGGCGTTTTCTCTTCACTGTCCTGTTCCTGCTCGCCCTGGCCGCGGTCATCGGGTTGATTCTGGTGAAGGGTCCCCTGGCCCCGGTGGAGGTACAGACTGCCCCGGTACGCAGGGGTGATCTGCAACCTGCCCGCTTCGGCGTCGGCACGGTGGAGGCGCGGCGCAGCTATGACATCGGACCCAATCGCAGTGGCCGCCTGCTGGCGCTTCAGGTCGATCATGGCGACCGGGTGCGCAAGGGCCAGGTGCTGGGAAGGATGGACCCGGTGGATCTGCCCCAGCGCCTGCGCAGCGCCGACAAGGCGGTGCAGAAGATGGAACACATGGTGGAGGCCTCCCGGGCCAGGATGGCCGAGGTGAAGACCCGTCTGGCCCAGGCCGAGGACGATGCCCGCCGCTACCGCGAGCTGGGACGCAAGAAACAGGTGAGCCAGGAACTGGTGGAGGCCAAGCTGACCGAGGCGCGGTCGCTGGCCGACCAGTACCGGGCGGCGGCGGCCGATCTGGACGCCGCCGAGCACGACCTGGAACGGTCGCGCGCGGACCGCGATGCGATCCAGGCCCAGATCGACGATCTGCGCCTGCTCAGTCCGGCCGACGGCCTGGTGGTGGCGCGCCGGGTGGAACCGGGTTCGGTGGTGGTGGCCGGTTCCCCGGTGCTGCAGATCATCGACCCCGCCACCCTCTGGGTCCGGACGCGGATCGACCAGAAGGGAGAGGCCGCCCTGGCCCGGGGACTGGATGCAGAGATCGTTCTCCGCAGCGCCCCGGAGCGCCCCCTGAAGGGCCGGGTCGAGCGGATCGAGCTGGTCGCCGACAGCCTGACCGAGGAGCGCTGGGTGGATGTGGCGTTCGAGCGGATCCCGGACGGTCTGGCCATCGGCAGCCTGGCCAACGTCACCATCCACCTGCCGCTGCAGCGGGATCTGTTGTGGATCCCGTCGGTGGCGCTGCATCGCAGGGATGGTCGTGAAGGCGTCTGGATGCTCGATGCCGGCCGCGCCCGGTTCCACCCGGTGGAGACCGGCGTACGCACCCTCGATGGCAAGGTGCAGGTGAGGGCCGGGCTGAAGGAGGGCGACCTGGTGATCGGTTACACCGCCCACGCCCTGGAAGAGGGCGTCAAACTGAAGGCGCGGTCCGGTGATTAGTCTCGCCTACCGGGACGTGGCCAACGGCTTTGGCCGCTATCTGGCCACCGGCCTCGGCCTCGGACTCCTGATCGGCGTCACCCTCACCATGGCCGGTGTCTACCGCGGCATGGTGGATGACGGCAAGGCGCTGTTGCGTTCTGCCGGTGCCGATATCTGGGTGGTGCAGCAGAACACCCTGGGGCCGTTCGCCGAACCCTCTTCGCTGCCGGATGGGATGCGGCGTGGCGTCCTCGCCATCCCCGGGGTGAAGGAGGCGGGCAACGTCGCCTACCTGACGCTGGAGGTGACGGATGCCGGCACCAGTGTACGGATCATGCTCGCCGGCTACGAGCCGGGGCGCCCCGGCGGGCCGCGCTACCTGATCGCCGGCCGCCACATCACCCGTTCCCACTATGAGCTGGTGGCCGATGTGCGCACCGGCTTCCAGGTGGGTGACGTGATCCCGATCCGCCGCCACGACTATACGGTCGTGGGGCTCACCGCCGGCCTGCGTTCACCCTCCGGCGATCCGATGGTGTTCCTGCCGCTGCGGGACGCCCAGGAGATCCAGTTCCTGAAGGACAACGACGCGGTGTTCCGGGACCGGCGCCAGCTGCAGGAGAACCCGCAACTCAACCCCCCCTCCAATCCGTCCCTGCTCGGGGCGGTGGAGGCCAGCCTGTTTTCCAACGACCGGGTGAACGCCATCCTGGTACGGCTGTTGCCCGGTTACGACGAGGGGGAGGTGGCCGCAGAGATCCGCGACTGGCTGCGCCTGACCGCCTATACCAGCGCGGAGATGGAGGAGATCCTGATCGGACAGCTGATCGCCACGGCATCCAGGCAGATCGGGCTGTTCCTGGTCATCCTGACCATCGTCAGCGCCGCCATCGTCGCCCTGACCATCTATTCCATGACCCAGACCAAGCTGAAGGAGATCGCGGTGCTGAAGCTGATCGGCACCCCCAACCGGCTGATCTCCGGCATGATCGTCCAGGAGGCGATGGGGCTCGGCCTGATCGGCTTCATCGCCGGCAAGCTGGCGGTCACCTACTGGGCGCCCCTGTTTCCGAAACACGTGGTGCTGCTGGAGCAGGATACGCTGGTGGCCCTGGGCATCACCCTGGTGATCTGCCTGGTGGCCAGCATCGCAGGGGTCCGTTCTGCCGTCCGGGTCAGCCCCGGATCGGCCATTGGAGGCTAGCGCCATGGCCCGAAGCGACTCCACGCCGGCGATCCGCATCGAGGATCTGAGCAAGACCTATGGCAGCGGCAGTTCCGCGGTCCAGGCCCTGAAACACGCCACCATGCACGTGATGCCGGGCGAGGTGGTGGGGCTGCTGGGCGCCAGCGGCTCGGGCAAGACCACGCTGCTGCAGTGCCTGGGAGCGATCATCGATCCCACCGGCGGGCGCATGATGCTGGATGACGAGGTGATCTTCGACGGCGAGTGGAAGGTCCCGGACCGCCGCACCCTGCGCCGCGACCGTATCGGCTTCGTGTTTCAACGACCCTATCTGATCCCGTTCCTGGACGTACTCGAGAACGTGGCCATCCTGCCCATGCTCCAGGGCCGGTCGCACAGGGCGGCGCGGGAGAGGGCGATGGAACTGCTGGAGACCCTGGGGATCGCGGATCGTGCCGGCATGCGCGTGGAGCAGCTGTCGGGGGGGCAGCAGCAGCGGGTGGCCATCGCCCGGGCCCTGGCCAACCATCCGCCGATCATCCTGGCGGACGAGCCCACCGCACCGCTGGACAGCCACCGGGCCATGTCGGTGATGCAGTTGCTGCACCGGATGGCGGAGCGCTCCGATACGGCGATCATCGTCGTCACCCACGACGAGAACATCATCCCGGTATTCCGGCGCCTCTACCGCCTGCGCGATGGCATCCTCCACGAGGAGCAGGGGGAGGGGCGCCCGATCGTGGTGGAGGCGGCGGCTACGGTGTAGCCGCGTTCCGGCCGGCCGCCGGCAGCTCCAGTACCGCATCGGTCCCGCCGGCGGCGTTCCGTTCCAGCCACACCCGCCAGTGGTTGACCTGGACCAGCTGGCTGACGATGGCCAGACCGAGCCCGCTGCCACCGGTACTGCGGCTGCGCGACTGTTCCAGCCGGAAGAAGGGCTCGAACACCTTTTTCCGCTTCGTCTCGGGAATGCCGGGACCACGGTCGGAGATGCGGATACGGACCCCGTCGACGCCGCAGTCGACGTGGATATCGACCGGTTCGCCGTCGCCGTAGCGGATGGCGTTGTCCAGCAGGTTGGCGAGGACCCGGCGCAGGGCCCCGGCCGCCAGACGCAGGGAACATTCGCCAGTGGTGGCCAGGCGCAGCCGGGTGCCGGTTCCCTCGTAGTCGTCCAGCATCCGCTGCAGAAAGGCGGGGAAATCGACCTCGACCAGCTCCTGCGCCTCGAGACCGCGTGACAGCTCCATCACCTGGGCGATCAGCCGGTTCATCTCCTCCACGTCGCGCTGCAGCTGCCGCCGCAGCCGTGGCTCCAGTTCCGGGGGCAGCATCTCCACCACCAGAGAGAGGTGGGTGAGGGGAGTCCGTATGTCGTGGGAGATCCCGGCCAGCAGAACGGTGCGGGCGGCGATCAGCCGCTTCAGCTTCTCCACCGTCCGGTTCATGCCCGCGCTCAGGGTGGCGATCTCCCGGGGACCCTGTACCGGCAGCGGTGGCGGGAAGTGCCCGCTTCCGAGCCGTTCCATGGAAGCGGCCAGCCGGGCCAGGGGCCGGGTCAGGCGGCGCACCAGCAGGAACGAGGTGATCAGGATCAGCAGGCCGCCGGCGACGAGGATGAGGACGATCGCTGCCGGCGCGCTCTGGCGAAGCCGATCGTCGCTGATGCCGATGCGGAGGATGCGTCCGGCCATGGGGATGTCGAAACCGTGCCAGCCGGGGCGGCCGGCCAGGGTGCCGCCGCTGACGGCGAACCCGAGGCGTCGCTCCAGCGCCCGCTCCAGCAATCGCAGGTAGGGGGTGGTCACGGAGGTGTCGGGGGTCAGCTGCCCAGTCTTGCCGACGGCCGTCAGATCGAGCTGGTGGCTGCGGCGCAACTCCTCCTCGAAGTCGGGCCGGGTGGCGGGCGGCAGCTCGGCCCAGGTCTGGGCGCTCAGTACCATAAGAGCCGCCAGGTCCTCGGTGGAGCGCTCGGCCACCGGCAGCAGAATGAAACGGGTGATCACCGCCAGCACCAGCAGCAGGAACAGAAGCAGGGCGATGGCCAGGGTCAGGCCGGTCTGACCGAACAGGCTGCGCGGGAGCAGGCGCATCAGGGGATGGCGCCCCCTTCGGGATCGAACATGTAGCCCTCGCCCCAGACGGTGCGGATATAGGCCGGTTCCGATGGATCGTCCTCGATCTTTTTCCGCAGGCGGGTGATGCGCACGTCGATGCTGCGATCGAAGGGGTCACGATCGTAACCCTTCAGCCGTTCCAGCAGCAGATCCCTGCTCAAGACCCGGCGGGGATGGTCCAGCAGGACGGTGAGCAGGTCGTATTCGCCACTGGTGAGGGGAACCGGTTGCCGCTCGCGGGTGAGGAGGCGGCTCTCCCGGTCGAGCCGGAACGGGCCGAAACGATCGATCCGCCGTTTCTCCGCCGCTGCCGTCGCGGTGCGCCCCGGGCGCCGCAGCACGGCATGGATGCGGGCCAGCAGTTCACGTGGATTGAACGGTTTCGGCAGATAGTCGTCGGCGCCCATCTCCAGGCCGACGATCCGGTCCACCTCGTCACCGCGGGCCGACAGGATGATGATCGGCAGCTCCCGCTGGGCCCGCAACCGGCGGGCGATGGAGAGGCCCTCCTCCCCCGGCAGCATCAGGTCGAGAATCAGCAGGTCGACGTCGTGGTGCTGCTCGAGATAGGCATCCAGTTCGCGTCCGTCGGCGACGGCGGCCGCCCGTATCCCGTTGTCGCCCAGATAGCGGGTCAGCAGCTCGCGCAGATCGGGGTCGTCGTCGACGATGAGGATATGGTTGCGATCGCTCATATCACCCTGGTTCATTGAGTTTCCTATGCTCCGCGCAGGTGGCGACAGTGTACCCCGATCCGTGCCCGGGGCGACGTTCACGGCAACCTGGGGCAGGATTCTGAATCGGCTCGTCCGTGGCATTGGGTACTTCCTCGCGTTCATGGGGAGATAGGCCCGGAAACCACGGGAGAGGCCGGAGCCTCCCCCGTGCCGGCCGCAGGTGCGATCAGCGCATGCCGCCGCCATGACCACCGCCGTTACCGCCGCCGCTGCCACCGCCCATGCCGCCGTCGTTACCGCCTCCCATGCCGCCGTCATGGCCGCCGCCCATACCGCCGTCGTTACCGCCGCCCATGCCACCGTCATGGCCGCCGCCCATACCGCCGTCGTGGCCACCGTCCATGCCGCCATCGTTGCCCATGCCGGCACCACCGCCGGTACCGAAGCCCTGTCCGGTTGCATATCCCTGGCGGGCCTCGTAGCCCATGCCGAATCCGGTTCGTGCTTCATCGCTGTGGCCGCGGGTCCGTTCCCGGGTCATCTCCCGTTCCATCTCCATGCTCCGTTCCCGGGTCCGGGTCTGGAGACGTTCCTGCTCCGGCAGCATGGTATCCGCCGGGTCGGCGGGGGAGGAGATCGCGGTGGTCGCCTGATCGGCCATGGCGTGTCCACCGGCCAGGCTCAGTGCCAGCAGGATGACGGTTCTGTTGAGGGTCGTGTTCATCGTTGTCGCTCCTTTGTCGTGTCTGTCAGGGGTTGATCTGTTGCAACGGTGCCCATGGTAGGGCGGGGCTGTTTCCCCCGTGTTTCCGCGAGCCGGGAGAGTGTTACAGGCTGTTACCGTGTCAGTTTTTTTTACTCTCCGCCCGGTACCCCCTCTTTCCCAGGATGGCAACCCACTGATTGACCGGGAAAACCGTGAATTGGCCCCGGTTTTGCATTTTCTCTGTCAGGCAAAGGAACACGGTATGGAGGCAGCCATGTCCAATTCGCTCTGGCCCAATGACTCACCCAACCCCGATCCGGCACCGGACCCCCTGTTGGTCGGTATGGTTCCGGCCGGTCGCTGAGACGGATGTTCAGAAATTTTACAGTTGTGAACAGGGTTCCCGTCCGGTTTGGAACGGAATGCCGATAACCGCATGAAAAGCGGGACATTGATCTTCGATGGCATGTGAATTGCGTCGCAACAGGACAGCGAACCCCGATACGGAATGAGGCGAGACCATGAACGCAACAGCTCGACAGGTGGTGGAGACGCAGGGCGAACCGGAAACGCCGGTGGCCTACTACTCGCTCATGATCGACGACAGGGGCGTGATCACCCCCACCGAAGACGGGATGACGGACGGGGAGGCCTCTCTCGAGGCCCTGCGGCGGAGCGACCCGGACTCCTATCGCATGGTGGTATTCGGCTGGGCCTGACCGGTCCATCGCCTCGGCCCTGGTGGACAGCGTTGTGCAAAGAACATCGGCCGGCTCCAGGCGGATCCGGCCCGAGGTTGACGGGCACCAGGCAAAGGGGATGGCATCAGGCAGTCCGGACCAATAACAACAAACAGCGGTAATCCTGTGGCCCCGTGCAAGCGGGGTCTTTTCTTTTGCGCGCTGGGAAAATGGATCTCGGAGCCGGGTGGCCGTTGACAGGGAGTACTGCAACGACCCGTTGTACCGGTGTCGGCAGGGAACAGGGTGATCCAGTGTGATGGATTCCGGTGCACGCCGGAAGGGCGCAGTGGGGCCTGTTCGGAGGCCACGAAAAAAGCCCGCTGCCAATCATCGGTAGCGGGCTTTTCTCTTGGTTCGATCTGGCTCCTCGGGACGGGCTCGAACCGCCGACCTAGTGGTTAACAGCCACCCGCTCTACCGACTGAGCTACCGAGGAATGGGTCGAGGCGCGTATACTAATCAGCTCTTCCCCGCGGGTCAAGGGCCTGTCGGACTGGATCGTTTGAAGCGAAAATCACCGGGGGCGAATCAAATCAGTTTATCGAATGAGGCGAATAGCCCGGCTATGTGGCGAGTTCGATAAGCTGCGTTGATCGTCCGGGGATTTGCAGCCAAACAGCATCAAGTCCGACAGGCTCTCAATACCGCTCTCGCCATTTTCCGGCCGGGCGGAACCACCCCTGTTCAGCCCCGCCCGCAGCGCAGCGGCCCCCCGTCGGGCCGGGTGCGGTCGATCCGTGGCCGGCCGGTGTTGGAGACGATGACGGCCCGGGGTGCGGCGGTTCCGTCACGATGGCACAGGGTGAAGGTGGCGGCGGACCCGGTGGCGGAGCCGCTGGGCCGGAACAGCAGCCGCCTGCGCCAGCGGCTGGTGGAGATGAGAATGTCGCGGCCGGCCGGCCGGTGATGGCGGATCAGCGGGTCCTGCGGCTGGCGACGGCGGTCTCCATCGCGATCGGCGAAGATCATCAGGCCCTGGTTCCATGGGGATGTATCGTCGCAGTGGAGGCCGTCCGGGCTGGGACAGACCACCACCGGCAGGTCACGCAGGATCGCCTCGCTGCGGGCCAGTTGCAGGTGGGCCATGAGCTCGCCGGCGGCGCCGGTCATGGCGCTGGAAGCGGTCAGCTGGCGGAATCCCGGGATACCGGCGCCGAGCAGGACCGCGGCGACGGCGACCAGGGTGATCAGTTCGATGAGGCTGAATGCCCGCTGCGATGCGGGCGCGGAAGGGGTCGGGTCGTCCATGTCGGCACTCCGTTGCCTGGGTTGCAGGCGGCCATCCGTGGCCGCCGGTGGTGATGAAGGCGGGCCTGCCGGCCACGCCTTGCACTTGATTCAGAATAGCCGCCCGGCGCCTCAGCCGGCAAGCACCTGCTCCAGCCGGTCGAGGGCGTTGCCCAGGTTCTCCATGCTGGTGGCGATGGAGAGACGGACATGGCCGGAGAGCCCGAAGGCGGTGCCCGGCACCAGCGCCACGCCGGCATTCTCGATCAGGTACTCGGCCAGCTTCAGGTCGTCGTCGATGCCCTCCAGGGAGGCCAGCGCTCCCTCCACGTTGGGGAAGCAGTAGAAGGTGCCGTCCGATGGCAGGCATTCGACACCGGGGATGCGGTTGAGCCGGTCCACCACGTAGTCGTGGCGTTCCCTGAACGCCGCCAGCATGGTGCCGATGCACTCCTGCGGTCCCTCCAGGGCGGCCTGGGCCGCGACCTGGGAGATGGAGGTCGGATTGGAGGTGCTCTGGGACTGGATCTTCTTCATCGCCTTGATGATCGTCTCCGGGCCACCGGCATAGCCGATGCGCCAGCCGGTCATGGAATAGGCCTTGGAGACCCCGTTCAGTACCAGGCAGCGGTCCGCCAGCCCGGGGCAGGCGTTGAGGATGTTGACGAACGGTGAGCCGGTCCAGAGGATGTGCTCGTACATGTCGTCGGTGGCCACCACCACCCGCGGATGATCCAGCAGCACCTGGCCCAGCGCCTCCAGCTCCTCCCTGGTATAGGCCATGCCGGTGGGGTTGGAGGGGCTGTTGATGACGAACAGCCGGGTCTTGTCGGTGATCGCTGCCTGCAGCTGGCTGGGGGTGATCTTGAACTGCTGGTCGGCGCCGGCGTGGACGAAGACCGGGACGCCACCGGCCAGCAGCGCCATGTCGGGGTAGGAGACCCAGTAGGGTACCGGTATCACCACCTCGTCGCCCGGGTCCAGGATCGCCTGGGCCAGGTTGTAGAAGCTCTGCTTGCCGCCACAGGAGACCAGGATCTGTTCCGGCCGGAAATCGAACCCGTTGTCGCGCCGGAACTTGTCGATCACCGCCTGCTTCAGGCCGGCGGTGCCGTCCACCGGCGTGTACTTGGTGAAGCCGTCGCGGATCGCCTTGATCGCCGCCTCCTTGATATGGTCCGGGGTGTCGAAGTCCGGTTCGCCGGCCCCCAGGCCGATGACGTCCTTTCCCGCCGCCCGCATCTCGTTTGCGCGGGCGGTGATGGCCAGGGTGGGGGAGGGCTTGACGGCCTGCACGCGGGCGGAAAGCTTGATGCTCATGGGGTCTGGTACCTGCAAGTCTGAAGTGGAATTCCTGTGGTCGGGCTGTGGCTGCGGAGCGCGGGAACCGGCGCTGAACGACGCCGTCGCACAGCGATTCCCCGGCAACCGCCGGCTGGTGCAATAATAGCCAATCCTGGTGTCGAGCAGAATCCCCAATGGCAAAAGAATTTCAACTGGTTACCCAATTCGACCCGGCGGGCGACCAGCCGGAGGCGATTCACCGGCTGGTGGAGGGCCTGAACGACGGCGAGGCCGGCATGACCCTGCTCGGGGTCACCGGCTCGGGCAAGACCTTCACCATCGCCAACGTGATCCAGCAGGTGCAGCGGCCGACCCTGGTGCTGGCCCACAACAAGACCCTGGCGGCCCAGCTGTACGGCGAGATGAAGGCCTTCTTTCCCCACAACGCGGTGGAGTACTTCGTCTCCTATTACGATTACTACCAGCCCGAGGCCTATGTGCCGTCCTCCGACACCTTCATCGAGAAGGACGCCTCCATCAACGAGCACATCGAACAGATGCGCCTCTCCGCCACCAAGGCGCTGCTGGAACGCCACGACACCATCATCGTCGCAACCGTCTCCTGCATCTACGGCCTCGGTGATCCGCGCGCCTACCTGGACATGGTGCTGCACCTGGTGCGCGGCGACACCGTCGATCACCGCGCCATCCTGCGCCGGCTGGCGGAGCTGCAGTACACCCGCAACGAGGTGGAGCTGCACCGGGCCAGCTACCGGGTGCGCGGCGAGGTGATCGACATCTACCCGGCGGAGTCGGACCGGGAGGCGGTGCGGGTGGAGCTGTTCGACGACGAGATCGAGTCCATCGCCCTGTTCGATCCCCTCACCGGCGAGGTGCTGCGACGGGTGCCGCGCTTCACCATCTATCCCAAGTCCCACTACGTCACCCCCCGCGAGACCCTGCTGCAGGCGGTGGAGCAGATCAGGGACGAGCTGAAGCAGCGGCTGCAGCAGCTGCGCGATGCCGACCGGCTGGTGGAGGCCCAGCGCCTGGAGCAGCGCACCCGCTTCGACATCGAGATGATCCTGGAGCTGGGCTACTGTACCGGCATCGAAAACTACTCCCGCTACCTCTCCGGCCGGGCGCCGGGGGAGCCGCCGCCGACCCTGTTCGACTATCTGCCGCGCGACGCCCTCCTGGTGGTGGACGAGAGCCACGTCACCATTCCCCAGATCGGCGCCATGTACCGGGGCGACCGCTCGCGCAAGGAGACCCTGGTGGAGTACGGGTTCCGGCTGCCGTCGGCGCTGGACAACCGGCCGATGCGTTTCGAGGAGTTCGAGGCGCGGGCGCCCCAGACCATCTACGTCTCCGCCACCCCGCGGGAGTACGAACTGCAGCACTCCGGCGCGGTGGTGGAGCAGGTGGTGCGTCCCACCGGGCTGCTGGATCCGGAGATCGAGGTGCGTCCGGCCGGCACCCAGGTGGACGACCTGCTGTCGGAGATCAATCGCCGGGTGGAGCGGGCCGAGCGGGTACTGGTCACCACCCTGACCAAGCGCATGGCGGAGGACCTGACCGATTACCTGGACGATCACGGTGTCCGCGTGCGCTACCTGCATTCGGATATCGACACGGTGGAACGGGTGGAGATCATCCGCGACCTGCGCCTGGGCGAGTTCGACGTGCTGGTGGGAATCAACCTGCTGCGCGAGGGACTGGACATGCCGGAGGTGTCGCTGGTGGCGATCCTGGACGCGGACAAGGAGGGCTTCCTGCGCTCGGAGGGATCCCTGATCCAGACCATCGGTCGTGCCGCCCGCAACGCCGGTGGCAAGGCGATCCTGTATGCCGACCGGATCACCGGCTCCATGCGCCGCGCCATCGACGAGACCGAACGCCGGCGGCGCAAGCAGATCGCCTACAACGAGGCCCATGGCATCACCCCCACCACCATCCGCAAGGCGGTCGCCGACATCATGGAGGGGGCGCGTCCGGGAGCACCGATGCCGCCGAAGGCCTATGCCCGGGTGGCTGAGCTGGAGGCGGAGTACGCGGCCATGACACCGCAGCAGATGGCGAAACGGATCGCGGAGCTGGAGAAGCGGATGTACCAGCATGCCCGGGACCTGGAATTCGAGGAGGCAGCGCGTATCCGGGACCGGATCAGGGAACTGCAGGACCGGGGGCTGCTCGCCTGATCACTGTCGACAGATTCCCGGGTGGTTCCCTCTGCCGGGCCGAGGGGCTACACTGCCATGGACCCTGGAACAGGGAGAGTGTGCGGTTCCAGGGGCGGTGGTCCCCAAGAGTGCCCCTGTCCACCTACAACCGATACATAAAGAAAAGGAACAACGATGATCAGAATGACAAGACTGGCTACCACGCTTCTACTCGGCTCGGCCCTCACTCTGGCCGCCGGTGTCCAGGCCGAGACCCTGCGACTCCTGACCTGGGGTGGCTACGCCCCGAAAGACGTCATCGACCAGTTCGAGAAGGAGACCGGAATCAAGGTCAAGGTGACCAAATCCAACAACGAGGACATGATCTCCAAGCTGCGCGCCACCGGCGGTGCCGGCTTCGATCTGGCCCAGCCCAGCCAGGACCGCATCGCCGGTCCCCAGGCCGATTTCAACATCTACCGGCCGATCGACCTCTCCCGTATCAAGACCGACCTGTTCATCGACTCCATGCTGAAGGCGACGGTGAAGAACACCACGGTCGGTGACAAGGTCTACGGCGTACCCCACGTCTGGGGCACCAGCGGCCTGGTGGTCAACCGCAAGGCGGCTCCCGATGTGAAGGACTACACCGACCTGTGCGAGCCGGCGCTGAAGGGCAAGGTCTCCTACCGGCTGAAGCGGCCGACCCTGATCGGTTTCGCCTATGCCATGGGGATGGATCCGTTCGCCGCCTACGGCAACAAGGCCAAATACCAGCAGATCCTGGACAAGGTGGAGCAGAAACTGATCAGCTGCAAACCCAATGTGAAGAAATACTGGAGCGGCGCCGACGACCTGCTCAACCTGATGCGTTCCGGCGAGGTGGTGGCCGCCATGGCCTGGGATGCGGGCGGCTGGAAGCTGAACAAGGACAACCCGGACATCACCTTCATCGCCCCCGAGTCCGGCGCCCTGGGCTGGATCGACACCTTCGTGCTGCCGCGCAAGAGCAAGAACGAGGATGCCGCCTACAAGTGGATCAATTTCGTCATGCAGCCGAAGATCGCCGCCCGCATCACCGCAGCGGCCGGCAACTTCACCGCCTCCAAGGGCTCGTCCGAGTTCGTCGAGGAGGGTCTGAAGAAGCGCTTCCAGGAGAGCTTCCCCCAGGCCGCCATCGACAACATCAAGTGGTATCCGCCGGTACCCCCGGGCCTCGAGGAGATGGAGGGCAAGGTGCTGGACCGGGTCAAGGCAGCGAAATAGGGGCAAGGGCCGAGGGCCAAGGACCGAGGGCCGAGGGTTGGCGAAAGGCGGACCTTCGATCCCTCGTTCCGGGCTTGCCGGGTGTTTCGAAACGGGCTCACCCTTTGAACACGACAGGGGTCTGTCCGCCGCCTTGTACGCCGGGAGTATGCATGTCTGATCGGATTCCATCTGTTTTCGCGATTCCTTTGGTGACCGAATCTATTTCGATCGCAGTGCCCGGCCTTCCTCGGTCCTCGCTCCTCGGTCCTCGGCCCTGCCATGGTTGATCTCGAATGCCACGAACTGGTCAAGACCTTCGGTGACTTCACCGCGGT
>DRKP01000104.1 GCA_011051715.1 Sedimenticola thiotaurini | reverse complement strand
GTCCGCTATGTACTCCGGTGCCCGGCGCAGGAAATCCACCACCGCCTCGAACGAGCCCTGCAGGGCCGGCACGCAGTGGCGGTCGTAGGTGGCCGCGTCCTGGGCGTTGAGGGAGACCGACAGGGCGTCGACGTACTGCGCCAGCTCCGGCAGGACGTTGCGCTTGTGCACCAGGTTGGCCAGGCCGTCGGTGTTGACCCGCACCCGGCCACCCCTGTCGCGGATCTCCCGGGCCACCTGCAGCAGCACCTTGAGCCGCAGGGTCGGTTCACCGAAACCGCAGAACACCACCTGCCGGTAACGGGCCGGATCGTCGATGGCGGCGAGGATCTCCTCCACCTCGGGGCGGTGGTCCAGGGTCAGATCGTAGTCGTGCACCCTCTTCACCCCCTGGGTCTTGGGGCAGAAGGCGCAGGCGAGGGTGCAGCGGTCGGTGATGTTCAGGTAGAGGCGGTCACCGATGACGTAGCTGATCTGCTGGTGGTTCACGGAAGACTCGGTTCGGGACGGGAGGCGCCGGAGGGCGACCAATCATACCCGGGAAATCTGTACCGGGCAAAATGCCTTCCGCGGGTACCGCAGGTGCCGTGTCCACCGCATGCGCACTACCCTGCAGGAGCGCCGCCCCTACGGGCCCCTGTCCATGTGGCGGCGCCTCCACCGCGAATCCCGGCATCCGCCGCAGCGGTCGGTCACCCCGCCTTGCGCGCGGTCACCGCCCCGAGCTGGTTGCCGAGGCGTTGGGCCAGGCTCTTGAATTGCTCGAAGGCCTGTCTCTGCGGCACCTCACCGGCACCGCGATCGGCATAGAGGAGACCGAACGGCCGGCCGTTGACGAACAGGGAGGCGCAGAAGAATCCATCCATGGCGAGCATCTCCTGCAGCGGGGCCGGGATCAACGGCACCAGCTTGTCCCGGTTGGCGGGATTCAGCCACAGATTCTGCGGCTTGGCCAACAGCAGGCTGAAGAGGTTGCGCTGCTGCATGTCCACCTGGAAGCCGCGCAGGGAGGCGTCCCCCGCCACGCCCCGGAGAAAGCGCGCCCTGAGCAGCCTGCGGTCCGGCGTCAGCATGGCGAACATGACCCGTTCCAGGCCGGCCTCCCGGCGCAGCTGATCCATGATCCGCAGCAGCTGCTGTTGCAGTGGATTGTCTGCCCGCGGCCGGGTCGGTGGGGTTGCCAGGGTGGCTGTCGGGGCTATCCTCGCCGGCTCCGGCTCCGGCTCCGGCTCCGGCTCCGGCTCCGGCTCCGGCTCCGGTTCTGGTTCCGACTCCGCCTGTGGCTCTTGCTCCGCTTCGGGTTCCGGCTCTGCCGCGAGTCGTATCCGGGCCGCGGGCACCGGTGCCGCCTCCGGAGCAGTGGCGCCCATCGTCGTCTTATCGGCGTCCGTGTCACCCTCTTCCCCCTCGCTGGCGGTGGTTGCGGCGGCCGCGGCCTGGACCAGGAAGAAGGCGGGGGACGGCAGGTGACAGGGGTGCAACCGGCGCGCGGCCCCGGCACCGAGCCGGTGGGCCGTGGCCACCGCCCCGTCCATCTCCAGGCCCAGGTAGTCGGCGCTCAGAGCGAGCAGTTCACCGACCCCCCGGCTGTCCCAGCCGGCGGCCGATTCCCGCGCCAGGGCGTCCGCCAGCATCACGCCCAGGGGGCGTGGCTGGAAGGCGCCGGCCGGGGTGAGGGCATGGAGCGCCAATGGGGGCAGGTGCCAGCGCTCGGCCAGCGCCAGGTCGAGCTGGTCGAGGGTGAAACCGAGCACCGCCAGGGCGCTGCTCTCCCGGCCCATGCCCTGGTCGCGGTAGCGGTCGATCCGGGCCATCACCTCCGGGGCCTCGACCCGCAGCGCCATCTCGCCACAGTGGCACAGCAGGGCCGCCAGCGCCATCTGGTCGGCATGGGCGGCGTCTCCGCGGGCCCCGGCCCAGTGGTGCACGAAGAGGGCGGCGTGGGCCGCCCGGGAGTAGAGAAGCCGCAGTTCCTGTCCGGTTCCACCATCCCGGCGCGGCAGCAGCGGCAACCCCACGCCTTCGGTCAGCGGTGCCGTCCCGAGCAGGGAGAGGGCGTGGGCCAGGGTGGCCACCTCCGCGGTCGCCGGGCGGCCGGTTCGGGCCAGCCGCCGGAAGATGGAGCTGGCGAAGCCCGGATCCAGGGCGATGGCCCGCTGGTAGTCCGCATGGGTGGCGGCGGGACTGCCGAGCAGGCGGCCGACCCGCTGTACGGTCAGTGCCATGGCGGGCAGGGGGGTCTGCGCCAGGCGCTCCACCCAATCGGCTAGACTTGCAGGCATAGGGTCCCTGGACAGTGGTCGTTGGTGGTGGTCGGTTCGATGCCAGCTTAGCGGCGGGAGGGGGTTCCTCTTTAACGACCTGCAGAAGGCGGAACAGGTGAACGCAACAGAAGGTGTCGGTGACGACGGGACCCCTGTGGTGCTGGTCCACGGTATCTGGATGACGGGCCTGGAGATGCGCCTGCTCGGCCGGCGGCTGGGCGAGTGTGGCTTCGTCCCCCACTACTTCCACTATCCCTCCCTGCGCGTCTCGCCCCGTTTCAATGCGCGGGCGCTGGCCTCGTTCATCTCCCTGCTGGGGACAGCCCGGGTGCACCTGGTGGCCCACAGCCTGGGCGGCGTGGTGGCACTGCACCTGTTCGATCAGTTTCCGCAGCTGTCGCCGGGCCGGGTGGTGCTGATGGGGTCACCGGTGCGCGGCAGCGGCGTGGCCCGGGTCCTGGCCGGAAGCCGGATGCTGCACCCCCTGCTCGGTGTCAGCCTGGACGAGGGGCTGGACGGGCGTCTTCCGCCCTGGCGGGGCGAACGGGAACTGGGGACGATCGCCGGCACCCGGGGCATCGGTGTCGGTACCCTGATCGGTGGCCTGAGCGGGGACAACGACGGCACCGTGGCGGTAGCCGAGACCCGGCTGGATGGGGCGGTGGACACCCTCGAGCTGCCGGTGAGCCACATGGAGATGCTGTTCTCGCGCGAGGTGGCCGACGCGGTGTGCCGGTTCCTGCAGACCGGGCGGTTCCGTGCCGGCGCGGTGGCGCAGCCGTGACCGGATCTGTTTCTGCCCGGGCGCCGGAATGATAGACTTTGCCCCCAACACCGATCCGGTCTCCGGTCGCCGGCAACGATGGCGCAACTCCATCCCCTGCCGGCACGGCGACACCAGCCAGAGGGCTATACATGGCAGGACACAGCAAGTGGGCCAATATCAAGCACAAGAAGGCGGCCAACGACAAGAAACGGGGCAAGATCTGGACCAAACTGATCCGTGAGGTGACAGTGGCGGCGCGGGAAGGGGGGGGTGACCCCGACTCCAATCCGCGTCTGCGCCTGGCCATCGACAAGGCCACCGGCGCCAACATGCCCAAGGACACCATCAAGCGCGCCATCGACCGCGGCGCCGGTGGCGGCGAGGGCGAGAACTACGACGAGATCCGTTACGAGGGCTACGGCCCGGGCGGTGTCGCCGTGATCGTCGACTGCATGACCGACAACCGCAACCGCACCGCCTCCGAGGTGCGCCACGCCTTCAGCAAGCACGGCGGCAACCTGGGCACCGACGGCTCGGTGGCCTACCTGTTCAAGAAGGAGGGCATCATCAGCTTCGCCCCCGGTGCCGACGAGGAGGCGATCATGGAGGCGGCCCTGGAGGCCGGCGCCGAGGACGTGGTCGGCAACGACGACGGCTCGGTGGACGTGATCACCACGCCGGAGGAGTTCCGCGCGGTGAAGGAGGCGATCGAGGCCGCCGGCCTCACCCCGGACAATGCGGAGGTCACCTTCAGCGCCTCCACCAGCGCCGAGCTGGACCAGGAGACGGCGGAGAAACTGCTGCGCATGGTGGACACCCTGGAGGACCTGGACGACGTCCAGGAGGTCTATACCAACGCCGATATCTCCGACGAGATCATGGAAAAGATCGGCTGAATGCGCCGCATCCTCGGCATCGATCCGGGTTCACGGACGACCGGCTACGGCATCATCGCCAGCGACGGCATGCGCAGCGTCCACGTGGCCAGCGGCTGCATCCGGGTGGACGGCAGGGAGCTGCCGCGGCGGCTGGGGGAGATCTTCCGCCAGGTGAGCGACGTGGTCCGCGAATTCGCACCCGAGGAGATGGCGATCGAGCAGGTGTTCATGGCCCGCAACGCCGCCTCCGCCCTGAAACTGGGCCAGGCCCGGGGTGCCGCCATCTGCGCCGGGGTGACCGCCGGGCTGCCGGTGTTCGAGTACAGCCCGCGCAGCGTCAAGCTGTCGGTGGTCGGTACCGGCGCCGCCGACAAGGCCCAGGTGCAGCACATGGTGGCCCGGCTGCTCGATCTGCGGCAGAAGCTGGCCGAGGACCAGGCCGACGCCCTGGCGGTGGCCCTGAGTCACGCCCATGCCGCCACCACCCTTGCCGGCATCGTTCAGGGCGGTGGGGGGTGGCGCCGATGATCGGACGGCTGCGTGGCGTACTGGTGTACAAGCAGCCCCCCTACCTGATGCTCGACGTCAACGGCGTCGGCTACGAGCTCGAGGTCCCGATGTCCACCTTCTACGACCTGCCGGAGCAGGGGCGGCAGGTGACCCTCTCCACCCACCTGGTGGTGCGCGACGATGCCCACATCCTCTACGGCTTCGGCAGCGAGTCCGAGCGCGGCCTGTTCCGGGCCCTGCTGAAGGTGAGCGGGGTGGGGGCGAAGATGGCGCTGGCGATCCTCTCCGGCATGAGCGCGGACGAGTTCGCCCGCTGCGTGCAGAGCGACGACAGCGCCGCCCTGGTGCGGCTGCCCGGCATCGGCAAGAAGACCGCCGAGCGCCTGATCGTGGAGATGCGCGACCGCATCGACAGCCTCGGGGGGATCGCCACCGGTGTCGCGCCGCCGGCCGCCCGTGGCGGCGCCCCGGCGCTGGCCGACACCCCGGTGTCGGAGGCGGTGGGCGCCCTGATCGCCCTCGGCTACAAGCCGAACGAGGCCAGCCGCATGGTGCGGGCGGTGGAGAGCGCGGATCTCTCCAGCGAGGAGATCATCCGGGCCGCCCTGAAGACGGCGGGTGGCGGCAGATGACCGGACCGGAGCGCATCGTCAGCCCCGACGCCGCCGGCGACGATGCCGCCCTGGACCGGGCCATCCGCCCGCGCCGGCTGCAGGACTACGTCGGTCAGCCGGTGGTGAAGGAGCAGATGGAGATCTTCATCCACGCCGCCCGCGCCCGCGAGGAGGCCCTCGACCACGTCCTCATCTTCGGTCCCCCCGGCCTGGGCAAGACCACCCTGGCCCACATCATCGCCAACGAGATGGGGGTCAACCTGCGCCAGACCTCCGGGCCGGTGCTGGAGAAGCCGGGTGACCTGGCCGCCCTGCTCACCAACCTGGAGCCCTACGATGTGCTGTTCGTGGACGAGATCCACCGGCTCAGCCCGGTGGTGGAGGAGGTGCTCTACCCGGCGATGGAGGACTACCAGCTCGACATCATGATCGGCGAGGGACCGGCGGCCCGCTCCATCAAGCTGGATCTGCCTCCGTTCACCCTGGTCGGCGCCACCACCCGCGCCGGCCTCCTCACCTCGCCCCTGCGCGACCGCTTCGGCATCGTCCAGCGGCTGGAGTTCTACGACACCGACGACCTCACCCACATCGTCGGTCGCTCGGCCGCCATCCTCGGCATCGAGACCGAGCCCCGCGGGGCGCGTGAGATCGCGCGCCGTTCCCGCGGCACCCCGCGCATCGCCAACCGGCTGTTGCGGCGGGTGCGCGACTATGCCCAGGTGAAGGCCGGCGGGCGGGTGACGCCGGAGGTGGCGGACCGGGCCCTGGGCATGCTGAAGGTGGACAACAGCGGCTTCGACGTGATGGACCGCAAGCTGCTGGCGGCGGTGATCGAGAAGTTCGACGGTGGGCCGGTGGGCATCGACAGCCTGGCGGCGGCCATCGGCGAGGAGCGCGGCACCATCGAGGACGTGCTGGAGCCCTACCTGATCCAGCAGGGCTTCCTGATGCGCACCCCGCGCGGGCGCATGGCCACCCGCGCCGCCTACCTCCACTTCGGCATGACCCCGAAACCGGAACTGGGTGGCGAACCGGACAAGGCGGTGGATCTGTTCGCCGATCCGGAGACCTGATCTGTGACCGGGACGAAGGAATTTCTCTGGCCGGTCAGAGTCTACTACGAGGACACGGACGCCGGTGGCGTGGTCTACTACGCCAACTACCTGCGCTTCATGGAGCGGGCCCGCACCGAATGGTTGCGGCAGCTGGGATTCGAGCAGGACGAACTGCTGCAGCGGGAAGGGATCCTGTTCGCGGTGCGCCGGGTGGCGGTGGAGTTCCGCCGGCCCGCCCGTTTCAACGACCGGCTGAGCGTCCGCTCGCGCATCCGCCAGCGGCGCCGGGCCAGTCTGGTGTTTCAGCAGGAGATCGTCAGAGACGTGGACCGACAGCTGTTGTGTGACGGCGATGTACAGGTAGCCTGTATCGACGCCGCCGGATTCCGCCCCCGCCCCATCCCCGATGCGCTGCTGGAGGCGCTGCCCGATGGGTTCTGATCTCTCCTTCGTCACCCTGGTGCTCAACGCCAGTCCGCTGGTGCAGCTGGTGATGGTGGTACTGATGGCCGCCTCGTTCGTCTCGTGGACCATGATCTTCGACCGGCTGCGGGTGCTGAAGCGGGCGCGCCGGGCGGCGGACCGGTTCGAGGCCCGCTTCTGGTCCGGTGGCGACATGGCGGAGCTGTACCGGCGGGTGGACGGGGACGAGGCCAGCGGCATGGCGGCCATCTTCCACGCCGGCTTCCAGGAGTTCGCCCGCCTGAAGAAGAACGCCGACATCGAGCCGATGGCGGTGGTGGAGGGGGCGCGGCGCTCCATGCACGTGGCCCTGAGCCGGGAGATGGACCAGCTCGAGAGCCACCTGTCGTTCCTCGCCACGGTCGGCTCGACCAGCCCCTATGTCGGTCTGTTCGGCACCGTCTGGGGGATCATGAACTCGTTCCATGCCCTCGGCAACGTCAAGCAGGCGACCCTGTCGCTGGTGGCCCCCGGCATCGCCGAGGCGCTCATCGCCACCGCCATGGGGCTGTTCGCCGCCATCCCGGCGGTGGTGGCCTACAATCGCTTCTCCCACGACGTGGAACGGCTCAACGGCCGCTACGAGGATTTCCTCGATGAGTTCACCACCATCCTGCAGCGACAGGCGCATGTCTGAACCGGGACCCGGGGCCACGGTCGGGGGGGACAGGCACCCCTTCCCGACGGGATGCCGACAGCCGGACCCGGCAGTTGGTGCCGGTGGGAGGACGCCATGTCGGTGAGGCACGGTCAGCGCCATGGCCGGCGGCGGCCGATGGCGGAGATCAACGTGGTGCCCTACATCGACGTGATGCTGGTGCTGCTGGTGATCTTCATGATCACCGCGCCGCTGCTGACCCAGGGGGTGAAGGTGGAACTGCCCCAGGCGGACGCGGAGCCCCTGCCGGCGGAGGCGGACGACCCGGTGGTGGTGTCGGTGAATGCCGCCGGTGAATACTTCGTGGACGTGGGTGCGGGCAAGAACGACCCGGTGGACGAACAGACCCTGATGGCGCGCATCGCCGCGGTGCTGAAGTACAAACCGAAGACGCCGATCCTGGTGCGCGGCGACCGCGATGTCCCCTATGGCAGGGTGGTCGAGGCCATGGTGCTGATCCAGGCGGCCGGGGCGCCGAACGTTGGACTGGTGACCGAGCCACCGGAAGGCTGATGTTCCGGATCCTGAAGGAGAACCCGAAGGCGGCGGTGGCGTCGCTGCTGATGCACCTGGCGATCGTCCTGTTCCTGGTGGTCGGCGTCGACTGGCTGGAACCACCGCGCCAGCCGAAACCCGCCGGTCAGATCGTCCAGGCCCGGGTGGTCGACAGCCGGCTGGTGGCGGCGGAGATCGAGCGGCTGAAGCAGGCGGAGACCCGCCGGCAGCAGCAGCTGACTGCCGAGCAGCGGCGCCTGCAGGAGCTCAGGCGTCAGCAGCAGGCGGAAGAGAAACGGCTGCAGGCGCTGCAGAAGAAGCGCGCGGCCGAGGAGCAGCGGCGCAGGGCGGAAGAGAAGAAGCGGGCCGAAGCGGAGAGGAAACGCAAGGCAGAGGCGAAGCGCAGGGCCGAGGCGGAGAAGAAACGCAAGGCGGAAGCAAAACGCAAGGTGGAACTGGAGAAGAAGCGCAAGGCCGAGGCGGAGAGGAAACGCAAAGCGGAAGCGGAGAAGAAGCGCAAGGCGGAGGCGAAGCGCAAGGCGGAGGCGGAGAAGAAGCGTAAAGCGGAAGCAAAGCGCAAGGCCGAGGCGGAGAAGAAGCGCAAAGCGGAGGCGAAGCGCAAGGCCGAAGCGGAGAGGAAACGCAAAGCGGAGGCGAAGCGCAAGGCCGAGGCGGAGAGGAAACGCAAAGCGGAACAGGCGCGCAGGGCGCGGGAAGAGGCCGAGCGCCGGGCCGCGGCCCAGGCGGCGGCGGATGCCCGCGAGATCGATCGTTACCTGCTGCAGCTGCAGCAGAAGGTGGTGCGCAGCTGGCGCCGTCCCGCCGGCATCGGCGAGGGTCTGAAGTGCCGTCTGCGGGTGCGACTGGGCCCGGGGGGCACGGTACTGGCGGTGAGCGTGGTCCAGAGCAGCGGCAACGGCCCCTTTGACCGCTCGGCCGAGAATGCAGTCTACAAGGCGAGCCCTCTGCCGGTGCCCGAAGGCCGGCTGTTCGAGCAGTTCCGCGAGATCAACTTCGTGTTCAATCCCACGGAGTGATTCACCGGCCGGATCGGGCGGAGGTTCACGGCGGAGGGCAGCAGGGTACGGAGCCGACGCCGGTCGAGGCCGGAACCGCATGGTCCGCTTCGGGATGGAATGAAGCGGGCCGGGCAGCGACCTGTATTCTTTTTTCTGAAACTGAAACTGAAACTGAAACGCGAGCGATACGATCAGACCGGAACAGATGAACAGAGACGAAACAACCATGAAGCGAATCCTCTCTTTCCTGCCGCTGCTGGGCCTGCTCTGGCTCTGGTCGCTGCAGGCGATGGCCGCCCTCACCATCGAGATCACCGGCGGCGAGGAGGGGGCCCTGCCCATCGCGGTGGTCCCGTTCCAGCTTCAGCAGGGGGCGGCGCCGGCGGAGGACCTGGCCGCCATCGTCGCCGCCGACCTGCGGCGCAGCGGCCGCTTCAAACCGATGCCGCCGGGAGACATGCTGGCCCGACCCGGCAGCGGTGCCGAAGTGGAATTCCGCGACTGGAAGGCCCTGGGTATGGAGAGTCTGGTGGTGGGCAGCATCCGGCCCAACGGTCCCGGCGGCTTCCTGGTCCGGTTCGAGTTGTTCGACGTGTTCCGTGGTGAGCAGCTGGCCGGCTACAGCATCCCCACCACCTCCCGCACCCTGCGCACCACGGCCCATCAGATCGCCGACATCGTCTACCAGAAACTGACCGGGCAGCGTGGCGCCTTCGCTACCCGCATCGCCTATGTCACCGCCACCGGCAGTGGCAAGGAGCAGCGCATCAGCCTGAAGGTGGCGGATGCGGACGGCTACAATCCGCAGACCATCGTCAAGTCCCGCGAACCGCTGATGTCGCCGGCCTGGTCGCCGGACGGCCGCAAACTGGCCTATGTCCTGTTCAAAGGGGGGCGTCCCGCGATCTACATCCAGGAGGTGTTCACCGGCAAGCGGCGCAAGGTGGCGTCGTACAAGGGCATCAACGGGGCGCCGGCCTGGTCGCCGGACGGACGCAGGCTGGCCATGACCCTGTCCAAGGATGGCAATCCCGAGATCTACGTGCTCAATCTCAACCGCAATACCCTGACCCGGCTCACCAACCACTATGCCATCGATACCGAACCGGCCTGGTCGCCGGACGGCCGCACCATCGTGTTCACCTCCGACCGGGGGGGCAAGCCCCAGATCTACCGGGTGCCGGCCAATGGCGGGCGGGTGAAACGGGTCACCTTCGAGGGCGACTACAATGCGCGGGCCTCGTTTTCCCCCGATGGCAGGAGCCTGGCCCTGGTTACCCGGGTGGGGCGCAACTACCGCATCGGTGTACTGGATCTCGAATCTGGTGCCCTGCTGGTGCTGAGCAACGGAAAACTGGACGAGTCGCCCAGTTTCGCACCCAATGGCAGCATGATAATTTACGCCACCAAGGCGCGCGGAAAGGGAGAACTGGCCGCTGTCTCGGTGGATGGCCGCGTGCGACAGCGGCTGGCACTCCAGGAGGGCGACGTACGTGAACCCGTCTGGTCACCTTTTACCCGATCCGAGAGGAGATGACGATGAAACTGAATCAGTTGAAACTGGCGGGCCTGCTGGTCCTCTCGCTGCTGTTCGTGGCCGGCTGCTCCAGCACACCGGAGAAGGCGGATACGGAAGGGGCGCCGGTCTCCGAGGCGGGGGGCGGGACCGCCGGCAGCGGCGACGGTGACGGCACGGCGGCCGCCTCGGAGGGCGCGGCCTGGAGCGGCAGTCCGCTGGACGATCCCAACAGCCTGCTGTCGGTCCGGGTGATCCACTTCGCGTTCGACTCCAGCGAGATCCAGGGCCAGGACCGGGACGTGATCATCGCCCACGGCGAGTATCTGGCGGCCAACCCCGAGGTGACCGTCACTGTCGAGGGGCATACCGACGAGCGCGGCTCCCGCGAATACAACATCGCCCTGGGAGAACGCCGCGCCAATGCGGTGAAGGAGCTGATGCTGGTGCAGGGCGCGGCGGAGAGCCAGATCACCACGGTCAGCTACGGCGAGGAGCGGCCGGTGGCACTGGGCTCCGATGAGGAATCCTGGGCCCTC
>DRKP01000103.1 GCA_011051715.1 Sedimenticola thiotaurini | reverse complement strand
ATGCCTGAGGCTCCTAACCTATTGAAATCAAATGACAGGCCGTGCTGTGCGCGCCCGCGGACTGCGTTGTCGAAACTGGCTGTAGAAGTGCTACAGCGGCGTTTCGACGCCTTGCCGCGAACGCGCACAGCACGGCTGAACACGACATATTAGGTTGCCGGGTTAATAACAATCCAACTACAACAATCAGGTACCGGACCGCCTCGTGCAGCACCGCTCCTGCCGTTCGCGCGGATCGTCGCTGGTCGGTACCAGGGAGTCGAAAGCATGAGAATCACTGTACCCAAACGGGTCCGACGGACCTACACCCAGCGACTGGAGGCGGAGCCCGCCCGCGTGTTCCCACTGCTCTGCCCGGTGCGGGAGACGGAATGGATCGCAGGCTGGGAGCCGCTGCAGGTATTGAGCGACTCCGGTGTCGCCGAATCCGACTGCGTCTTCCTGACCCAGGCGTTTCCCTGCGATGCCATCTGGTACGTCACCCGGCACGAGCCGGAAGAGGGGTTCCTGGAGATGATCAAGATCACGCCGGAGGTCACCGCCTGCCGGCTGACCATCCGGCTGGCCGCGGCGGACGTCGGCACCGAGGCCACCATCACCTACCTGCACACCAGCCTGGGGCCGGAGGGGGACGCCTACATTGACTCCTTCAGCGAGGAGTTCTACCGCAACTTCATGCAGGAGTGGGAAGCGCGGATGAACCACTTTCTCGCCACCGGTGAGCCCCTGCTGACGGATGAGGCCTGAGTCGGGGCCGTCGTCTCCCGCCGGCCGGTGGCGGGAGACGGTGGCACGATTTGCCACCCCCGGTGGAAGGCTTTAGCATTCCCTCCTGGGGAGCCCCTGAACAACCCCTCCTCCCGGTGAAGGCCGGGCTCCGGCCGATGCCGGTACGGGCCCTGTTCAGGCATTCCCCTGCCGACGAACCATCTCTCCAGGACCCCGCCCGATGACCCAGACCCTGCGTATCGCCACCCGCAAGTCCCCCCTCGCCATGTGGCAGGCCGAGCACGTCGCCGCCCGCCTGCGCCAGGCCCACCCCGGACTGGAGGTGGAGCTGGTGGGGATGAGCACCCAGGGCGACCGCATCCTGGATACGCCCCTGGCCAAGATCGGCGGCAAGGGGCTGTTCGTCAAGGAGCTGGAACAGGGGATGCTGGACGGACGGGCGGACATCGCCGTCCACTCGATGAAGGACGTGCCGGTGGAGCTGCCGGAGGGCCTGCACCTGGCGGTGATCCTGGAGCGGGAGGACCCGCGGGACGCCTTCGTCTCCAACAGCTACGACAGTCTCGACGAGCTGCCCCAGGGGGCGGTGGTGGGCACCTCCAGCCTGCGCCGCCAGTGCCAGCTCGGGGAGCTGCGGCCGGACCTGAAGATCGCCCCGCTGCGCGGCAACGTCAACACCCGCCTGCGCAAGCTGGACGAGGGCGAGTTCGATGCCGAGATCCTGGCCGCGGCGGGTCTCAGGCGGCTCGGCTTCGAGCGGCGCATCCGCGCCTTCCTGGAGCCGGACCGGAGCCTGCCCGCCATCGGCCAGGGTGCCATCGGCATCGAGTGCCGGGCCGACGACGGCCGGGTCAACGAACTGATCGCCTGCCTGCACGATCCCGAGACAGCGGTCTGCGTAAGCGCCGAACGGGCCATGAACAACCGCCTGATGGGCGGTTGCCAGGTGCCGATCGCCGGCTACGCGGTGCTCAACCACGGCCGTATCCATCTGCGCGGGCTGGTCGGCGAGCCCGACGGTTCCCGCATCATGCGCGCCGAGGCCAGCGCCGCCGAGGGCGAGGCCGAGACCCTCGGCATCACGGTGGCGGAGGATCTGCTCGGCCAGGGAGCCGACCAGGTGCTGGCCCACCTCTACCAGTCGGAATGACCGCCGGCTGCGACCTGCACGGTGCCGGGGTGCTGGTCACCCGGCCGGCGCACCAGGCCGGGGAGTGGTGCCGGCTGATCGAGGAGCACGGTGGCCGGGCGCTGCGGTTGCCGGCGCTGGAGATCGCCGGGCCGGCCGATCCGGAACCGGCGCGGCGGCGGCTGGCGCGGCTGAACGACTGCGATCTGCTGATCTTCGTCAGCCCCAACGCGGTGCGTCAGGGACTGGCCCTGGCCGGCCCGGCCGGCCTGCCGTCCCGGCTGCAGCTGGCGGCGGTCGGCGACGCCACCGCGGCTGCCCTGGCAGAGATGGGACGGCCGGCCGATCTGGTGCCGCAGCGGTCCCAGGACAGCGAGGGTCTGCTGGCGCTGCCGCGGCTGGGGGCGGTGGCGGGCCAGCGGGTGCTGATCGTGCGCGGCGAGGGAGGGCGGCCGCTGCTGGGGGAGACCCTGGCGCAGCGCGGCGCCAGGGTGGAGTACCTGGAGGTCTACCGCCGGGTCTGTCCGGACAGCGATGTCGCCCCACTGCTGGCGCGGTGGGACCAGGTGGACCTGGTCACCGCCACCAGCAACCAGATCCTGGAGAACCTGCTGCTCCTGTTCGGCGCCGCCGGTCGCGGGCGGCTGCTGGAGACCCCCCTGCTGGTGATCTCCGGGCGCACCGGGGAGAGGGCCCGGACGCTGGGCTGGAAACAGGTGTGGCGTGCCGGTGGCGTATCGGAGCAGGCGGTCCTGGCGGCGCTCTGTGCCCACCTGGGCCGATGACAACCCAAGTTCCAACCCGGGGACGCCTGTACTATGTAACCCGGCAACCTAATATGTCGTATTCAGAGCCTCAGGCATCTTCCCT
>DRKP01000102.1 GCA_011051715.1 Sedimenticola thiotaurini | reverse complement strand
CTGGGGAGCCGGTTCGGCCTGGAACGGGAGGCGGTGCAGCGCTGTGTCCGGGAGAGCCTGGCTGCAACCGCCGGATACGTCGATCGGGTACAGGCGCTGGAGCGGGTGCCCCGGGCCCAGCGCCAGCGCCTGGCCGGAATCGCCGAGCGGGAACGCGCCCTCCTGGCACGCCACAACGACCACCAATAGGAGCGGAGCCCCCGCCGCGAACAGGGCTGTTCGACCCCTCCCGACGAGGAGGCCGCCCACCCGATCCGGGGTCGGCCGGGCAGCCGTTGACAAGGCACAGCCATACCGGTAAAGTTCGCGGCCTCGAACGAGTGTATCTGCTCCGTTCGGGCCCCTGCCGAGGTGGCGGAATTGGTAGACGCGCTAGCTTCAGGTGTTAGTTGGGGAAACCCAGTGGAGGTTCAAGTCCTCTCCTCGGCACCAAACAGAAAGGCCCCCGGGCAGCGATGCCCAGGGGCCTTTTCCTTTGTGGATGATCCCGATCCTCGGCCAGCGTGCGAAAGCGCTGAGCAACGCGGTCTTTTGGAAAGCAGATTAACCACAGAGAACACAGAGTACACAGAGTTGCTATTAATCTCTCTGTGCCCTCTGTGCCCTCTGTGGTTGACCCCAGTGGCAGACGATCCAAGCCAGCCGTCCCACCAATGGAGCGCACCTGCTGGCCGTCTAACGCTGAGCAACGCGGTCTTTTGGAAAGCAGATCAACCACAGAGATCACAGAGTACACAGAGTTAGCATTAATATCTCTGTGACCTCTGTGAGCTCTGTGGTTGCCCCCAGTGGCAAACCATCCCTGTCCGATCGCCCAGTGAATGGATCGCACCTGCCGGCCGTCCCCGGTCAACCCCGATCCTCAGCCAGCGTACGACAACGCTGAGCAACGCAGCCTTTTGAAAAGCAAGTGAACCACAGAGACCACAGAGTTGGCATTAATATCTCTGTGCCCTCTGTGCCCTCTGTGGTTGACCCCGGTGACAAACCACCCCGGCCCGATCACCCCGCGAATGGAGCGCATCCGCTGGCCGGGTCGGGCTCGTCCCTCAGGCGGCGCGAAAGCGGCGATAGCCGATCCCCGCCATGCCGAGTCCGAGCAGCAGGAGCGTGCCCGGTTCCGGTACCGCGACGATGCGGAATGCCAGATTCGTATTCTCATTCCCCTCGTTTTCGAGCTCCACCCAGGGTCCGCAGTGTGGTCCACCGTTTCCGCAATCGTCCCCTGTCGACACGACCGCGTTGTTCGTTTCGGTGCCGACCGTCGGACCCCCGGCGCCGCCCAGTGCCCAGGTCCAGTCAGCAGCGATGTTTGCCACGCTGAACCAGTAGGTGGTACCGGCCTCGAGGAACATATCCATGAAATTCCAGGTGGCCGTGTAGAGAAGAATGCCATCGCCATCGGGATCCACCCCCGTGGCGGTCAGGTAGTGCTGGGCCAGGGCACCTTCGTTCGGGTCATCGACATTGGGCTGTCCCATGTTGTCGGTGTGGAAGCTGACCTCCCAGTGGGTACTGCCAGCCCTGCTCCCCCACCAGGATACCTCGGTGACCCAGCCCGAGGCGGCCGGGCTGAAATCATCGGCCAGGACCGGTCCCCGGGAAGCATGATGCGAAACCAGATCGGAGTTGGTTCCCGGCGCATGCTCGTATACCACGGTGGCCGATGCCATCGCGGAATAGAGCCCGCCACACAATGCCGCGGCCGCTGCGAGTGCGGTAACCAGTTTCGATTTTTTCATGATTCATGTCCCCTCATTACTACCCAGACAAAATCCGTTTCCTCTTTCCATCCGATGCAGCTCGACAGGATGCTGACTCTGGTCATGGTCAAGCATTTTTTAAGCCAATAAAAAATTAACCTGTTTTTCAAAGGGTTGTGCTGATGGGGCCCGCGGGGGGGAGGGAAACCGTAAAATCCGTTGACACGAATGTGGTTCGGGATGGCATATCCCACGTTGCAGGCACCGTATGGCTACCCCTCTCCCGCCACGGCCGGCGGACTTGCGATACGCCTGCCGGCGCGCCCCAGGCGTGGCGGGGAATGCCGGCAGGGGCTTCTGTCCGGCTCCGCTTTGGAATACCCTCTGTTCCATGGGGAATCGATGGTCGTGTTCCAGTTCCGCCTGTCGCCGGTATCTGCTGCCGGGTTAACAGGATGACGATGGCTCATCCCGTCGACCAGTTCATCCATGCCGCGGCCCTGGCGCACTGGCAGGCGGGTGACGCCCTGCGTGCCTGGCTCGGCGACGGTGATTCCTATCCCTTCACCATCGATCTTCCGGCCGGCGACGCCATCCCGCTGGCGACGACAGGTATCGACCGGCTCGGCTGGGTCCACTCCCTGGAGACGGCGAGCAAGTGCCACGCCGGCCACGGCTATCGCATCGAGTACGTCGACGCCGCCGCCACGGCACGGCGCCCGGTGCGGGTGGTGTTCGACGAACCCATCGACCTGATCCGTTATCTCGGCCGGGAGGAGGAGCTGCGCCGCTTCCTGCAGCTGGCCCGTGACATCCGCAGCCGCTTCCCCGCCCTGCGCCGGTGGATCGAGCGGCAACCCATGGAGGTGCTGGCGGCGGGCGATGCATGGCCGGCGATCCTGGAGCGGCTGGGCCAGCCGCAGGCGAGCGGCCCCCCCCTGTCGCCGCAGGAGTCGGAGCTGGTCGAGCGCTTGCGCGCGGTGCTGGCCGATGCCGCAGAGGGGTCCTAGGGTCTGTCGGGTTCGTATTGACAGGCCCGGGAGGAGTACAATCCCCCGATTCCACCGGCAACGGTCGGATGAACCAATCCGGATACACCACAGGAACAGTGACTCAGTGAGCAAACGCAAGAAGCAGAAGACGGCCAGAAAAGACCCCCACCTGGCCCGCGAGAAGAAGAAGTACGACAACCCCATTCCCAGCCGCGAATACATCATGGAGCTGCTCGCCGAACAGGGCACGCCCCTGGGCCGCGAGGAGATCGCCGAGCGCCTCGGCATCACCGACGAGGAGCAGCTGGAGGCCCTGCGCCGCCGCCTCAACGCCATGGAGCGGGACGGCCAGCTGGTGCGCAACCGCCGCGGCGCCCTCTGCCTGGTGAACAAGAAGGATCTGATCGCCGGCCGCGTCATCGCCCACCAGGACGGCTTCGGCTTCCTCAAGCCGGACGAGGGCGGTGACGACCTGTTCCTCAGTCCGCGCCAGATGCACGCCCTGCTGCACGGCGACCGTGCCGTGGTGCGGGTGGTCGGGGTGGACCGCCGCGGCCGCCGTGAGGCGGCCCTGGTGGAGGTGCTGGAGCGGGGCAACACCCACGTGGTGGGACGGCTCTACGTCGAGCACGGGGTCGGCTTCGTGGTGCCGGACAACAAGCGCATCACCCAGGAGGTGATCGTGCCGGAGAAGGATTTCGCCGGCGCCGGTCACGGCCAGATCGTGCTGGCCGAGATCCTGGAGCAGCCGACCAAGCGCACCCAGCCGGTCGGCCGCATCGTCAAGGTGATGGGCGAGCACATGGCCCCGGGGATGGAGACCGAGATCGCCATCCAGGCCTACAGCCTGCGCACCGAATGGCCGGAGCCGCTGCAGCAGGAGATCGCCTCCCTGTCGGAGGAGGTGCCCGAGATCGCCAAGGAGGGGAGGGTGGACCTGCGGGAGCTGCCCCTGGTCACCATCGACGGCGCCGATGCCCGCGATTTCGACGATGCGGTCTACTGCGAGAAGAAGCCCAAGGGGTGGAAACTCTGGGTCTGTATCGCCGATGTCTCCAGCTATGTCGACCTAGGCACCGCTCTCGACCAGGAGGCCCGTTCCCGCGCCACCTCGGTCTACTTCCCGGACCGGGTGATCCCGATGCTGCCGGAGGTGCTGTCCAACGGCCTCTGCTCCATCAACCCGGAGGTGGACCGGCTGTGCATGACCTGCGAGCTCTACATCAACAAGGAGGGCAACATCACCCGCTCCCGCTTCTATCGCGGGGTCATGCGCTCCCACGCCCGCCTCACCTACGACCAGGTGGCGGCGATGGTGGTGGAGAAGGAGCGCCCGCTGCGCAAGCAGTACAAGGCGCTGGTCCCGCACCTGGAGGAGCTGCATCGCCTGTTCAAAGTGTTGAACAAAGCGCGCCAGGAGCGGGGCGCCATCGACTTCGACACCGTCGAGACCCGCATCCTGTTCAACGACCAGGCGAAGGTGGAGAAGATCGTGCCGGTGCAGCGCAACGACGCCCACCGCATGATCGAGGAGTGCATGCTGGCGGCCAACGTGGCCGCCGCCCGCTTCCTGCTGCGCAAGAAGATACCGGCCCTCTACCGCAATCACGACGGCCCGCCGGAGGACAAGCTGACCGACCTGCGCGCCTTCCTCGCCGAGGTCGGTCTCAAGCTGGGCGGCGGCAAGAAGCCGACGGCCAAGGACTACGCCAGGGTACTGGATCAGGCCAGGGGACGGCCCGACTTCCACCTGATCCAGACCGTGCTGCTGCGCTCCATGTCCCAGGCGGTCTACGCGCCGGAGAACATCGGCCACTTCGGCCTGGCGTTTCCGGCCTACACCCACTTCACCTCGCCGATCCGGCGCTATCCGGACCTGGTGGTGCACCGCGCCATCAAGCACGCCCTGGACGGCGGCCGGGGCGAGGACTTCGTCTACTCTCTGCCGGAGCTGGAGACCCTGGGCGAGCACTGCTCCACCTGCGAGCGCACCGCCGACGAGGCGACCCGCGACGCCACCAACTGGCTCAAGTGCGAGTACATGATGGACAAGGTGGGGGAGAGCTTCGACGGCATCATCACCAGCGTCACCTCGTTCGGCCTGTTCGTGGAGCTGAACGACATCTACGTGGAGGGGCTGGTGCACATCACCTCCCTGGACAACGACTACTACCACTTCGACCCGGTGGGCCACCGCCTCACCGGCGAGCGTTCGGGCCAGGTCTACCGCCTGGGTGATCCGATCCGGGTCAGGGTGGCCGCGGTCAGCCTGGACGACAAGAAGATCGATTTCGTGCTGGACCAGGCGGCGCCGGGGAAGGGCGACGGCGACCGGCGCCGCGGAAAGAAGAGATCCGCGGCCGGGGAAAAGACGGAGAAGAAAAAGCGGGGGGAGAAGGGCAAACAGAAAAAGGGCCCGGCCAAGGCCGCCGCCGACAAGGAAAAACCCAGGAAGCGCCGCCGTCGCCGCAAGCCGAAGAAATCCGATGCCGGCTGAACCCGGACGGGAGGGGCGGGCCCGCATCGTCCCGTCATTCCATCCCGGCGGGGCCCACCTTACCCTGTCATTCCGTCCGGGCGGGGTCCACCTTACCCCGTCATTCCGGCGAAGGCCGGAATCCATGCGATCGGGTGACGTGGATTCCGGCCTTCGCCGGAATGACGAAAAAGGGTCTGTCCGCACCCCCCCAGGCCAGCCCCGCCCCCAGCCATGACCGACACCCATCTCGCCGGCGGCCTCCACAGCGTGCGCAGTGTCCTGAAACACGGCGCCGGATCGGTGCTCGAAATCTGGGTCGAAGAGCGGCGCCGGGACCGGCGCATCCGCGAGATCCTCGAACTGGCCCGCCAGGCCGGCGTGCCGGTGCAGGCGGTGCCGGGGCAGACCCTGGACGAGATGCTGCCCGGTGCCAACCACCAGGGGGTCATCGTGCGCACCCGGGCGCCCAGCGCCCGCGACGGGAAGGCCCTCACCGCCCTGCTCGAAGGGCTCGACGAGCCGCCCTTCCTGCTGATCCTGGACGGCGTCCAGGACCCCCACAACCTGGGCGCCTGCCTGCGCAGCGCGGATGGCGCCGGGGTGCATGCGGTGATCACCCCGAAGGACCGCTCCGCGGGACTCACCCCGGTCGCCTGCAAGGTGGCCAGCGGCGCGGCCGAGACGGTGCCCCTGTTCCAGGTGACCAACCTGGCACGCACCCTGAAACAGCTGCGTGACCGGTGGGGTGTATGGCTGGTCGGAACCGCCGGCGAGGCCGAAGCCACCCTCTACGACCTCGACCTGAACGGCCCCCTGGGCCTGGTGATGGGCGGGGAGGGGCAGGGGATGCGCCGCCTCACCCGCGAGGCCTGCGACCATCTGGTGCGGCTGCCCATGTACGGCAGCGTGGAGAGCCTGAACGTATCGGTCGCCACCGGGATCTGCCTGTACGAGGCCCTGCGGCAGCGCCGCCTGGCCGCTCCCGCGCGGCGGTGAGGGATACACGCTGTTCACCCCGGAAACTGCGCCGGTCGCCCCAGGGGGCGAGCCACCATCCCCTTCCCGAGCTGGGCCAGGCGCTGGCCCATGACCAACCGCCACCTGGGCAGGGTGTTCGGCGTGACGGGAGGCTGACCGCGCTGCCCACCGGCCCCGGCGGCGAACCCGCCGTCGGACTGGTGGTATGATCGGAAACCGGCCGCGGGGCGTCCCGCGTTCGCGGCAGCCACATCCCGGTTGGGGTTTCGCGCCAGCCGGGGCCATTCCATGACCGGATCACAAGAAAAAGAGGAGGGGAGATGGGCAATCTGCTGGCAATCGTGGGAAACAGCGCGGCGGTGGTGGGGATCCTGATCTGCCTGGTGGCGGGCCTGACCCGCCTGTCCGGCGGCTACTACCTGTTCGGCTACGAACTGTCCACCCTGTTTCTCGGCGGGACCTCGCTGATGGTGCTGGCGTGCCTGGCCAAGCTGCAGCAGTTGCTGGACCGTCGCTGAGTGCCGGATCAGGCCAGGCGAGGGGCTTGCAGAGAGGGCTTCCGCGGCCGATTCCTGTTGGCCTTGTAGGGGGAATCCGAAACAGCGGGCCTGCCCCTTGCATTGACCCAGGGTTGTACTAGGTTATCAGTGCAGTCACACGGATGCCGAACCCGCCGTCCCGGTCCGGGCATCGTCCAGGGATTCACAGGAAAACCAGGAGGAAGGAACCGTGCCCATCTACAACGCCAACGTCGTGGTTCATATCGACGAGAACCTCTCCCCCGAGGAGATCAACCAGGTGGAACAGAACGTGGCCGGTGTCGGTGGCGTCGTCTCCGCCTGCGTCCATGAGCGGACCCCTCACCTGATGGTGGTGGACTACGACCCCCAGGTCCTCTCTTCCACCTATCTGCTGCACCAGCTGAAAGGCCGCGGCCTGCACGCGGAGCTGATCGGGGGTATCTGAACCGCGATTCCCCAACGCCCCGCCACCCATCCACCACCTGGATCCCGGCCTTCGCCGGGATGACGGGGCGTTCGGGGACACTTCGTGTTATCCGTGCCTCCGTGAGGGTGTAGTCTTTGCTCTCGCCAAGACGCCAAGGCCGCAAAGAGCGCCAAGTGGTTTGTTCATCCTTCGATCGCATTGGCCCCTGTGATTCAGGATCCTTTGCGATCTTCGCGTTCTCTGCGCCTTTGCGAGCAGGAAACTGTTTCTCCGTCATTCCGGCGCAGGCCGGAATCCAGAAGGACCAACCGCACGAATCCGACCCACACCGGGATGACCGGGCCTTCACAGGCCCACTGAAGCATTCATTCCCTCTGTGCCCTCTGTGTCCTCTGTGGTTGACCCGATTTTCACCGGACCGGCGCAGGCCGGAATCCAGAAGGACCAACCGCACGAATCCGACCCACACCGGGATGACCGGCCCTACACAGGATCATCGAAGCATTCATTCCCTCTGTGCCCTCTGTGTCCTCTGTGGTTGACCCAATCTCCATCGGATCGGACGGACTGGATTCGCCGGGATGACGAGGTGTATTGGGATGACGGATTGTTCAGAGGCTCCCAGGGAAATCTCCAGCACACACCATCGCGCCCCGCGCCTCACACGATCGCGCCCCTTCGGGCTACACTGTCGGGGCCATGGAACACCGCCTCTCCACCTTGCTCGGCCATTGCGTTCCCGGCCGGGGGCTGCTGCTCGTCATCGTGCTGCTGATGCTGGGTGAGAGTGCCGCCTCTCTCGCCACTCCCTGGTTCGCCGGCCAGTTCGCCGCCGCGGTGATGGATGGGCGGCCGGTGTTCGGCCTGGCGCCGGGGCAGATCATTCTGCTCTGGCTGGGCCTGTTCCTGGGGCAGGCGCTGCTGCGCTTCTTCAGCAGCTATCTCACCACCAGCACCGGTGCCCGCGTCCTCACCCGGTTGAGCAACCGCCTGTACGATCACCTGCAACTGCTGCCGCTGGATGTCTTCCAGCAGCGCAAACGGGGGGACCTGCTGGCGCTGCTGAGCAACGATGTCGCCATCCTCAGCCATTTCGTCACCGGCACCCTGACCGGACTGGTGCCGATGCTGTTCACCCTGGTCGGCGCCCTGGTGCTGATGGCCGCCATCGACGGGCGCGTCACCCTGCTGGCGGCGCTGCTGGTCCCCACCTTCTTTCTGATCCTGAAGCTGATGGGGCGCGGCATCCGGCCGGTCTCCCGGGAGCTGACCCAGCGCCAGGCCGACATGCTGGCGCTGGCGGAGGAGAACATCGGCCTGCTGCCGCTGATCAAGGCGTTCAACCGCGAGGGGCGGGAGTCGCAGCGGTTCCGGCGCCATTCGGCCGGGGTGTTGCGCCTGCGCAGCCGGCAGCTGCGGCTGCAGGCCGCGCTGTCGCCGGTGATCCAGCTGCTCGCCTCCGCCGGCATCCTGCTGGTCCTGTGGGTGAGCAGCGAGCAGCTCCGCAATGGCCAGCTGACCGCTCCGGAGCTGGTCAGCCTGCTCCTCTACGGCCTGCTGTTCGCCCGCCCGGTGAGCAGCATGGCCAACCTGTATGGCCAGGTCCAGCAGGTGCGCGGTGCCGGTGAACGGTTGCTGGAGCTGTTCGCCATCGCGCCGGAGCCGGACGACCGGGCCGGCGTCGCGCTGCCCCCCGTTCGTGGTGACATCGACTTCCGCGACGTGGCGTTCGCCTATCCCGGCCGGCCGCCCCTGTTCGACGGCCTGGATCTGCACCTGGACGCCGGCAGCACGGTCGCCGTCACCGGCCCCAACGGCGTCGGCAAGAGCACCCTGCTGCACCTGCTGATGCGCTTCGTGGAGCCGGCGCGGGGGCGTATCGAGATCGACGGCATCGACATCGCCGGCGTCTCCCTGTACAGCCTGCGCCGCCAGATCGGCCTGGTGACCCAGCACGTGCTGCTGGCCGACGCCACGGTGGAGGAGAACATCCGCTTCGGCCATCCGGAGGCCGATGCCGAGGCGGTGGAGGCGGCCGCCCGGGCGGCACACGCCCACGAGTTCATCCTGGAACTGCCCCAGGGCTACCGCACCCGTATCGGCGAGCAGGGGGTCCGTCTCTCCGGCGGCCAGCGCCAGCGCATCGCCCTGGCCCGCGCGCTGCTCACCGATCCGCCGATCCTGCTGCTGGACGAGGCCACCGCCATGTTCGATGCCGAGGGGGAGCGCCGCTTCATCGCCTCGTGCCGGGACACCTTCGAGGGCCGCACCGTCCTCATGATCACCCACCGCCCCGCCACGCTGGCGCTGGCCGACCGCATCGTCCGGCTGGGCGGCGGCAGCGGGGAAGTGGTCACAGAGCGGGCATGAAGCGGGGCATTCCGCTCCCGACTCTGCTATGTTGTGCACCGGATACCGGCTCGCCCCAACCACCATGACCTACCGACTCAAGCCAGACCTCCTGCTCCAGTCCGTCGCCGACGAGGCCGTCATCCTGGACCCGGCATCGGGCCGCTACTACACCCTGGACGACGTCGGCAGCCGCATGATCGCGCTGCTGCAGGAGCACGGATCCATCGACCCGGTGGTGGAGCGGATCGTGCGCGAGTACCGGGTCGAACCCGACCGGGCGCGCGGCGATCTGCAGGAACTGCTGGAACAGATGGCCGGGGAAGGGCTGGTGGAGCGCGATCCGCCCGGCTGAGGGGATACTGGTGGCCAATTCCGGTACTTCCCCCGGTCCGCGGGCGCTGCTGCTGTTCACCGAGGCCTGGTTCACCCTGCTGTGGATCGATCTCGGCATCCGCCTGCTGCCGTTCCGCCTCTGGCGCCGCTGGCTGGAGCCGGCGGACGCAGCGGGGGAGGGGGCGGACGGCGCCGCCGTGCCCGCGCTGGTCACCGCCACCGAGCGGGCCGCCCGCCACCACCTGCTGCCGATGAACTGCCTGCGCCGCAGTCTCGGCCTGCGCCGGCTGCTGCGGCGGCGCGGCGTCCCGGAGCGGCTCCACCTGGGGGTGCGCAGGGGCGAGGCCGGACTGGAGGCCCACGCCTGGCTCAGCAGCGGCGGCCGCATCCTCAACGACAGCCCGGACGTCACCCGGCGTTACGCCGAGCTGCGCGGTGATCCGGCCCGGGTCCTGCGCCACTTCGACTCCTGAGTCCGCCGGCGATGCATCCCCGTCCCGGAGAGGACAAGCTGCTGCTGGGCCTGATGGCCCTGATCGTCTGGCTGCCGATCCCGCTGGGCAGCAACCGCCAGTTCTACTGGAGCATCAGCGAGATCTGGATCGCTCTGCTGCTGCTGATCTGGATGTTCCAGTACGCGCGCGGACGCCGGCGTATCCCGGAGGCGGCCCGGCGGGCCTGGCCGGCGCTGCTGGTGCTGGGTCTCTGGCTGGCGTGGCTGGTGCTGCAGATCGTGCCCCTGCCCGTCGGACTGGTGGAGTGGCTCTCACCCAAGGCCGCCTGGCTGCACCGGCTCACCTTCCATCCCGGCGACGGGCCGCTGCGGGTGACCCTCTCGGTGGAGCCGTACAGCACCCTCGTGGGGCTGCACAAGAGCATCGCCTACGTGCTGCTGTTCCTCCTCGTCCTGCTGCTGGTGCGGCGCTTCACCCACCTGAGATGGGTGGCCATGGCGGTGGTGGCGAGCGGCCTGCTGCAGGCGGTGCTGGGCATCCTGGGTTACCTGGCCGGCTGGGACACCATGTACTGGCCCGGGGGGCGGGAACTCACCGCCAGCTTCGCCAACCGCAACCACCTGGCCAACTATCTCACCCTCTCGCTCGCCGTGGGCATCGGCCTGCTGCTGGCGCAGATGGGGGAGGGCGGCGGCCGCGACGCGAAGGAGAACCTGCGCCGCGCGCTGGACTGGATCATGAGCGGGCGGATGCGCCTGCGCATCTACCTGCTGCTGATGACCGCCGCCCTGATCATGACCCGTTCACGCATGGGCAACACCGCCTTCTTCGTCAGCCTGCTGATCGCCGGCCCGCTGACGCTGCTGCTGGTACGGCGCAAGTCCCATGGAATGGTGGTCCTGCTCGCCAGCCTGGTGGTGATCGACGTGATGATCATGGGTTCCCTGATCGGTATCGACCGGGTGGTGGAACGGCTGGAGAAGACCAGCCTGGAGAGCGAGAACCGGGACGAGGTGGCGCGCGACACCCTGGTCTACTGGCGCGAGCACCCGGTCACCGGATCCGGCCTCGGCACCTTCCGCACCACCTATCCGCGCTACAAGCGGGGCGATGTCAGGGCCGCCTATCGCCAGACCCACAACGACTACCTCCAGTTCGCCGCCGAGACCGGAACCGTCGGCCTGGGCCTGATCGGCAGCTTCGTGCTGCTCACCCTGCTGGTGACGTTGCGCACCCTGCGGCGGCGCCGGATGCCCTGGTCGCTCGGCATCGCCTTCGCCGTCCTGATGGGCAGTGTCGCGCTGATGATCCACAGCACCGTCGAGTTCAACCTGCAGATCTTCGCCAACGCCGCCCTGTACATGGTGATCGCCGGGCTGGGCTGGGTCGCTGCCCACCTGCCGGTGGCGCGGGAGAGTCGCCGGCGGCGGCACCGGGGGCGCCGGCGGCGCGTCGTCGCGGTGCTGTCCGCGCTGGCCATCCTGCTATACCAGGGCTGGGTCGCCGCCGCGGCCACCGCGAGCCTGATCTCGGGCAGCAACCGCCTCCTGCTGAAACAGCTGGCCGGGGGAGGGGAGGTCTCCCAGGCCCGGCTGCAGCGGGCGATGCGGCGGCAGCTGACCGCGATCCGGCTGGCGCCCGGGAGCGCCGATGCCAAACTGGTGCTCTCGCGGCTGCTCGACTGGCGGATCCGCCCGGGTGGCGACACCACCCTCTCCGGCCGGGAGAGGGAGGCCGTCTACCAGCAGATGCTGTACCTGCTGCTGGGCGCCACCGTCGACAGTCCCGGGCTGGCCCAGGCCTGGGAGGCCATCGCCTACGTGCGCCATGCCGAGGGGCG
>DRKP01000101.1 GCA_011051715.1 Sedimenticola thiotaurini | reverse complement strand
TGTACCGGCCGATCGTTCGCGGCGGGGCGCCGCTCCCATGGGTAATGCGGGCGTCGTGACGCGCCTGGCCGCCTGTGGAGGCCCTCCTCCGACTGCCGGGAAGATCACCACCGCCACCAGGGCCGACACCGAAGGCCGGGGGCGTTGCGACGGCCGCTTCCCGCGAAATGTACCGGCGCCAACGCGGGTGTCACCCCCCGGGCAGCGAAATGCCGGTGATCTTCTTGTACAGGGAGACGGCGTAGGAGTCGGTCATGCCGGCGACGAAGTCGGTGAGCTGCAGCAGCCGCTGGTAGTGGCTGTCGGAGAGCCCTCCGCCGCCGCCCTTGAACTGCAGGGGCACCAGCCGCTCCAGCATGCGGCTCTTCGGCATCGCCCGGTCACCGTGGTCGGCCATGTCGTCCAGGGCCTGGATGAATCGCTCCAGCAGTTCGGCGATCACCTCGAAACCGGCGGCCTGGATCTCCACCACCTCCGGGGCGCAGTAGATGCGCTCGCTGGCCACCCGGACCAGCCGTTCCAGGCCCGCCCGCGAGCGCACCTGGGACAGCAGCGGCTGGTCGAAGCGCCCGCTCAGCAGCTCCGCCTCCCGGTCGAGGAAACAGCCCATCGCCTGCTGCACCGCCTCGTTGATCACCTTGGCCCGCAGAAACTCGACCCTGCCCTTGTCGTCGCCGATGCGCCGCAGCCGCCGCTCCAGCTCCGGCGAGGTACCGGTCACCTCCAGGAACAGCTCCATCACCGTCGCCAGATCCAGGTAGCCGAGCCGGAAACCGTCCTCGATGTCGATCACCCGGTAGCTGATGTCGTCCGCCGCCTCCACCAGGAAGGCTAGGGGATGGCGATGCCAGATGGCGAAACGGTGGTCGCGGCGAATCAGACCCACCGTCTCCGCCACCTCCTCGAACAGGATCCGGTCGGCGGCGGTGAAGCCCTGCTTGCGGGCGCTCACCCCGTCGAAGCGGCTGCCGCCGAGCCAGGACTCGCGCGGATACTTGGTGAAGGCGGCCAGGGTGGCGCAGGTGAGCTGCAGTCCCCCCGGATTGTCCGGGTTCTGCAGCCGGGCCAGGATCCGGAAGCCCTGGGCGTTGCCCTCGAACTGCAGCAGATCCTCCCGCTCACTGCCCTGCAGCACGGCCACCCGGCGGCGGCCGTAGTCGCCCATGCGCGCCCAATGACGGAAGGCGTCTTCGCCGGAGTGCCCGAACGGGGGATTGCCGATGTCGTGTGCCAGGCAGGCGGCGGCGCAGATATCGCCGAAGTCGGAGGCCTCCAGTCCCTGCAGCCGGTGGCGGGCGATCACCTGCTCCCCCACCAGGGTGCCGAGGGAACGGCCGATACTGGAGGCCTCCAGGCTGTGGGTGAGGCGGGTGCGCACGTAGTCCACCCGTGACAGCGGGAACACCTGGGTCTTGTCCTGCATGCGCCGGAACGCCGAGCTGAAGACGATGCGGTCGAAGTCGCGCTGGAAGTCGGTGCGCAGGGTCGACCCGGCCGGCGGCTGATCGCTGCCGAGGCGCTTGCGGGAGAGGAGTCGGTCCCAGTTCATCACAGGGCCGGGGGCCGAGGGCCGAGGGCCGGGGAATGAAACCCGCGACCAATCGGGCGAGCTGCCAACATTGCGTTCATCACCCCGGCACCCATCTCTGCGTGGTATCCAACCCCCGTCTCCGGCCCTCGGCCCTGTGGTTCCCTGAACCTAGATCTCCTTGTAGATCTCCGCCCCCTTCTCCACGAACTCCACCGACTTCTCCTGCATCCCCTCGGCCAGGGCCTGCTCCTCGGACAGGCCCCGGCTGCGGGCGTATTCGCGCACGTCCTGGGTGATCTTCATGGAACAGAAGTGGGGGCCGCACATGGAGCAGAAGTGGGCCACCTTGTGGCTGTCGTGGGGCATGGTCTCGTCGTGGTACTCGCGTGCCCGCTCCGGGTCGAAGCCGAGGTTGAACTGATCCTCCCAGCGGAACTCGAAGCGCGCCTTGGACATGGCGTTGTCGCGGATCTGGGCGCCCGGAAACCCCTTCGCCAGGTCCGCCGCCTGGGCCGCGATCTTGTAGGTGATGATGCCCTCGCGCACGTCCTCCTTGTTGGGCAGTCCGAGGTGCTCCTTGGGGGTGACGTAGCAGAGCATGGCGGTGCCGTACCAGCCGATCTGGGCGGCGCCGATGCCGGAGGTGATGTGGTCGTAGCCGGGGGCGACGTCGGTGACCAGGGGGCCGAGGGTGTAGAACGGCGCCTCGAAACAGTCGGCCAGCTCCTTCTCCATGTTCTCCCTGATCATCTGCATCGGCACGTGACCGGGGCCCTCGATCATCACCTGGACGTCGTGCTCCCAGGCGACCCTGGTCAACTCGCCCAGGGTCTCCAGCTCGCCGAACTGGGCGGCGTCGTTGGCATCCGCCAGCGAGCCGGGACGCAGGCCGTCGCCCAGGGAGAAGGCCACGTCGTAGGCCTTCATGATCTCGCAGATCTCCTCGAAGTGGGTGTAGAGGAAGTTCTCTTCGTGGTGGGCCAGGCACCACTTGGCCAGGATGGAGCCGCCGCGGGAGACGATGCCGGTGACCCGGTCGGCGGTCAGCGGCACGTAGCGCAGCAGTACCCCGGCGTGGATGGTGAAGTAGTCCACCCCCTGCTCCGCCTGTTCGATCAGGGTGTCGCGCATGATCTCCCAGGTCAGCTCCTCCGCCTTGCCATCCACCTTCTCCAGGGCCTGGTAGATGGGCACGGTGCCGATCGGCATGGGGGCGTTGCGCAGGATCCACTCCCGGGTCTCGTGGATGTTCTTCCCGGTGGAGAGGTCCATCAGGGTGTCGCCGCCCCAGCGGGCCGACCAGGCCATCTTCTCCACCTCCTCGGCGATGGAGGAGGAGACCGCCGAGTTGCCGATGTTGGTGTTGATCTTGACCCGGAAATTGCGGCCGATGATCATCGGCTCCAGCTCCGGATGGTTGACATTGGCGGGGATGATGGCCCGCCCCGCCGCCACCTCGGCGCGCACGAACTCGGGGGTGATCTCGTCGGGTATGCTGGCGCCGAAGCTCTGACCCGGGTGCTGCCGCAGCAGTCTCGCATAGCGCGGATCGGCGCGCAGCTCCTGCAGCCGGCAGTTCTCGCGGATGGCGACGAACTCCATCTCCGGGGTGATCACGCCCTGCCGGGCATAGTGCATCTGGGTGACGTTGCGCCCGGCCAGGGCGCGCCGCGGCGGACGGATGTGCTCGAAGCGCAGGCCGTCGAGGGAGGCGTCCTGGCGGCGCTGGCGGCCGTACTCGGAGCTGGGGCCGGGCAGCACCGCAGTGTCGGCCCGCTCCTCGATCCAGCCGCTGCGCAGGTCCGGCATGCCGCGCAGCAGGTCCACCTCCACCGCCGGATCGGTAAAGGGCCCGGAGGTGTCGTAGACCACGATCGGGGGGTTCTCCTCGGCGCCGAAACTGGCCTGGGTCGGCCCCTGATCGATCTCCCTCATCGGCACCCGGATGTCCGGCCTCGACCCCTGCACATGGATCTTGCGGGAGCCGGGGAACGGCCGGGTCACCTCGGCCGAGAGGCGGGCGGTCTTGCGGATGAAATCGTCGGGAATGGCGCTCATGCCAGTGGGTCCTCGCAGGGGCGGAGGGCATGGCGGCCGGCATCGTCTACGGGTGCGCAGCTTCCCTCCGCCGGTATTAACCGGATCAGGTACAAAGGGTCTCTCTCAGCCCGCGAACGGGCACCCCCAGTGCTTGCGGTCCGCCGGGCGTGGCGGACAGGGGATCCACGCTAGCCGAAGGCAGCGGCCTTTGCAACCGGCAACCGTTGGGGACAGCGCCGATCGGGAATTGCCTGCCCCGCGCAAAGTCCTTACCCTATATCATCCACCACAACCGATACAGCGACAGCCGCCGGGAGTTCCCATGACCGCATTCGACCCAGACCAGGCCCGTTTCAACATGGTGGAGCAGCAGGTGCGCCCCTGGGAGGTGTTCGACCGCCGGGTGCTGGACCTGATCGAGACGCTGCCGCGGGACCGCTTCGTGCCGGAGCAGTACCGCCACCTGGCCTATGCCGACATCGAGATCCCCCTCGGCCACGGCCAGCACATGATGTTTCCCCGGGTGGAGGCGCGGCTGCTGCAGGCGCTGGACGTGCAGCCCGGCGACCGGGTGCTGGAGATCGGCACCGGCAGCGGCTATCTCACCGCCTGCCTGATGCAGCTCGGGGGTGATGTGACCAGCCTCGAGATCCACCCCGACCTGCTCGAGCAGGCGACCGCCAATCTGCAGCGCAACGGCATGGTGGGGGCCGGACTGCGCTGCGCCAACGCCCTCGAGGGCACGGTCGAGGGCGGCCCCTTCGACGTGATCGCGGTGACCGGCTCCCTGCCCTTCCTGCCGGAGGAACTGAAGCGGCAGCTGACCACCGGCGGACGCCTGTTCGTGGTCACCGGAGAGGCGCCGGTGATGGAGGCTAACCTGGTGACCCGGGTCGGCGGCGACGCCTGGCGCACCGAGGGGCTGTTCGAGACCGTGCTGACGCCGCTGGAGCAGGTACCCCAACGGTCCCGCTTCGTCTTCTGACCACCGTACCGGCCCGCTCCTCCCGGCGCCGGCGGCGGTGCGGCGCTCAGGCGGCGCTGCCGACCCAGAACTCCATGTCCTTGTCCAGGAACTCCCGCCACGACATGTAGTGGGTGCCGTCGCAGGAGAAGGTGAGGCTGATCATGCCGTTGAAGACGTTGATCGACCCGGAGCGCAGGTAGAGGGTCTCGTCCGCCAGCCGCAGCCGGCGCATCCCGAGCAGCAGGTCGCCGATGCGGTCACGGGGTATCAGCGCCTCCTCCGGATAGGGCCGGTGGGGATAGAGCAGGCAGACATCGGGATCGGCCAGCACCTCGTGATCGAGGATGCGGTAGCGGTAGGGATCGTCCACCAGCCAGATGGTGGCGCGGCTGCCGGAGAAGTGGATCACGCACTGGAACATGCCGTGCTCCGTCATCAGCTCCTCCAGGATGGCGCAGGCCACATCCATGTTGCGGTCCATCAGGCTCTCCACCCGGCACTGCTGGAACACGGTACCGCGGATCGCCGCGTCCCCCTTGATCTGGCGCCAGTCGGCCGACTCCTCGTACAGCTCCGCCGTCACCGGCAGGTCGCGCAGATCGAAGTCCGCGCCCAGGTAGCCCAGGGTCCTTCCATTGCGCTTGACCACCTGCAGGGCGGTGAGCGACGGCCGGTTGGCGCGCAGGCTGAGGTAGGCATCGGAGAGCAGAAAGCCCCAGGACGGGACCCCTTCCCGCATGTAGGGGCGGTCGGAGCGGTCGCGGCCGTAGTGCTCCGGCAGCAGGCCGCCGACGCTGACATTGTCGCTGATCTGGATGCCGTGGCTGTCCAGGGCGTAGAGGAACAGGCAGTGGGGCACCGTCGGGAAACCCGCCTCCAGCACGCTGTCCAGCGCCTCCCGATCGCCCCATACCTCCGCGCACTGCTCCGCCAGCCGCCCCAGGGGCACCGACAGCCGCTCCGCCAGTGCCACCCGCTGCTGGTGGATCGCCTGTTTCAGGGTCGGTTTCATGGGCACCAGTATAATCCCCGGAAGATGACGGGGTCATTATCAACCCGGCAACCGCATATGCCGGGTTGATACCGTCAGGCGACCGCATCACCCCTGCTGCAGCAGGTCACGCAGGTCGATCAGGGCGGCATTGGCCCGGGAGATGTAGGAGCTCATCACCAGCGAATAGTTGGTCACCAGGCCGAAGCCGCGGCCGTTGAGCACCACCGGGCTGAACACCGGCTGCTGCGCCGCCTCCAGTTCGCGGACGATCTGGCGCAGGCTGACCAGGGCGTTCTTCTTGTTCAGCACCCGGGCGAAATCGATCTCGATGGCGTGCAGGATCTGCACCAGGGCCCAGGTGGTGCCGCGGGCCTCGTAGAAGACGTCGTCGATCTCCAGCCAGGGGGTCTTCACCGCCATCTGCTCCGGGACCCGGGTCGACTGGGCCGCATCCGGATCCCCCGCCAGGTCGGTGTTCAACCGCTCCTGGCCGACACTGGCACTGAGCCGCTGGGACAGGCTGCCGAGCCGCTTCTCGACGATGGCCAGCCAGTCACGCAGATTGTCGGCCCGGGCATAGAACTGGGTCCGCTGGCTGCTGTCCCGGGAGAGATCGTTCAGATAGTTGCGCAGGGCCTTCACCGCCTTGCGGTACTCGCCCTCGGTGGCCGGAAAGATCCAGGAGTCGCTGTTGAAGTTGAGCTGGGGCTCGGCCACCGCCAGGTCCCTGTTCTCCACCGACTGGGACTGGGAACGGCTCATGTCGTTGCGCAGGGCCCGGGCCAGGTCCCGGGCCTGCACCAGCACCCCGAATTCCCAGTTGGGCATGTTGTCCATCCACACCGACGGCGGCATCACGTCGTTGCTGAGATAGCCGCCGGGCTTGTCCAGCAGGGTCTCCACCAGCCCGATCAGGGTGGCGGTGGTGTAGCTCCCGGTCACCGGCTCCAGGCCGGCGGCAAGGTAGCGTTGCGGCAGCTCCCGCACCGCCAGCGGATCCGGCTCCCGGCTCCAGTAGCTGCTCAGCACCAGCATCGCCACCACCAGGGTGGCGCCGAGGACACCGCTGGTCCAGAGCCAGCCGCGCTGGCGCATGGTGCGCGGGTCGTAGAGGGCGATCAGGCGCCGGGTGCCGGCGACGGTTCCGTCGATCAGGGCTCGTATACCGGCCATCTCTCACTCCCCGCCGGAGGCGGCCGACGGCCCCGCCAGACGCGGCGCCTGCCGGTCCTCCCAGGCGGCGAAGGGGAACGGCCGGTAGTCGCTGTTGAAGGTGAGGTAGAGGAGGATGCGGTAGAGATAGTCGGCCAGCTGCCGCCCGGCACGCTGCAACGGCCCGCTGCCCTCGCCGGTGATCAGCCGCACCAGCACCTGCCCGATCACCAGCACGAACAGGACCGTCTCCGCCAGGCTGTAGGCGAAACCCAGCACCAGCATGGAGAGGATGCGCCTCCCCAGTGGATGACCCTCGGAATCCGTTTCGATCCTGCGCGACATGTTCTTCTCCCGGTTGGACGTGGTGCCCCCCAGTTGGGGGCACCGGCAAAGAATAACAACGAACGACGGAAGAAGCCTGCACCGATACCTGCTAGGCTCGCCCCATGACCCCCGCATCCCCCGCCACCATCCCCACCCTCGACTTCAAGGCGGAGGCGGACCGGCTGCTGCCTCCCGGCGCCAGTTACGACGCCTGCCTCGCCTGCGGCCTGTGCAGTTCCGGCTGCCCCGCCTCCGGCATCGACGGCATGGATCCACGCCGCTTCATCCGCATGGCCATGCTCGGCCTGAACAGGGAGCTCTCCACCACCCCCTGGATCTGGAGCTGCACCCTGTGCCAGCGCTGCAGCTCCGTCTGCCCCATGTCCATCGACGTCTCCGTGCTGGTGTCCCTGGCCCGGGGCAACTGGCCACCGGAGCGCAGGCCGTCCGGCATCGTCCGCTCCTGCCAGGCCCAGCTGCGATCCGCCAGCACCAGTGCCATGGGGGTACGGCCGGAGGAGTTCGTCGACATCGTGGCGGAGAGCGCCGCGGAGGTGCGCCGCCAGGGTCCCCGCTTCCGTCGCATCCAACCGCCGGTCGACCGCCAGGGGGCCTACTTCTTCGTCAACCAGAACTCCCGCGAACCGGCGGCGGAGCCGGAGGAGCTGGGACCGCTGTGGAAGATTCTCGACTACGTGGGGGCGGACTGGACCTACTCGTCGACGGGCTGGGCGGCGGAGAACTTCTGCCTGTTCGGCGGCGACGACGACGCCTGGCGGGCGGTGGTGGAACAGCGGGTGGCGGCGGTCAACGCCCTCGGCTGCCGGGTCTGGCTCAACACCGAGTGCGGCCACTCCTTCTATTCCATGTGGCGCGGCATCCGCCGTTTCGGCCTCGACGCCCGCTTCGAGCTGGACAACCTGATCAGCTGGTACGCCCGCTGGATCCGCGAGGGGCGGCTGCCGGTGAACGCGGACTGGAACCGGGCCGGGCTGCGCTTCACGGTGCAGGATCCCTGTCAGCTGGTGCGCAAGTCGGTCGGCGACCCGGCGGCGGACGACCTGCGTTTCGTCGCCCGCGCCCTGGTCGGCGCCGAGAACTTCGTCGACATGCAGCCGTGCCGCGGCGCCAACTACTGCTGCGGCGGCGGGGGCGGCGCCCTGCAGGCGGGAAGGAGCGGGGCCCGGCGCAGCTACGGCCGGCGCAAGTTCGACCAGATCGCCGCCAGCGGGGCCGACTACGTCCTCACCCCCTGTCACAACTGCCACAGCCAGATCGAGGACATCGGCCGCCACTATGGCGGTGACTACCGGGTGGTCCACTTCTGGACCCTGATCTGCCTCTCCCTGGGCATCCTCGGGGAGGACGAACGCAGGTATCTCGGGCCGGAGCTGGCCGGCCCCGGCCTGCCGGACAGGGGCGACGATGGCGATGGCTGAGCGGACCCTGGAGACCGAGGTACTGATCATCGGCGCCGGCGTCACCGGCAGCGGGGTGATGCGCGACCTGGCCCTGCGCGGCATCCACTGCCTGCTGATCGACCAGGGTGACATCGATGCCGGCGCCTCCGGCGCCAATCACGGCCTGCTGCACAGCGGCGGCCGCTACGTGGTCAGCGACCCGGCGACCGCCGCCGAATGCCGGCGGGAGGGGGAGCTGCTGAAGCGGCTGGCGCCCCACTGCGTCGACGACTGCGGCGGCCTGTTCGTGGCGTTCGAGGGGGACGACCCGGACTACGCCGCCGGCTTCGGCGCGCGCTGCCGCGACGCCGGCATCCCCTGCCGGCCGCTGACGCCGGCACAGGCGCGGGAACGGGAACCCGCCCTCGGCGAGCGCCTGGTCTCTGCCTGGGCGGTGCCGGATGCCAGCGTCGACCCGTTCCGCCTCACCCTGTGCAACCTGGCCCATGCCCGCGCCCTGACCGGCAGCGGCTACCTGCCCCACACCCGGCTGGAGGGGTTCGATCTGCGCCACGGCGCCATCCACTCCGTCCTGTGCCGTGATCCGCGCAGCGGTGAACCCCTGCGCATCCGTGCCCGTCAGGTTGTCAACGCCACCGGTGCCTGGGCCATGGCGGTGGCGCGCATGGCCGGCTGCCGCGGGGTGCGGCTGGACTGCGTCAAGGGAACCCTGCTGATCACTGCCAGCCGCCTGACCCATGGCGTGGTCAACCGGCTGCGCCCCCCCGCCGACGGCGACATCCTGGTCCCCGGCGGCAGCGTCTCCCTGCTCGGCACCACCTCGGACCGGGTCGACTCCCCCGACGCGGCGCCTCCCACCGTGGCCGAGGTGGATCGCAACCTGGCCGAGGCGGTCACTATGGTGCCGGCACTGGCCGATGCCCGCTTCATCCGTGCCTTCTCCGGCGTGCGGCCGGTGCTGGCGGGCAGCGGCGGCCGCGGCTTCCACCTGTTCGACCACGACGGCGACGGCCCGTCCAACCTGGCCACCATCACCGGCGGCAAGCTCACCACCTTCCGCCTGATGGCGCAGCGGACCGCCGACCTGGTGGCCCGGCGCCTGGGCGTGGACGCCCCCTGCCGCACCGCCGACGAACCCCTGCCGGAGGCCGAAGCCGGCCGCTGGACCGAACCGGGCTACGCCCCGCGCCGGTGGTATGCCCGCGGCGACACCGCCGACCCGATCCTGTGCGAGTGCGAGATGGTGCCCGCTTCCGCCGTCGACGCCATCGGCCGCCAGGCGGGTAACGGCGACGCCCCCCCGGACCTGCGGGCGATCGGTGTGCGCAGCCGGGTCGGCAAGGGGAGCTGCCAGGGAGCCTTCTGCAGCATCCGGGTCACCGCCCACCTCTACGACCGCGGCGTCTACCGGGACCGCGATGGCCTGGCGCGGGCACGGGAGTTCGTCGAACACCGTTTCCGCGGCGTGCGCCCGGTCCTGTGGGGCGCGCAGATGCCCCAGGCGGAGCTGGCCGAGGCGCTGCACCGGGGCCTGATGGGGCTGGATCTGCCGGACGGGGACGGCAACGGAGAAGAAGGATGAGCGGAGAGCCACGACGACACCGGGTGCAGCTGGCGGTGATCGGGTCCGGCCTGGCCGGCTGCGCCGCCGCCCTGTTCGCGCTGGAGCGGGGACTGACCACGGCCCAGGTGGGCCACAGCGGCGCCCTCGCCTACACCAGCGGCCACCTGGACCTGCTGGGGGTCCTGGACGGCCGGGTGGTGGACGATCCCTGGAGCGCCCTCGGGGAGCTGCAGCGGCGGCAACCGGGCCACCCCCTCGCCCGGATCGCCCCGGAGACCGTCCGCCACGCCTTCCACCGCTTCACCGCCGCCCTCTCGTCCCTGGGGATCGGGTACACCACGCCGGGTGATCGCAACCTGCGGGCACCGACCCCGGCGGGGACCGTCAAGCCGACCCTCTCACTCCCCTGCACCATGGCGGCCGGGGTGACGGCGGCACGGGAGCGGAGCGCCACGCTGGTGGTCGACTTCGCCGGCCTGGAGGGGTTCAGCGCACGCCAGCTGGTGGCCAACCTCGGGCCGCGCTGGCCCGGGCTGCGCTGCACCCGGCTGGACTTCCCCGGGATGGAGGATGGTGGCGTCCTCTACCCGGAGGCGATGGCGCGGGCCCTGGAGGTGCCCGCCACCCGTGAACGGCTGGCCGGACGCATCCGCGCAGTGCTGGAGGGGGCCAGCTGCGTGGGCCTGCCGGCGATCCTCGGCATCCACCGGCCGGACCGGGTGCACCGGGCGCTGCAACGGGCCCTGGGGGCGACCCTGTTCGAGGTCCCGACCATGCCACCCGGAGTGGCGGGAATCCGTCTGCAGGAGGCGTTCGAACAGGCCCTCCCCGCCCGTGGCCTCACCCTGGTGTCCCGGCAGAAGGTGACCCGTCTCCAGCTGGGGAAAGAGGAGGCGACGCTGCAACTGCACGACAGCTACGGCCCGCTGGAGATCCACGCCGGGGCGGTGCTCCTCGCCACCGGTCGCTTTCTCTCCGGCGGGCTGGTGGCGGACCGGGACGGGATCCGCGAACCCCTGCTGGATCTGCCGGTACAGCAGCCACCGGGACGGGACGCCTGGCACCGGGACGACTATCTGGCCCCGGAGGGACACCCGGTCAACGGTGCCGGCATCCGCTGCGACCGGTGGTTGCGCCCCCTGAATCCGGACGGGAGGGTCGTCCACCCACGTCTGTTCGCCGCCGGCATCCTGTTGGCCGGACAGGACTGGGTACGGCAGCGTTGCGGTGCCGGTGTGGCCATCGCCACCGCCTTCGCTGCGGTACAGGCGGCCGCCCGGCACCTGGGTCCGGGTGACGGGGATTCCACACCGAATCCCGGTTGAAGGGGCTTCCGGGATGTTGCTATGGTTCCGCCATTCCGTACGCCAGAGGAGGAGGAACAACGACATGGACACCCGCACCCGTCTCCGCGCCCTTGCCGCCGCCACCCTGCTGGGGTGGGCAGCTGTGGCCGGTGCCCAGGAACCCGGCCCCCTCTCCAGCTACGACCCGCCACTGCCCGACTCCTTCGCCGAGCGGCTGCGCAACGCCGATCTGGCGCGGGGCGAGCAGCTGTTCATGCGCAAGTGCTCCTCCTGCCACGATCAGGAAAAGGAGGGGGGACACGGCAAGGGCCCGCACCTGTGGAACGTCCTCGGCCGCCGCGCCGGCAGTATCGCCGGCTTCGAGTTCTCCGAGGCGATGCGCAACTCCGGCCACACCTGGAGTTTCGCCACCCTCAACTATTACCTCACCCGCACCGACCGGGCGGTACCCGGACTGGCGATGGAGTTCCGCGGCCTGCGCCGGGAGAAGGACCGGGCGGACCTGATCGGCTACCTGCGCACCCGCAACGACAACCCGCCACCGCTGCCCTGATGTTCGGGTAACGGGTTCGGCGGCGCCCCGGCTACGAGCCGCCGGTGGCGCGTTGCAGGTCGCGCAGGAAGGAACGGATGCGGTTGGCATTGGCGCCCCCATCACCGCCACCGCCGTAACGCGAGGCAGAGCGCATGTCGACCCGGACGCCGCCGTCGACCGGCGTCAGGCCGACCGCCACGTCGTCCTTGAAGCCGAACCAGAAGGTGGTGACCGTGGCCTCGATCCGCCCCTCCTCGGCATCGGCGGCGACCAGCTTCCAGCCCCGCTCCCGCACCAGCTCGACGGCGCTCCGGTACACCTCGGGCAGCGGTGCCCGCAGCACCAGCGGCCGGATGTCCGGGAAGGCGGCGCGCTGCTGCTCCGCCACCTCCCCACCCGGGTAGTCGATGCGGGTGGTGGGGACATCCCAGAACGAGAGCGGGTCGTCCGGGTCGGTGGCGATGTCCTGGATCGGCGGCAGGCGGGACTTCGAATAGTTCCAGTAGAGCGGAACCAGCAGGGCGGGGGAGACCAGCAGCAGGGCCAGCAGTGCCACGGCGAAGCGCCGGCCACGCCCCGGCCACGTCAGCGCCATGGCCGTGACCGCCAGCAGCGCGGTGACGATGCCGCCATAGACGGCGTAGCGCAGGATCCTGACCGCACTGCCGTACCCCCACAGTTCGAGGCGAAAGCCGACGGCGGCGGCGACCACCGCCAGCACCACCACCAGGGCGAGCAGCAGTGCCGCAGGGGCAAGGCGCAAACGCGCCGGGGTCTTGCTCGTGGTCATGGTGACCCGGCCCCTCTCATTTGCGTTTCCGCAACAGGTAGGAATAACCCTGATCGGAGTGCTCGAAATCCAGCATCTCCACCTCCCCGCCCCGGCACAGCACCTCGAACTCGCGCACCGAGTCGGGATGGGTCACCAGCACCTGCAGACGGTCGCCGGGCCGCATCCGGGCCAGGGCGGCCTTGGTCTTGAGTACCGGCAGCGGACAGTTGAGTCCGGACAGATCGAGCAGCGGCACCTCCTGTTTCGGTTCCGGCATGGCGGGCATGGCATCTCTCCAAGGTGACTGTCGACTGGTAGGAAGAATAGACCATGGCAGGGGATGGATGAGCGGCTCAATCGCCGATCAGGGCCTCCTTCGCCGCCCGGCTCAGGGCCTTCAGCGCCGCCTCCCGCCGCTGGGCGTCACCGCGGCTGCCACCCGGCTGCCGGTAGACCAGGGTGACCGGACCGCGACCGCGGGTATAGCGGGCACCGCGACCGGCGTTGTGCAGGGCCACCCGCGCCTCCACGTCCCGGGCGATGCCGGTGTAGAGGGTGCCGTCCCGGCAGCGCACCATGTAGACCCACCAGTCGTCCTCCCGCGACCCGTTCACGAGCCTGGCCGCCGCCCCCGGCCGGTCGCAACCTTCGTGGTCACTCCTTTTCCCCTGTGATCGCTCATCATGCTGCCGAAGCCCGGTTGGCATCTATGTTCGACCGGGAACGATTCCTGCCTCGACGGAACATTCATCACCTCTGTGTACTCTGTACTCCAGATTGCCGATTCCAGGTTCGGCGGGTCGCAGTGACCAACCGCGTCGCGAAACCGCGGCAACAAAACATCCCAAAACGACAGTTTAAAGAATCCTGTTCGCGGACGATGATAATAACTGGACTCTGTAAAGAGAAGCTGTAGGATCGAGAATCCCACCCACAAGATGACTCCCGCGTGCCCCGACCCCTGTTCATCCTGCTGATCCTCCCCCTCCTCGGCCTGGGCGCCACGGCAGCGACCCTGCGCGACGAGCCGATACGGCCGGTACCCCCTGCCACCGGGGTGGACCCGGCCAGGGCCGAACTGGGCAGGCAGCTGTTTCACGACCCCAGACTGTCGGACGATGGCAGCGTCAGTTGTGCCAGCTGCCACCCGCTGGCCAGCGGCGGCAGCGACCGGCGCCGGTTCTCCATCGGCATCGGTGGTCACCAGGGCCGCATCAACGCCCCCACAGTGTTCAACAGCGGGCTGAATTTCACCCAGTTCTGGGACGGCCGCGCCGACACCCTGGAACAGCAGGTGGAGGGGCCGCTGCTCGATCCCGGCGAGATGGGGACCACCTGGTCCCGGGTGGTCGCCCGGCTCAACGGCGACCCGGCGCTGCGCCAGACCTTCCGGCGACTCTATCCGGAAGGCATCACCCCCGCTTCCATTCGGGATGCGATCGCCAGTTTCGAGCGCACCCTGGTGACCACCGACGCCCCGTTCGACCGCTGGCTGCGGGGCGACGACGACGCCCTCAATGACGACCAGCTGGAGGGCTACCGCCTGTTCCAGGAGTATGGCTGCATCAGCTGTCACCAGGGGGTCAACGTGGGTGGCAACATGTACGGCTACATGGGTGCCATGGGAGACTACTTCTCCGCCCGCGGCGACGGTATCCGCACCACCGATCTGGGGCGCTTCAATGTCACTGGACGGGAGCAGGACCGTTTCCTGTTCAAGGTGCCGAGCCTGCGCCTGGCGCTGCTGACCCCGCCCTACTTCCACGACGGCCAGACCGCTACCATCGAAGAGGCGATCCGCACCATGGCCCGGTTCCAGCTCGGTCGCGAAATCCCCGACCGGGACGTGGCCCGGATCATAGACTTCCTCGGCAGCCTGATCGGAAACCATCCCCTGCTCTCCCCATGACCGAGACCTTCACCCAGCGCCATCCCCTGCTGCTGCTGCTGTTCGTCAGCATCGCGCTCGCCACCCTGCTGGCCGCCCTGTGGGAGGGCGACTCCCGCCTCCAGGCCCGCCATGCCGCCCGTCTGATCGAGCTCAAACAGCTGGATGCCCGCCTCGACCGGGAGGTGCTGCAGGTCACCTCCTTCCTGCTGCGCCAGTATGATCCCCTGGTGGAGACGACGCGGCGCCTGCGCGAGCTGGGGCGCTGGATCCAGTCGCCCGAGGCCTCCTTCTATGGCCATGAAGGGGACGCGGTGGACCGGGCCGCCGACGCCTACCGCAGCGCCATGGAACGCAAGATCGATCTGGCCGAGCAGATCAAGTCCCAGGCCGCCGTGGTGCGCAACGGCCTCCACTTCCTGCCGATGGCGGTGCAGGCGCTGGAGAACGAGGATCCCAGGGCCTACCGCCTGGCGCTGCAACTGCTGAACCGGTTGCTGCTGTTCAACCTGTTCACCAGCCAGACCGGCCACGACAAAATCCAGCAGATGCTGGACGAGACGGAGCTGCTCAACGATCTGCCGGACGACAGCCGGGAGCGGCTCGACAATCTCATATTCCACATGCGGGCCAACCTCGCCGGCCAGCGCCGCCTGGGGGAGCTGAAGGAGGATTTCATCGCGGTCCCGTCGGACCGGCTGTTCAGTGAACTGAACCGGGACCACGAGGCCTACCGTCAGTCCACGCTGCGCCTCAACCGGAGCCTGAAGACGGGGCTGTCGCTGCTGGTGATCGTGCTGATCCTGGGACTGTGGCTGACCATGCGCCGCTGGGACAGCGCGCACCATGCCGCGGAACGATCCTGGTCCCGGCTGCATGACGCGGTGGAGAGCATCGCCGAGGCGTTCGCCCTGTTCGATCGCGACGGCCGCCTGGTGTTGTACAACCGCCGCTACCTGGAGTTCTACCCCTGGCTGGAGGAGCTGCTCGCGGGGCCGGCCACCCTGGAGCAGGTGCGGCAGGCCAACGCCGATCACCTGAAGCCGGTCCCGGTATCCGACGAAGAGATGGAGGTCGGCATCCAAATGGAACAGACCGACGACGGCCGCTGGTACCTGGCCAGCGACAACCGCACCAGCGAGGGGGGAACGGTGCTGGTGCGCATCGACATCACCCGCACCCGCCAGGCGGAGGCGGAGCTGCGCAAGCTGGGACGCGCCCTGGAACAGAGCCCGGTGTCGGTGGTGATCACCGACACCGAGGGCATCATTGAATATGTGAACCCCAAGTTCGAGGCGATCTCCGGCTATCGCGCGGAGCAGGCGATCGGTCAGAACCCGCGCATCCTCAAGGGGGGAGAGCGCAGCCCCGAATCCTACCGCGAGATGTGGGAGACCCTGGTCGCAGGACACGAATGGCGCGGCACCTTCCATAACCGGCGCCCGGACGGCAGCGGCTACTGGGAGTCCGCCTCCATTTCGCCGCTGCGCAACGAACGGGGCGAGATCACCCACTACATCGCGGTCAAGGAGGACATCACCGAGCGCCGTCAGGCCGAACAGCAGCTGCGCATGAGTGCCGCCGTGTTCGATACCACCACCGAGGGGATCATGGTGACCGATCCCGACGGCACCATCCGGAGCGTGAACCCCGCCTTCTGCCGCATCACCGGCTACAGCGCCGAAGAGGTGCTGGGCAGGTCCCAGTCACTGCTCTGTTCCGACCGTCACGACGCCGGCTTCTACCGGCAGCTGCGGTCTCGGGTGGAGCAAGAGGGTCAATGGACGGGGGAGGTGTGGCACCGCCGCCGGGACGGCAGCGTCTATCCCGCCTGGCTGTCGATCGCCACCGTCCGCGACAAGCGCGGCGAAGCCACCAGCCGGGTGGCGCTGTTCTCCGATATCACCCAGCGCAAGGAGGACGAACGCCGCATCCGCTACCAGGCCAACTACGATGCCCTCACCCGGCTGCCCAACCGCACCCTGCTGCTGGACCGCCTGGTGCAGGCCATCGCCTCGGCACGCCGCGAACGCTGGGCGCTGGGTCTGATGTTCGTCGACCTGGACCACTTCAAGGGGATCAACGACACCTTCGGTCACGCCACCGGCGACCGGCTGCTGCAGCAGGTCGCCGAGCGCATCCGGCGGGCGGTGCGTGAGTCCGATACCGTGGCCCGCTTCGGCGGCGACGAGTTCGTGGTGCTGCTGCAGGACATCCGCAACGCGGGAGATGCCGCGCTGGTGGCGGAACAGATCATCGCCACCCTGTCGTCGCCGTTTCAGATGCGGGGACGGGAGATCTTCATCGGCGCCAGCATCGGCATCACCCTGTACCCGGACGACGCCGGTGATGCCGACGCGCTGCTGCAGAATGCCGACATGGCCATGTACCAGGCCAAGGAATCGGGGCGCAACCGCTACCAGTTCTTCACCCCCCGGATGCAGGAGCAGGTGCAGCAGCGACTGAGCCTGGAGCAGGACCTGCGTCTGGCGCTGGAACGGAACGAACTGGAGCTGCACTATCAGCCGATCGTGGAGACCGGCACCCGCAGGGCGGTGAGCGCCGAGGCCCTGCTGCGCTGGCACCACCCGCGCGAGGGACTGATCACCCCCGACCGCTTCATCTCCATCGCCGAGGAGACCGGCCTGATCGGGCCGATCGGAAAATGGGTACTGGAAACCGCCTGCCATCAGCTGGCACAGTGGCGGGCGGCCGGTCTGTCCGACCTGTGCATCTCGGTCAACCTCTCCCGTCGCCAGCGCGACTCGGGGCTGACCGGCACCTACCTGGACCGGCTGTTGAGTGCGACCGGGCTGCCGGGGGACGCCCTCAGCCTGGAGATCACCGAGAGCCTGCTGATGGAGGACACCAGGGAGAGCATCGCCTGGCTGAGCGAGTTGAAGACCCGCGGCATCACCCTGTCGGTGGACGACTTCGGCACCGGCTACTCCTCCCTCGGCTACCTGAAGCGGTTCCCGGTGGACGTGATCAAGATCGACCGCTCCTTCATCATGGATCTCCCCGATGACAGCGACGACATCCGCCTGGTGGAGACCATCGTCGCCATGGGACGCAGCCTGGGCCATCGCCTGGTGGCGGAGGGGGTGGAGACCCGCGCCCAGATGGAGATCCTGGAGCGGCTCGGCTGCCACTATCAGCAGGGCTACCTCTTCTCCCGCCCGCTACCGCCGGAGCAGTGCGGCCAATGGCTGGACGAGCACTATGCCCGCCGTGACTGCGCCTGACCGGCCACTACCGTGAACCCCCCCATACCCGGGCACTTCCAGCGCGAGATGGGAATGACCCGGCGCGAGTTCATGCGCACCCTGCCATCGGCCATCGCCCCCCTGACCTGGGAATCCACCGGGAACCGGCTGCGGATCCCCCACCCCGGCGGCTCCGTCTGGCTCACCCTGGCGCCCTCCCCGGCCCGCCGGATCGCCTCCCTGGAGCTGCCGGTGCTGCGGGTTGAATTCACCTTCCATGGACTGGATGCCGGCCAGCGCGAATCGTTCATGCGCCGTTTCGATCTTGCATTTCACCGTGGCGGCGGCTGAGTCGGACCAAGGTGTTACCAATGGGAACGCACCGTTACTATTGGTAACACGATCCCCCCCCACCTTCCCCCGCCTATCCGCTTGAAATAAAACAACATGCTTTCCTGGCATGAATCTGGCATTCTCTAAATCTGCCGTTGTTCCGACGCCGAACCACGATTCCGCCGCCGGGCGACGCCTCGATAACGTACTGAAACCATCCCGCAATGGATCTGCACCGGAGGGCCGGAACCCGCGTCAAGGGCGCGGTCGACGGCCCGCATTGCGTTCCGGTCGAACGGGTTTGTGATGAACCGCTCTTTCCGAGTATTCTCATACCCGCCGAAAGATCGCGCTACATCAACTTCATGAAAACAAGGGCCAAAGCCCTGGAGAGGAGAGATACATGTCCGACAAGAAATTCAGTGAACTGTCCCGCCGCGGCTTCATCAAGGTGGGCACCGGGGCCATGGCGGCCGCCAGCATGCCCATGTTCTTCGTCAAGAACGCCTGGGCCAAGAATTTCCGCAACGATCCCAAGGATGCGAACAGCGTCAAGTTCGGCTTCAACGTGCCCCAGACCGGCGCCTACGCCGACGAGGGTGCCGACGAGCTGCGTGCCTACAAGCTGGCGGTGAAGCACATCAACGGCGAGGGCGACGGCGGCATGCTGAACACCATGAAGCCGCTGACCCTGAAGGGAACCGGCGTGCTGGGCAAGAAGGTCGAGTACGTCACCGGCGACACCCAGACCAAGTCCGACGCCGCCCGCGCCTCGGCCAAGCGCATGATCGAGAAGGACGGCGTGCTGATGGTCACCGGCGGCTCCTCCTCCGGCGTGGCCATCGCGGTACAGGGCCTGTGCCAGGAGATGGGCATCATCTTCATGGCCGGCCTGACCCACTCCAACGACACCACCGGCAAGGACAAGCGCCGCTACGGTTTCCGCCACTTCTTCAATGCCTACATGTCCGGCCGCGCCCTCGGCCCGGTGCTGAAGAAGGAGTACGGGACCGACCGCAAGGCCTACCACCTGACCGCCGACTACACCTGGGGCTGGACCCAGGAGGAATCGATCAAGCAGACCACCGAGGAGCTGGGCTGGAAGACCGTCGCCACGGTGCGTACCCCGGTGGGCGCTGGTGACTTCTCCCAGTACATCACCCCGGTACTCAACTCCGGCGCCGACGTGCTGATCCTGAACCACTACGGCAAGGACATGATCAACTCCCTGACCCAGGCCATCCAGTTCGGCCTCAAGGACAAGATGGTCGACGGCAAGCAGTTCGAGATCGTGGTGCCCCTGTTCTCGCGCCTGATGGCCCAGGGCGCCGGCGATGCCATCAAGGGTATCCTCGGCACCACCAACTGGAACTGGCAGCTGCAGGACGAGGGGTCCAAGGCATTCGTCAAGTCGTTCGGCCAGGAGTACGGCTTCCCGCCGTCGATGGCGGCCCAGACCTGCTATGTCCAGGCCCTGCTCTACGCCGATGCGGTGGAGCGCGCCGGCACCTTCTACCCGCCCCAGGTGATCAAGGCGCTGGAGGACTTCAACTTCGACGGCATGGGCAACGGCCCGACCTACTACCGGGGCGCCGACCACCAGTGCTTCAAGGACGTGCTGGTGGTGCGTGGCAACCAGAACCCCACCTCCCAGTTCGATCTGCTGCAGGTGGAACAGATCGTGCCGCGTGACCAGGTCGAGTACGACCCGAAGATCTTCGGAGGCGAACTCGGCCCCTACGAGGTCTGATCGGTCCAGCAATCCCGGGCCTGCCGGCCCGGGCGTATAGACTGCCGGTCACCCGTCCGGGTGACCGGCAGGTCTCTGTATCCCCAGTCGAATTCTACGGGTCATAGGCAGTAATGGACGCGATTCTCATACAGATTCTCAACGGTCTGGACAAGGGCGGCGCCTACGCGCTCATCGCCCTGGGTCTGACCCTGGTGTTCGGCACCCTGGGCGTGGTCAACTTCGCCCACGGTGCCCTGTTCATGCTCGGCGCCTTCTGCGCCGTGATCACCCAGAAGCTGCTGACCGTCTCGAAGCTGGTGAAGGACGAGAGCATCACCTTCTTCGATGCCTACAAGGAGACCCCCTACCTGGAGCTGTGGTGGGGCGACTTCGGCAAGACGATCATCGACTGGTCGGTTCCAATCTCGATCCTGCTGACGGTGCCGCTGATGCTGCTGATCGGGCTCTCCATGGAGCGCGGCCTGATCCGTTACTTCTACAAGCGCAGCCATGCCGAGCAGATCCTGGTCACCTTCGGCCTGGCCATCGTACTGCAGGAGATCGTGCGCTCCCTGTTCGGCGCCAACCCGATCCCCACGCCGGCACCGTCGATCATCGCCGGCAGCGCCCCCATCGGTGCCTTCCTCGGCCTGGACGAGGCCCTGGTCTATCCCTGGTGGCGCCTGATCTATCTGCTCTTCTCGGTATTCACCGTCTCCGCCGTGTTCGCATTCCTGCAGTTGACCACCTTCGGCATGGTGGTGCGCGCCGGCATGCACGACCGGGAAACGGTGGGTCTGCTGGGCATCAACGTGGAACGGCGTTTCACCATCGTGTTCGGCATCGCCGCCGTGGTCACCGGCCTGGCCGGTGCCATGTACGCCCCCATCCTCTCCCCCGACTACCACATGGGGATGGACTTCCTGGTACTCTCCTTCATCGTCGTCGTGGTCGGTGGGATGGGCTCCCTGCGCGGGGCCGTGGCGGCAGGCTTCCTGCTCGGCCTGCTGCAGTCGTTCGCCTCGATGAATGAGGTGAAGTCGATCCTCCCGGGCATCGACCAGATCATCATCTACCTGGTCGCCGTCGTCATCATCCTGGTCAGACCACGCGGACTGATGGGACGCAAAGGCGTGATGGAGGAGTGACCATGAGCAAGCGATCCCTGTTGAAGAACGACTGGGTGGTGATGGCCCTGTTCACCGTCGCCGTCCTCTCCATGCCGATCTGGCTGGCCCCCATCGGCGCCGCCTATCCCGACCTGCTGCAGAAGTTCGCCATCTTCGGCATCTTCGCCATCGGCTACAACATCCTGTTCGGGCTCACCGGCTACCTGTCGTTCGGCCATGCGGTGTTCCTCGGCGTCGGTTCCTACACCGCGGTGTGGTCGTTCAAGCTGCTGACCATGAACGTGCTGCCGGCAGTGCTGTTCGCCATGGTGGTGGGCGGCCTGTTCGCCGTCGTCATCGGCTATCTCAGCCTGCGCCGCTCCGGCATCTACTTCTCGATCCTGACCCTGGCATTCGCCCAGATGTCCTACAACATGGCCTACTCGGTGCTGACGCCGATCACCAACGGCGAGACCGGCCTGCAGCTGACCAAGACCGACCCGCGGATGATCGACGCCATGTTCGTTGCGCCGGGCGAGGGCCTGCCGTCGACCAACCTGTTCGGCATGTCCATGAGCGGCTATTCCGGCTTCTACTTCTGCGCCGTGCTGCTGATCATCGGCTTCTTCATCTCCCTGCGCATCTTCCGCTCGCCGTTCGGGCTGAAGCTGCTGGCGATCAAGTCGAACCAGAACCGCATGCTCTACACCGGCTTCAACACCAAACCGTATCTGCTCACGGCATTCGTCATCTCGGGCGTCTATGCCGGGCTGGCCGGTGCCCTGATGGCGGTCACCGACCCGCTGGCCGGCGCCGAGCGGATGCAGTGGACCGCCTCCGGCGAGGTGGTGCTGATGACCATCCTGGGCGGTGTCGGCACCCTGATCGGCCCGCTGCTGGGGGTCGGCATCATCAAGTACTTCGAGAACATCTTCTCCGCCCTCAACACCAACACCCTGCACCAGACCTTCTCCTTCCTGCCCGACTGGCTGGAGGACATCGTGGTGGCGATCAGCAGCCACTTCGTCGGCGACGGCTGGCACCTGACCCTGGGCGTGCTGTTCATGGTGATCGTCATCTTCCTGCCCGGCGGCGTCATGGAGGGCTTCCAGCGCATCGCCGCGCTGGCCCGCCGACTCAGCCGGCCGCAGCAGGAGAAGGCCATCCAGACGTCAGAGCAGGAGTGATCCGATGGGCAATATCGTTCTCAGCATCAAAGACGTGAACAAGACCTTCGGTGGCCTGCACGCCCTGGGCGACATCAACCTGGACATCGAGGAAGGCAAGACCCACGCCATCATCGGTCCCAACGGCGCCGGCAAATCGACCCTGCTCAACGTCTGCATCGGCCGCCTGGAGCCGGACAGCGGCACGGTCGAGTTCGAAGGGAAGAACATGATCGGCCTGAAGCCGTACGAGATCAACCACGCCGGCATGGTGCGGGTGTTCCAGACACCGGAGATATTTCCCGACCTGAACGTGCTGGAGAACGTCATGATTCCGGCCCTGGCCAAGCAGGAAGGGGTGTTCCGCTTCAACGCCTTCACCAGCCTGGCCGGCAGGCGGGACATCGAGGAACAGGCCCGGCACGTGCTCGAGGATCTGGGCCTGGGCGGGCAGATCCACGATCACGCCGGCAGCATGTCCCGCGGCGACAAGCGCCGGCTGGAACTGGCCATGGGACTGGTGCAGCACCCGCGCCTGCTGCTGCTGGACGAACCCACCGCGGGCATGTCGCGCCACGACACCAACCGTACCATCGACCTGCTGAAGAAGATCAAGGAACGGGGCATGACCAAGATCATCATCGAGCACGACATGCACGTGGTCTTCAGCCTGGCCGACCGCATCAGCGTGCTGGCACAGGGGCGCATCATCGCCCAGGGCACGCCGGACGAGATCCGCGGCAACCCCAAGGTTCAGGAGGCCTACCTGGGCGGAGCAGAACTATGAGCATACTGAAACGCGAACACGCGGTCGCACCGGTCACCCGCACCGGTTCCGATCCCGCCTTCTTCTCCTGCTGGGACATCCACTCCTACTACGGCGAGAGCTACATCGTCCAGGGTGTCAGCTTCGACATCCGCGAGGGCGAGGTGGTGGCCCTGCTGGGACGCAACGGCGCCGGCAAGACCTCCACCCTGCGCTCCATCGCCCGGGTAGATTCACCCCAGGTGACCCATGGCGAGATCTGGCTCGACCACCAGCCGCTTCACCTGATGAAGTCGCACCAGGCGGCCCAGCTGGGCGTCGCCCTGGTGCCGGAGGACCGCCGCATCATCGCCGGTATGACGGTGGAAGAGAACCTGATCCTGTCCCAGATCGCCCCTCCCATCGGCTGGACCATCGAGCGCATCTACGAGCACTTCCCGCGCCTGGCCGAGCGCCGCAACCAGGAGGCGATCACCCTCTCCGGCGGCGAACAGCAGATGCTGGCGGTGGCCCGCGCCCTGGCCCGCGACATCAAGCTGCTGCTGCTGGACGAGCCCTATGAAGGGCTGGCGCCGGTGATCGTGCACGAGATCGAGCGCATCGTCGACAACATCAAGAAGCTGGGCATCACCACCATCATCGTGGAGCAGAACGCCGTCGCCGCCCTGCGCCTGGCCGACCGCGCCATCATCCTGGACATGGGCCAGGTGGTATTCGACGGCCTCGCCCAGGAGGTGCTGGACAACGCCGACCTGCGGCAGCAGTACCTGGCCATCTGAGGCCAACTCCAGGACTCCAGCCGAATACGGGAAAAGCGACAGAGAAGAGCCTGTATGTACAACGGCGACCGGTGTGGCGTGCCGGGCCGCCTGTGGAGGCCCGCCGCCAGGGCCGGTTCCGTGCGTCGCGCCCCCCGGGGCCGACACCGAAGGCCCGGGGCGCTGCGCCGGTCGCCCCCCGGCAAACCCTTTCAGGCGGCCGGTGCGGCGTGCCGGGCCGCCTGTGGAGGCCCGCCGCCAGGGCCTGATCCGTGCGTCGCGCCCCCCGGGGCCGACACCGAAGGCCCGGGGCGCCGCACCGGGCGCCCCCCCCGGCAAACCCTTTCAGGCGTCCGGTGCGGCGTGCCGGGCCGCCTGTGGAGGCCCGCCGCCAGGGCCTGATCCGTGCGTCGCGCCCCCCCCGGGGCCGACACCGAAGGCCCGGGGCGCTGCACCGGGCACCCCCCCCTGACCGCGTAGCACGACGAAGCACAAAGTTTGCGCAGATCGTTTCCGCCAGGCTCCTAGCGAATCTCCCGCACCAGCCGGAACCCCACCTTCAGGTAGTGCAGCTTGGGGGAGAGCTTGTTGCGGGAGGCACTGCGCAGAACGCTGGCGACGTTGTACCAGGAGCCGCCGCGCACCACCCGCGGTGCCGGATTGTCGCTCTGCAGGCAGGCGCTGAGCAGCTCCTTGCCGCCATACTCCTCATCGTATTCCGACGAGCACCACTCCCAGACGTTACCGTGCATGTCGTACAGCCCCCAAGGGCTCGGTGCGAACTCGCGGACTGCCGTGGTCATGCCGCGCCTTACCCCCTTCTTGCCGCCGCTGTAGAAGGATGGATAACTGCCGTCGAAATTGGCCTGGTCGGTGGTGATGGTATCGCCGGTCCAGAACGGGGTGGTGGTACCGGCACGACAGGCATACTCCCATTCCGCCTCGGTTGGCAGCCTCACCTGCCAGCCGGTCTGCTTCTTCAACCACTGGCAGTAACGCACCACGCTCCAGTAGTCCACGTTGATCACCGGCCGGTCACCACGACCCCAGCCCTCGTCGCCGGGTTTGGCCAGA
>DRKP01000100.1 GCA_011051715.1 Sedimenticola thiotaurini | reverse complement strand
GTAACCGGAGATGTTCTGCTCCAGGTAGTCGTCCACCCGCTGCCCGAGACTGGCCAGGCCCTTGAGCTGGAACTGGATCAGCACCGAGTTGGTCGGCTCCGCGTCGATGCCGGTCAGCAGCTGCTGGGCCACCAGCCTGATCCGCCAGCAGCAGGCATCGTACTCGATGCCGGCGAAGGCCAGGTTGGTCACCCGGTTGCGCAGCGAATAGGTCCAGCGACCCACCAGGCTGACCTGGGGAGTCACCGGCCAGCGCCCGGAGAGGTCGATCTGTTCCAGCACCTGGTCGGTCAGCCGGTAGGCCAGGTTGGCGATGCGCTCGTCGCCGTCCTGGTAGTGCAGCGAGACCGCCGCCTTCTCGGTGGCCCCGCTCTCCTTGTACGGATTCCACTGGATACTGGCCCGGCTGCTCCAGCGGTCGCCCATGCGTGCGGCCAGCTCTCCCACCAGCGACGAGGCACCGTCATCCATCACCGGGATGCCCGGCAGCTGCACCAGCCGGTCGCGGAAGTAGACGATCTGGCCGATGCTGGCGCGGAACAGCTCCTGCCCCGTCTCCCCGCTAAGGGTGCGGGTGGTGAGGGCGGCGGTCAGCTGGTTGGCGTCCCCGATCCGGTCGCTGCCGCTGAAACGGTTCTCCCGGAACAGGCTGGCGAAGCTGAACTCCACCATGGCGGTGTCGAAATCGGGCAGCTCCGACTGATCCTGGTACGGGGTATAGAGGTAGAACAGCCGCGGTTCCAGGGTCTGCACCATGGCGGTGTCGAACCAGCTGGTGTCGCGCTCGAAGAAGAGACCGCCATCCAGGCTCAGGGTTCCCAGGGTGCGGTCGGGGGTGTCGTCCCAGCCCGGCTGCTGGTTCTCCAGCAGGTAGCTGGTGTAATGCAGCGTCGCCTTCGGCGTGAGGAAGCCCCAGGGCCGGACCAGTGGCAGCGCCAGGGCCGGCGCCAGGTCGAAGCGCTGTCCCCGTACCAGGGTGTCGTTGCTGTGGTCGAAATTGACATACTCGGCGCGCAGCAGGTAGGTGAGCCCGCCGGCCTGGTCCGGCCGGTCCAGGTCGAACAGAAGCTGCGGCAGCCGGATGTAGGGGCGGTCGGCATCGGGGATCGCCGGGTCGACGGTCTGGAAGTACTGGGCCCGGGCCAGCGCGGTCCAGCCATCGCCTGCGTAGGTGAGATCGCCGCGGCGCTCCAGCTGGCGGGCGCTGGTGACCGCCAGGCTGTTGCCCAGGTCGTCCAGGTAGCGGTCGTCGGAGACGTAGTTGAGATCGACGTCGAAGCCCCAGCGCGGCGCCGGCGTGCCGCTGGCCTGGTAGGAGAAGGCGCCGCGGGTGCTGTTCTCTCCGGCGGCGACCGCGCTGTCGCGGGGCAGCACCTCGGCCCTGATCCTGCCGCTGTGGCGTGGCTGCAGATAACGGAACTCGCCGCCGAGCAGCAGCCCGCGCCGGCCCAGGTAACGCGGGGTGAGGGTGGCGTCCATGTTGGGGGCGATGTTGAAGTAGTACGGCGTCGCCAGGTCGAATCCGCTGCGCTCGCTGGAGCCGATGGAGGGCACCAGGAATCCGGACTTGCGGCGGTCGTCGATGGGGAAGCTGGCGTAGGGAAGGTAGAGGAACGGCACCCCCTTGAAGCGCAGTTTGGCGTCGCGGGCGACGCCGGTGCCGGTCTCCCGGTCCAGGTCCAGCTGTGCCGCCTCCAGTTGCCAGGCGTCGTCGCCGGGGGCGCAGGTGGAGTAGGTCACCTGCTCCAGGTGGGAGCGCTGCGGGTCCTGCAGCCGGGCTCTCGCCGCCTTCCCCCTGGCACCGCGGTCGGTGAGGCGGTAGCCGACCCCGCTCATCTCCCCCTCCTCCCGCGCCAGGTTGAAGCGGGCGTGGTCGGCGGTGAGGCGGAAGCGCGGCTGTTCGAAATAGACGCGGCCGCGGGCGGTCAGCTCCTCGCTGCCCTCGTCGTAGGTCACCTCGTCCGCCTCCAGCATCCGCTGTTGCCGGCGCACCGCGACGTCGCCGCTGAACAGGATGCGGTTCCGGTCCGGTTCCAGCACGGCGCCGTCGGCGTCGATCACCGTCAGCTCGTCGGGCGGGGCGGCAAAGCTCAGCGGGGCGGGGCGGGGCCAGGGGTGGCACTGGGCCCAGTCCAGGCCACGGTCGATGCGCTCTTCGCCGGCCGCCGCTGTCGCGGGTCCGGCTGCGGCGGTCGGCGCCGCTATGGGGGTCGCGGCAACCCCGGTGCCGGCGGTGGCCGCCTCCTCCACACCCGGCGCAGCGGTCACTGGCTGCGTGGCCGGCCCCGTCTCCGGGGTACCCCCGGCCGTAGCCGGGGCCGGAGTGGCGGCGGCCGGAGCAGTCGCCGGCGCCGGCCGTGCGGATGGGGTGGCCCCGGCCGTATCTGTTGCGGGGGCGGGCCCGGCGTCCCCGGTTGCAGTCACCGTGGTGCCCTGGGAGTGCGGCTCCGGGGAGGCCGGCGCAGCGGCGGCCGGGGGCTCAGCGGTCAGTTTTTTTTTTCCGCTGGCGGGAGGCTGGTGCCGGTTTCCGGGGCGTTTCCACCGGCCTGTGCCGTGGCGGGAGGCGCCGTCTCCTTCGGGGCGGGGCCGGGTTCCCCGGCGTTGGCCTCCAGGTCGTAGCAGGCCCAGCCCCCCTGGTCGTCGGCGACGCAGTTCCACTGGGCGGCCCGGACGGGTCCGATGAGCAGCAGCAGGGTGCCGATCAGGCAGAAGGGGATGGGTCTGTTCGCGGGCACGTCGGCTTCTTTGGATCGCTGGATCTGGTCGCTTGAATGGTCTTCCGGTCTGTTCCGTGCCCCGGCCGCCGGAACGGATGGCGTTGGCGGCAGGGGTATAAAATCGCATAGAATCGCCCCTCCTTCAATGTTTGGCGGATGGTGGCGGCGAATGACGGAGCGTCTCGAGGGGTTGCAGGGGTGGGTGGAGCAGCAGCTCGGTGGCGGGGTGGTCCTGACCCCGGCCTCGGAGGACGCCAGTTTCCGGCGCTACTTCCGCATCGACCGCCCCGGCGGCGACAGCCTGATCGTCATGGATGCGCCGCCACCGCAGGAGGACTGCGTCCCCTTCGTGCGGCTGGCGCGCCAGCTCCGCGATCTCGGGGTGCACACCCCGGAGGTGCTGGCCGAGGACCTGGAGCGGGGCTTCCTGCTGCTGGAGGATCTGGGCTCCCGCCACTATCTGGAGGCGCTGGACGAACAGAGCGTGGACCGCCTCTACGGCGACGCCCTGGGGGCACTGGTGACGGTGCAGGCCCTGGGTCCCCGCGACGGCCTGCCGCCCTACGACCGCGCCCTGCTGCAGCAGGAGATGGCGCTGTTCCCGGACTGGCTGCTGCAGCGTCACCTGGGGCTGGAGCCGGACCAGGGGCAGCGGCAGCTGCTGGAGCAGGCCTTCGAGCTGCTGATCGACAACGCCCTGGAGCAGCCCCGGGTCTGCGTGCTGCGCGACTTCCACTCCCGCAACCTGATGGTTACCGGGCGCCACAATCCCGGGGTGCTGGACTTCCAGGACGCCGTGGTCGGCCCGGTCACCTACGACCTGGTCTCCCTGCTCAAGGACTGCTATGTCCGCTGGCCCCGCGACCGGGTGGTGGCCTGGGTGGAGGGCTACTTCGAGCTGGCGGTGCAGAGCGGCGTGCTGCCGGCGGAGCACGAACAGCGGTTCCTGCGCTGGTTCGATCTGATGGGGGTGCAGCGCCACCTGAAGGCGGCCGGCATCTTCGCCCGCCTGAACGCGCGCGACGGCAAGCCGGGATACCTGGCCGACATCCCGCGGACGCTGGGGTACGTGGTGGAGGTGGGGGAGATCTATCCGGAGCTGGCCGACCTGGGTGCGCTGTGCCAGCGTGTGCTCGACGACCTGTGACGCCGGTCTCTGCGGCGATGCGCCGGGGCACCGTGCCCTGCCGCCGGTTCTCTCCTGTCAGCGCCGGGGAACCATGCCCCCCTGGCGCGCCCGTTCCCGCTCCTCGCGCCACTGCCGGTAGGGGGTGACGAAGGCCTTGTGGGCGAGATGGGGCAGCAGCAGGTGGGGCGGCATGCGGATGGCGTGGGAACGGATGTACAGCGCCCATCGCGCGGCCGGTCCCGTGGCCGGGTCGCAGGAGCTGTGCAGTGGCAGCAGGGCCCTTTGAAACAAGCCGTCCATCAGGCCTTTCAACGGCTGTGGCGGGGCGAATGCCGCGGTCGACTCCAGCACTTCCTCCGGTACCGGGGTTGCGAGCAGGCGGTGGGTGTAACGGAGACCGTAGTAGAGCTGGCGTGTCAGGTTCAGCACCTGTGACCTGGCGACCAGCTGGTCCCAGAAGCCATCCTTTCCCGCCATTTCACGGGTCAACAGGTCCAGGTCGGTCAGATCCCTCAGGCCGTTGTGGAACTCTCCCTCCTGGAACAGGTGGGTGGCGCTGTGCAGCCAGGTATCGACGGGCGACAGGGTATAGACCCCTGGCAGGGCTTCCAGCTCGATGGCCTCGTCCAGCAGCAGACGCGGATCGGGGCGCCGGGACACGGTCTCCGGCAGGATTCCGTGGTGGATGTCCAGATTGGTCTTGCGGCGGATGTGGCGCATCGGAGGGATCTCGTGCATCCACCGGCGATAGTAGCGCTGGTCGTATTCGTCCAGATGGGTCGACAGCCAACCATGGGCGATCAGCTGCTGTTCCACGTCTTCCAGTGCCGGTCTGGGGACCAGGATATCCAGGTCGCTGAAGGCCCGGCCCTCGGCCGCGAAGCGGCCACTCAGGGCATAGGCCGCCCCCTTGAGGGCGATGACCGGCACCCATAACCGCTGCAGGGCGAAGGCGATCTGTCCCATCTCCCAGCGGGCGGCGCCGGCAACCCGGTCGGCCTCCACCCGGCTGGCGGTCAGATGGCAGGCCGGTTTCTCCGGCAGCGCGTCCAGCAGTTCCGCCCGTTCTGCCATGGCGTGCAGCCGGCCGAGCAGTCCGGCACGCCGGCCCTGCCGGATCAGCAGATCCCACTCTGGCAGGGTGAGGCCCGTCAACCGCCGAATATCCCGGTAGCAGTGGATGACCAGGGGCAGATCCCGGTTCATGGGGCGGTCTCCGCAGCAAGGGTCCGTTCCCACAATCGGGTCAGTCCGTCCAGACCGGCCTCCAGGGAGGGGTAGTTGAAATCGTAGCAGTCACAGGCCGAGATCAATCGGTCCATGCGCCGGAAACCATCGGCGCCGAGGAAGTCATAGTTGAACGAGTATTCCACCGCCTTCAGGAAGCTGCGGCCCCGGGAGAGGGGTTCCAGTTTCATCTCTGTGTCCTTCGCGAAGCGTGGAAAGATCAGCAGCCGTGGCGGGGCGGGTTCGCCGGCACGGCGAATACTCTCGGCCGGCGGCTTCATGTGTGCAACCGTGCCCTTGGCGGTATCGTGGAACGAGTCGCCGAACACCTGTTCCGGGGCGAAATGCTTCAGGATGTCGATGGAGTCGTTCTTCAGCGCCACCGGACGCGGGATGGGTACGAGTCGTTCCGTCACGCGCGGGATCAGGGCCATCTCGTCCGACAGCAGGCGCCAGCCACGGGCCACCAGGCTGGCGCACAGGGTGCTTTTGCCAGCTCCCGGGCTGCCTGGCAGGATCGCTGCGATGCCGTCTCTTTCCACCACCGCCGCATGCAGGATCAGGAACTGGTGGGCATACTGGGCCACGCACCAGTTCAGGCCCCATTCGAAGAAGGGGTAGGCCTGGTTGAGAGGCAGGGGTTTGAACGGTGGTTCTCCATCGACCAGGAACAGGGCCTGGGGCGATATGACATGGCGGATTCCACGGGGGCGCTCGACGGCGATGTGGAAGTCATGGAACTGGTGGTCGTCCGCCAGTGGGTAGTCCGCATAGAGGCGGTGAAGGCTGTCTGCCACGTAACCGATCCGCGACCTCAGACGGACGGAAAATGGACCGATGGACAGACCGATACCCTCCCGGCGCAATGCCTGGGCCAGCGCCTGGCGGGTGAGTTCGGAGAGCTTCACTCGGAGGTGGGTTGGATCAGGTTCTGCTGCTGCAGGGAATCCAACAACGACTCGAGGTAGGACCGGAGAGAGTCATCCGCCGGGATGTCGAAGCTGTGGCTGATCTGCGCCATCAACCGGTCATGATTCTGCGGGCCCTGGCTCAGCCACGACAGGACCGCGGCGGCGATGGGGTCCAGCGCGAGCGTGTTTCCCGACCCCGTATCAAGGACCACCACTTCGGTATCATACTCCCTCAACTCGATCCGGGAGAAAGGTGGCGTCTGCCAGGCCGGGTACTCCATCCGCAGAGCCGCCAGGGACTAGAGGTTCCACGGGCAGTTCTGAGGCGCCTGGTTATTCAGTGTCCGGAGTGCCTTTGTCGTGGTGTTCAGTGTACTGCAATTTAACTTCCCGTCGCTTAATGCGCCGGTGTAAGCATTTTGGACCGTCAGCAGGACATCGGCAACGGTCAGGTCGAAGCGTACCTCGGTGGCCGCATTCTGCAGGGCCGCCACCGCCTGTTTGCCGAATTTCTTCACCTTGGCCTTTGTTCCATCGACACAGGTAAGGGAAGGGGCGGCACTCTTGTTGATGACCTCACCCAGGGTCGCCGAGCCGAACAGGGTGATTCCGAAGACCGTATCGAAGATCGCGGTCGAGGGATAGTTTGGATGGAAGTTGTTGAGATGCGTCTTCCAGCTGTTGCCGCTGCATCCCTCGCCTTCACACAGGCGGGTGTCGCCGGAATTGTTCCCCGACAGCTGACCGGACTCGGAGCAGTTGCGTATTGCCAGCACCGGCCGGCTGGTCACCGACAGAATCACGGGTGTGGTGGCGACGATCCCCTTCAGCAGGCGCCGGCGGCTCTCCTGTTCGGAACCGTTCCCGTTTGTCTCCTGGGTCTGCTTCTCTTCGCTCATGGTTTCATGCCCGCTCTAATGCTTGGCCATCCATCCAGAATTACCGGGGACAGAAAGGTGTTTGTATGATAAGCAAGAATCACGCCCATTTCGCCATCCCCCTGATATTCAGTGAATTGCGCTGCTCCTGTCAAGCAGCTTGCCAGGGGATTGTAAAAAATACTGACAGAATCGGGGTCTTTGTTCTGGACCCGGATCTGCATCCATCACGAGATGCGTCCACCCGGATCTGTCCCGTTCACCGTTCTATCGGCACCACCCCCCAGATCTTTTGCGCATACTCCATCACCGTGCGGTCGCTGGAGAAGAAGCCCATTCTGGCGGTGTTGAGCACGGCGCTGCGGAACCAGGCGTCGGGGTCGCGGTAGCGGCGGTCGGCCTCGGCGTCGCACTCCATGTAGGCGCGGTAGTCGGCCAGCACCATGAAGGGGTCGCCGTGCAGCAGGCTGTCGACGATGGGGCGGTAGCGGTGCGGCTCCTCCGGTGAGAAGTAACCGGCACCGATCTGGTCGATCACCCGCTTCAGTTCCGCGTCGGCGTGGTAGAAGCGGTGCGGGTCGTACCCCTGGGCCTTCATCGCCGTCACCTGGTCGGCGGTGAGGCCGAAGGTGAAGATGTGCTCCGCCCCCACCTGCTGGCGGATCTCGATGTTGGCCCCGTCCAGGGTGCCCATGGTGAGGGCCCCGTTCAGGGCCAGTTTCATGTTGCCGGTGCCGGAGGCCTCCATGCCGGCGGTCGAGATCTGCTGCGACAGGTCGGCGGCGGGGATGATGTCGCCGGCGGTGGAGACGTCGTAGTTGGGGATGAACAGCAGCTTCAGCCGGCCGGCCACGGCCGGGTCGTTGTCGATGATGCCGGCGACGTCGTTGATCAGGCGGATGATCAGCTTGGCCATGTAGTAGCCGGGGGCCGCCTTGCCGCCGATCAGTATCGTGCGCGGCACCATGTCGCCGTCGCTGCCGTCGGTGAGGCGGTTGTAGAGGGTGATCACCCGGAACAGGTTGAGCAGCTGGCGCTTGTACTCGTGGATGCGCTTGACCTGGATGTCGAACAGGCTCTCCGGGTCCACGGTCTGGCCCAGGTGGTGCCGGATCAGGTCTGCCAGGTGGCGCTTGTTCTCCAGCTTGGCGCGGGCGAACTGGTGACGGAAGCCGGCATCGTCGGCCAGCGGCACCAGCGCCTCCAGCTGGTCCAGGTCCCTGATCCAGTCGTCGCCGATGGTGCGGCAGAGCAGCACCGCCAGCGGCGGGTTGGACTGGTGCAGCCAGCGGCGCGGGGTGATGCCGTTGGTGATGTTGATGATGCGGTCGGGGTAGAAACGGTGGAAGTCGGCGAAGGTGTGCTGCTGCAGCAGTTCCGTGTGCAGGGCCGAGACCCCGTTCACCCGGTGGCTGCCGACGATGGCCAGGTGGGCCATGCGGATGCGCTGGCCGCCCTCCTCGTCGATGATCGACATGCGCCGCAGGATCTCGACGTCGCCCGGGTGCCGGTGGGTCACGGTCTGCAGGAAGCGCCGGTTGATCTCGAAGATGAGCTGCATGTGGCGCGGCAGCAGGCGCTGGAACAGCCCCACCGGCCAGGTCTCCAGGGCCTCCGGCAGCAGGGTGTGGTTGGTGTAGCTGAAGGTGCGGGTGACGATGTTCCAGGCCGGCTGCCACTCCATCCGGTAGTCGTCCAGCAGGATGCGCAGCAGTTCGGGGATGGCCACCGCCGGGTGGGTGTCGTTGAGCTGGATCGCCACCTTCTCCGGCAGTGTCTCCAGGTCGTGGTTGTCCTGCAGGAAGCGGCGCAGGATGTCCTGCAGCGAGGCGCTGACGAAGAAGTACTGCTGGCGCAGCCGCAGCTCCTGGTTCTCCTGGGCGCGGTCGTCCGGGTAGAGCACCTTGGACAGGTTCTCCGACAGGGTCTTGCGCTCCACCGCCTTGATGTAGTTGCCCTCGTTGAAGCAGGCCAGGTCGAAGTCGTGACTGGCCCGGGCCGACCACAGCCGCAGGTTGTTGACGGTGTCGGTGTGGTAGCCGGGGATGGGGGTGTCGAAGGCCATTGCCAGCACCTCCTCGCCATCCACCCACTGGTACTGGCGCCGGCCCTCGCCCTCGGGGCAGGGGCAGTCGATGACGTGGCCGCCGAAGCGGATGCTGTAGACCACCTCCGGCCGGGCGAACTCCCAGGGATTGCCCGCCTCCAGCCAGTTCTCCGGCAGCTCGATCTGCTGGCCGTCCTCGATCTTCTGCCTGAACATGCCGTATTCGTAGCGGATGCCATAGCCGGTGCCGGGCAGGTCGAGGGTGGCGATGGAGTCCAGCAGGCAGGCGGCGAGCCGCCCCAGGCCACCGTTGCCGAGTGCGGCGTCGTGCTCCAGTTCCTGCAGCGCCTCCAGGTTCATTCCGAGCCGGTTCAGGGCGGTGGCGGTGTTGTCGCGGAAGCCGATGTTGAGCAGGGCGTTGTTCAGGCTGCGACCGATGAGGAATTCCAGCGACAGGTAGTAGACCCGCTTGGCCCCGCGGCGGTAGTAGTTGCGGTGGGTCTCCATCCAGCGCTCGATCAGGCGGTCGCGCACGGTGTAGGAGAGGGCCTGCAGCCAGTCCCGGTCCACCGCGGTGTAGGGATCCTTGCCGATGGTGTAGACCAGCCGGTTGTTGATCGACAGCTGGATGTCCTTCGGATCGGTGCCGAGGTAGTCGTGCTCGAAGATGTCGGGGTCGAATTCGCTCATCGGGTCGTCTGGGGGTAGCGGCGGGCACGGTATCGATCTTTACCACGGAGGCACAGAGACCGGTATTCTTTCAACCGGCGCCGGGTGACCGCCGGTGTCGGATCCTTGTGGCTGGAGTCGGGGTTCGCGGGGCGGGCCGGTCGCGGCCCCCTTCTTCTCCTTGATGGATCTACAACCGCCTCAACCTGGCTCCGGACCCTGCTCCCGCGCCACCGCGCGATAGCCGATGTCCTTGCGGTAGAAGACCCCCTCCCAGTGGATGCGCCGCGCCAGATCGTAGGCACGCCGCTGGGCCTCGGCCACGCTCTCCCCGAGGGCGGTGGCGCACAGCACCCGGCCACCGGCGGTGACCACTTTGCCGTCCACCAGGGCGGTGCCGGCATGGAACACCTTGAGGCCGGGCTCCTCCTCCACCGGCAGCCCGGAGATGACGTCGCCCTTGCGGTAGTCGCCCGGATAGCCCGCCGCCGCCAGCACCACGCCCAGTGCGGCCCGTTCGTCCCACTCGGTGGTCTCCCGGTCCAGGGTCCCCTCCAGGGCCGCCAGGCAATGGGCGACCAGGTCCGACTTCATGCGCAGCATGATGGGCTGGGTCTCCGGGTCGCCGAAACGGCAGTTGTATTCCAGGACCTTCGGGTTGCCCTCGGCGTCGATCATCACTCCGGCGTAGAGAAACCCGGTGTAGGGGTGTCCTTCGCTGGACATGCCCTCAATCGTGGGACGGATGACCCGTTCCATGATGCGCTCGTGCATCTCGGCCGTCACCACCGGTGCCGGCGAGTAGGCCCCCATGCCGCCGGTGTTGGGTCCCTGGTCGCCGTCGTCCCGCGCCTTGTGGTCCTGGGAGCTGGCCATGGGCAGGATGTTCCTGCCATCGGCCATGACGATGAAGCTGGCCTCCTCACCGCTGAGGAACTCCTCGATCACCACCCGGTGGCCGGCCTCGCCAAAGCGGTTGCCGGCCAGCATGTCGCGGATCGCCTGCTCCGCCACCTTCAGGGTGCGGGCCAGGATCACGCCCTTGCCGGCGGCCAGGCCGTCGGCCTTGATCACCACCGGGGCGCCGATGCGGTGCAGTCCCTCCAGCGCCTCGTCGACGTCGGTGAAGACGCCGTAGCTGGCGGTGGGGATGGCGTGGCGTTTCATGAAGTCCTTGGCGAAGGCCTTGGAGCCCTCCAGTCGCGCCGCCCGCCGTGTCGGGCCAAAGCATTTCAGGCCGGCGGCGCTGAAGCGGTCGACGACGCCGGCCACCAGGGGCGCCTCGGGTCCGACGATGGTCAGGTCGATGTTCTGCTCCAGGGCGGCGGCCAGCAGGCCGTCGATGTCGTCCGCCGCCACATCGATGTTCTCCAGCCCCGGCTCCAGTGCCGTTCCCGCATTGCCAGGGGCGACGAAGACCTTTTCCGCCAGGGGGGACTGGGCCGCCTTCCAGGCCAGGGCATGCTCGCGGCCGCCGCTTCCAATGATCAGGATGTTCATGACGATGGGTGCCTCGGGTGGAGAATCCGGTACCGCTGATTTTAGCCGCGAATGGGCACGAGGGAACCTTTAATTTTCGTGATCGCCCACTAAAAGAGCCGGCAGGAGTGCCCCCGCCGCGAAGGTGCCCATCCGGCCGTGGCGCGGCCGCCGCGACGTTCCGGGCCTTCGGTGTCGGCCCTGCGTGACGCGGAGCTCCGAATGTCGGTCGGCGGAGGGCCTCCACAGGCGGCCCGGAACGCCCCGGCGGCCGCAGGGAAACCTCCATCCGTCAAAAGGGCCCGTAGAGCGGCATCCCGCCGTGGAGCCCTTCGTCGACGCAGCCTTCCAGCCGTGGCGCGTCCGCCGTGACGTTCCGGGCCTTCGGTGTCGGCCCTGTGTGAT
>DRKP01000099.1 GCA_011051715.1 Sedimenticola thiotaurini | reverse complement strand
CGGGGAGTGAGCGGGGGTATCGCCATCGGTCCGGGGGCACCCGACATCGGCAGATCCGTTGGTTGAAACTGTGGAAAAACCCTTTTTTCTGTAAGATATACCCATGTGAATTCGAACCGAAAAAGACGGTCACCAAATGCCCCGATTCAAGGATGCGAATTACGGCCAGGTAAAGATGATCCCGATCTCTTTCGATCGCCGGATACTGCCGGATTCCTTCGAGTTCACCCTCTCCCGACTGATCGACAACGAACCGGACCTGAGCCGGTTCCAGCAGCACTACAGCAATGATGAAACAGGCCGCACCGCCTGCGACCCCGCCATTCTCCTGAAGATCATCATCCTGGCCTACTCCAAGGGCATCACCAGCAGCCGCAAGATCGAACGGCTCTGTCGGGAGAACATCCTGTTCATGGCCATATCTGCCGACAGCCAGCCGCACTTCACCACCCTTGCCAACTTCGTTTCAAGGTTTTCAGAGGAGATCGGGGAGCTGTTCAACCAGATCGTCCTGGTCTGCGATGAACTGGGCCTGATTGGCCGTGAGATGTTTGCCGTCGATGGGTGCAAGATGCCCTCCAATGCCGCCAGGGAGTGGAGTGGACGGCATGCGGATCTGAACAGGAAACGGAAGAAGATCGACCGGGCGGTCCGCTATATCCTGAAGAAACACAAGGAGGCCGATCAGGCCAATCTGGAGGAGGCGCTCACCGGGCGCGAGAAGAGCCAGATAAAGAAGCTCCGCCAGGCATCGAGGAAGATCAGGCGATTCCTGGAGGAGAACGACTGCGCAGGGTGCCGGTTACGCAAACGCTGTCTGCGGGATCCGAGCCAGCGGACGGCCCGCCAGATTCATATCCGGCTTGGGATCAGCGAAGAGCGGAAGCAGGGGCTGATCGGGCAGATGAAGCGAAAGATCGACAGCCGCGCTGGACGGGATATCTACAGCCGCCGAATGGGTATCGTGGAGCCGGTGTTTGCGCATATAGGGAATGGAATCGGTTTTCGTCAATCTAGCCTTCGGGGGCGAAGGAAGGTCGATGGCCAATGAAAGCCGGTGGCGATGCTGCACAATATGTTGAAGATACACCGGTGCCTGGTGGCGTAGGGGCGACAGGCAGCGGATAGTGAGTCCCGTATTCACATCATGAATTAATTGCCGGAAGAATCGAGCAAGTAAATTTAGATGGAAGACTGATAAAATTGTGGATGAGCAGTTCGTTTTGTAATTCATTTTTCTACAGTCTCGTTGGGTGCTTAAGAGAAATCCCGAAAGTCAAGGTAACGGGGGCCTACATTGATCATTGACGAACTGAGAGAGGCTTTGGGCACGTACCTCGGGCCCTTGCTGTCTGCGCAAGTTCAAGCTGGGTCTTTAAATTGTCAGTCCAACAGCCCACTAGTTGCATCGCTCGAACCATCCAAGATTGCTATCAAGGCCGAGGATGCCGGTGTCGAGAGGCTTGTCCTCTATCGCCAACCTGGTTTTACACCAGAAGAGTTGGCCCTAACGAAGGATTTTGTTGAAGAGCTCATCGCTATATACGACGCGACTTCACCAGATTACAGAGCAGATCTGCTCACGTTTTTACCCGCGAGAGCAATTTCGCGTCACCTCGGTGGTATCCGCGCAGTAAGTCTGATATTGCGTCAGTTTGAGGCTTGGTCTGCCCGTACTTATGAAGGTGGCGAGATTACATCCTCCATAGGAATCGATCCAAATGCTAACGGTCGAGGAAGCAGTCTCACTGAAATATTTGATCATGATTTCTCTGCAGTCGTAAGCAACGGATTTGACACTCTCCTAGTCGTGACCTTGGATGGTAAAATAGCTGGCTCTGGTCAGCTCACAGCAAACCAGCTGGGTCTTGATTATGTTCCATATCGTTTGAACGCCATAGCAGACTGGACCGATAACAATCGAATTGCGTTGGTATTGAATCGCCTTGGAGAGCAGCTGGTCTTCAGAAATAAAAGGCTAATTTTTGCCAAACGGCGGGGCGAATGGCAGTTCTACGCTCATGAAATGTATCTCCGCAGAATGCAGCCCCCTCAAAATAGAATCCTGCGAGAAGCAATCTATCAAAGTTGTCTCGACATATCGTTTGCTCGGAGTGGTGGATGCATCATTGTGGTCCGATCCGGTTCACTCGGTAAGATTGGGGAAATAGTTTCTGATCCTGACCTAATTTCAGGAGATCACCCATCCATCAAGTCAAAAACGATCCGCGCGATAGTGAACAATAAGTTTCAGAATCTAGACCGGAGATTGCGTCAGGAGTTGCTCGCATTGGATGGAGCGATGGTTCTGGACCATCTTGGCAATATTGTTGCTGCCGGCGCAATAGTAAGTGTACCTGCAGGTAGCGAAGGTGGAGGCCGAACCGCTGCCGCTAAGAAGGGCAGCAGCCTCGGTCTTGGGATCAAGATCTCAGAGGACGGCGGTGTATCGGTCTACAAGGACGAAAACAAGATACTCGTTGCATGACCATGGCCGTACCCAACAAATTGCTGCAGGTGACGTTTGATCCGCCAGGCGCTTTTGCTGCCGCAAAAGCGCCTGTTGCCTCAAACGCACCTGAACTCAGGCGTTCTCGCGCTGGGCCAAGCCCGGCGTATCTTGCAGGGTGAAAGTCCCTGTCGGGTAAGGGCCAGCCACCCACCCGTATCGAGTGTTGATCTCACTGCGGAGCGAGTGATCGTGAACAAAGAGGTGAGGTAAGCGTACACAGGGAAACCCGTAGGCCGTAGGGGAGGTCGCGCTCCCTGAAATGCTGGTACAGCTTCGACATAATCAGTTCCGGATGCCGAGGGTTTTAACGCACACCGAAGGCAACACAGAAGCACCCGCTGAGAACGAAGGCCAGGGTGTGGAGATCCGGCGGGGTCCTCAGGCCGTGGCATGCAGGTAGAGATACGTCGAGGAACCCAGGAAGCCCCGAAGGCTCCTGATCGAGGTGAACAGATGAAACCGACAGCGTTGGGACACGAGAGGGTGAAGAGCGCGGACACGGTGTGGACGCGGGTGGAATCTGGGAACACGGAGTGGTCAGGTAGGCTCGTTGGAGCGTAAACGGCCATTTCTGACCGCCATTGCCTCACACGTGATTATCTGAGCCGTTTTTTCTTCTTGCTGGTCGGCTGTTGCGGCTCGATATCACCGGCATCCTTCACTGCCGACAGCAGATGCGGCGGGATATTCCACCGCTGGCCGTTTTCGGTGACCACGGTGACCGTCTTGCGGTTGTATTTGACCAAGGTGCCGAACAGGCGGCCACCGCTGTGCTCGAAGCTGACCCGCTGGCCGGGGTTGAAGCGCATCATCTCGATGTGGGTCTGCATCGATTCAAGCATCTTCAACCGCGCCACCACACGCTGGTTCAGCTCCAGCAGTTCCTCGAAGCTCAGGCCGTCGATATCAATGGACATATTCAAGATCCGATCGCAACGGGTTACCGGCGAAGCGTTCCTTCCAGATGCGTGAGGTTAGTTCCCCGACATCACGGGCCGGGTGCAGGGCGACCCGCTGCAGGACATCCACCAGGCAGGAGTAGGTGTCACCACCGATGCTATATGACCTCAAAATAACGGTTTGAGATGTCCTCCCGATCAAGCGTGGGGCATCCTTGGGTTGTTCAAAGACTCGAGGAGGCCGCCATGCTCAACCGGGAGGACTGGATCATGATACGCAAGATGAGAGACAAAGTGTGCTACCTGCGCGAGATCGCGGCGTCAGTGGGCTGCTCAAGCCGGCACGGCAGCAACGCCCCGAGCAGTGGGTGGGTGAAATCGTCGGCGCGGAGACCCGGGCCGACGATGAGCCGGAGCGTGGACGGGGGCGGATCTCGTTCAGCTTCCACTCCCTGGAGGCCTTGGACGGGATTCAGGAACGGCTGGGCCATCGACCATAGGGAAACTGCTGTTTCGTTCGTTTCGTATATTACGTTTATTTCGTTTATGAGCTATCCTATTGGGAGCAAAAGGAGATGAGATCTGGTGTTTGTTCTACAAACAGAGGGTTACGAACATGGCAACGGCAGCGAGAAAACATCATGAGGCGATCGCCCCAAGCGAGCAGGATGCGGAACTGGCCGCACAGAGCAGCCGTCTGCTCGCGGCCTGCCTGGGACGCGGGGAAACCGCGCGTATCCGGCTGATCGACGGAGATCAGGAAATTACGGTGCCCGTCTCGGCGATGCGCATGCTGGTCGATATCCTGGCCCACATGGCCCAGGGGGACGCGGTTACGCTGGTGCCCCACCATGCCGAACTCACCACGCAGCAAGCCGCAGACTTTCTGAACGTCTCCCGGCCCTATCTGGTCAAGCTCCTGGAACAGGGTGAAATCCCCCACCGCAAGGTGGGCACCCGTCGCCGCGTTCTCTTCCGGGATCTGGAGGAATACAAGAAGCGCGTTGATACCCAACGCGCACGTGTACTGGACGAGTTGACCGAACAGGCCCAGGAACTCGACATGGGATACTGAACGCGTGGCGAACTTCACCGCGATCTATGACGCCTGCGTTCTGTATCCGGCGCCGTTACGCGACTTTCTCCTGCGCCTGGCCATGACGGAGCTCTTCCGGGCGCGCTGGACCGATCACATCCACGCCGAATGGATCGGTGGTGTACTGGGTAATCGGCAGGACATCACGGCTGAACAACTCGAGCGTACCCGGCAACTCATGAACCAGGCCGTTCCCGATTGTCTGGTGACGGGCTACGAAGAACTCATCGACAAGCCTGGAGCTGCCCGACCGGGATGATCGCCATGTATTGGCGGCAGCGATCCGGTGCCAGGCGGGTGTCATCGTCACCTTCAACCTCGACGACTTCCCCGCAGATAGCATTGGCCGCTACGGAATCGAAGTCCAACACCCCGATGAATTCATCGGCCATCTCCTGGATCTCGATCCTGGTGCTGTCTGCAACGTCGCCAGGCTTCAACGCCAGGCACTCAAGAATCCACCGAAATCTCCCGAGGAATTCCTCGATACGTTACTGCGACAGGGCCTGGCCGGAACAGTCGCCCAATTGGAGGATCTGATCGAGCTGCTCTGACAAGGATGCGACAGTTTGAGTCAGATTCACAGTCTCCGATACGCTTTTGTGCGCTTCATCCGGTGATACACCCCGGGCACTCACCGGGTCGCCGGAACGGATCGTACCATCGGCCCGCAGCGTGCGCTTCCAATAGCCAAAGGTAGCCACCGCTATACCGGCTTGGGCACAGAATGCTTTCCGGGCCAGGCCACCGCCCATCCGTTCGTCGACCAGTTGTTGCCAGTCGGCCTTGCTGCGTCGCTTGTTCATGTCGTGCTCCTGTCAGTGAATGCGGGAGCAGGTTATGGCGCAGGGATCCGATCGGGAAGAACGGTGTGGTTTGAACGGTTACGGAGCACCGCCCCCGGCGCAAAGGAACATAGCGCGGTTTCCACTCCCCGGTGCCGGCTCCCGGCGATCGGTCAACCCTGGGCCAGCCAGATCATCAGCGGCAGGGTGGCGGCGGCGAGCAGCACCTGGACGCTGATCAGGTTGGCCATCAGCTGGTGGTCGCCGCCCATCTGCCGGGCCAGGATGTAGGAGGAGGAGGCGGTGGGCACCGCGCCGGCCAGCACCGCCACCGTCCGCGGCAGGCCGTCGATGCCGAACAGCAGGCAGCCCAGGAACATCAGCGCCGGCATCCCCAGCAGTCGCAGCAGGGCGCCGAAGGCGACCAGGGCGCGGTTGCCCAGCACGTGCCCCACGTGCAGCCCCGCACCCACCGTCAGCAGTCCCAGCCCCAGGGCGCCGCCGCCGAGGATGTCGAACACGTGATAGAGGGGGCCGCTCAGGCCGATGCCGCTCAGGTTGAGGGCGGCACCGGCGGCGCAGGCGATGATGAACGGGTTGCGGATCAGCTTCCCCAACACCCCCCTGAGATCGCTGCGGGCGCTGCCGAAACGGGCCAGGACCGAGACATTGATGATATTGAGCGGCGGGATGATGACCGCCATGGTGATGGCCATGAAGGTGACCCCCTCGTCGCCGTAGAGCAGGCCGACCATGGAGAGGGCGACGAAGCCGTGCCAGCGGGTGGTGCCCTGGACCAGGCTGGTGAAGGCGGCGGGGGTGACGCCGAAGCGCTGTCCCAGCAGCGGCCACAGGAGCAGCAGCAGGCCGGTCATGGCGAAGATGGCGAACAGCAGGGAGAGGGCGAACAGCAGCACCTCGGCACCCCCGATCCGGGCGGTGGCCAGGGTCTTCACCAGCAGGATGGGAAACAGCACGAAATAGCACAGATTCTCGAACCCCCGCCAGGCGGGCTGATCGAAGATCCGGCTGTGCCTCAGACCCGCGCCCAGCAGGATGATCAGGAAGACGGGCAGCAGCGCTGAGACGACCGACAGCATGGAACCGGGCCAGGCCTGCCGACGGGCCCTAGAGAAAGCGCTCCCGGTAGCCCGCCCACTTGTCGTCCACCTCCTGCTGCACCGCCTGCAGGTAGGCGTCGTCCAGCGCCTTGAAGCGGCCCTGCATGGCAAAGTAGTCGGAGACCGGTGGCAGTTTCTTTTTCCGCAGCAGCTTCTGCGACGGGCCGCTGAGCCGGAACCGGCCGTTCTCGATCTCGTACAGGTCGTACAGCCCGCTCTCCACCGCCGCCTTGCCGACGGCGATGGCGAGGCGGTCCTCCACCCCCCAGCCGGGGGGGCAGGGGGTGTGGATGTGGATGTACTTGAAGCCGGTGATCCCCTTCGCCTTCAGCAGCTTGTCGTGGAAATCGAGGGGAAAGGCGGCGGAGCAGGTGGCGACGTAGGCCGGGCGGTGGGCGGCCACGATCGCCGGCACGTCCTTCTTCGCCTCGGCCTTGCCGCTCAGGGTGTTGTTGGTCAGGGTGCCCTTCGGGGTGGTGCCGGAGCGCTGCACCCCGGTGTTCATGTAGGCCTCGTTGTCGTAACAGATGTAGATGAGATCCTCGCCCCGTTCGATGGCGGCGGAGAGGGCCTGGAGGCCGATGTCGGCGGTGCCCCCGTCTCCGGCCCAGGCCACCACCTGGGTCTTCTTTCCGCGCCGCTTCATGGCCGCGCGGATGCCGCTGGCCGCCGCCGCGGTGGAGGCGAAGGTGACGTTGAGGATCGGCATCTGGGAGGAGGAGATGGGGTACAGTCCCTGCACCACGGTCAGGCAGCTCGGCGGCACGGCGAAGATGCAGTCGCGCCCCAGGGCCTTGAGCCCCACCCGGTACAGGGTGTTGAGGGTGCAGCCGGTGCAGGCGCGGTTGCCGGGATGGGCGTACTCCTCGGCATCGAGGCTGACGGCGGTGGTCTTCTTGGCGGCGGTGGTGCTCATGACTGGTTCCCGGTGCTTTGCTGGTGAGTGGTGACTGGTGACTCCGCAGGTGGCGCCTCCTGGTTGCGAACCATCCTGCTATACGCCGAGCCCGACCCAGTGCGGTGCATCGTCCGGCGTCTCCTGCCGGCCGATCTCCAGGCACGCCTGTCGTGCCGTGCGGTAGAGTTCCCCGGTGCGGATGCCGGCACCGCCCAGGCCGACGATGAAGTTCTCCACCGCAGGTCTCGGTTCGCAGTCGTAGAGGGCCGAGCGGACGTCGCCGTAGAGGGGGCCCTGGTTGCCGTAGCTCAACGCCTTCTCGTAGACCAGCACGCCGCGTACCCCGGCCAGGGCCGCCTGCACCCGGTCGTTGGGGAAGGGGCGGTAGAGGTGGATCGCCAGCACGCCGGCGCGGATGCCGTCCTGTTCCCGCAGCCGCTCCACCACGTCGCGGAACTGGTTGGCCAGGGTGCCCATGGCGACGATGACGAACTCGGCGTCGTCACAGCGCCAGGGCTCCATCAGCGGATGGCCGCCGCGGCCGAACAGCTCCCGGAACGCGGCGTCGATCGCCTCCAGCCGGTCGATCGCCTGCACCATCTCCCGGTGCAGGTTGTGGCGGATGTCCATGTAACTGGGGGCGGTCTCGCCATGCACGTCGGTGCGGGTGTCGGGCATGGTGACCGAGTTCAGGTTCTCCGGGTGGGACGGATCCAGCGTGTGGGCGTAGTGGAACGGCGGCAGGAAGCGGTCCACCCGTTCCTGTTCCGGGGCGTCGAACGGCATGTAGGTGTGGGAGAGATAGTAGCCGTCGTAGCAGACCATCACCGGGATGCTCACCTCCTCGGCCAGGCGGAACGCCTTCAGGGTGGTGTCCATGATCTCCTGGTGATCCTTGACGAACAGCTGGATCCAGCCGGCGTCGCGCTGGGAGATGGCGTCCTGGTGGTCGTTCCACACCGTCCAGGGGGCGCCGACGCCACGATTGACCACGCACATCACCAGCGGCAGGCGGGCGCCGGCGGCCCAGTGCACCTGCTCACTCATGTAGAGCAGGCCGTTGGCCGAGGTGGCGGTGAACGGGCGTACGCCGGCGGAGGCGGCGCCGATGCACACCGCCAGGGCGCTGTGTTCGCTCTCCACCGCCACGTACTCGGCGTCCAGCTCACCCCGGTCGATCATCTCCGACAGCTTCTCGGTGAGCGGGGTCTGGGGGGTGATGGGGTAGGCGGCGATCACCTCCGCCCTGGCCAGTTTCACCGCCATGGCGGCGGCCACGTTGCCCGATTCGATGGTGTTCACCGCTGCTTCACTCCTCGACGAATTCCGCTTCCGCCACCATGCGGATGGCCTGGGTGGGGCACTCCTCGGCACAGATGCCGCAGCCCTTGCAGTACTCCAGCAGGATCTCCGGTTCCAGGTCCTTGCTGATCACCCCGTCCGGACAGTAGAGCCAGCACAGGTGGCAGGCCGCCTTGCCGCGCTTCGCCGGGGTGCAGCGGGCGAGGTCGATCACCGGCCGTTCCACCCGCCAGGAGCCGGTGCGGCCGGCGTCCCCCGGGCCGGCCTCGGCATTGGAGGTCATGATCTCGAACAGGTCTCTGGTCATGGGGCGTCTCTCTGTCGTTCCCTATCTGGTGCGGTGGCGGAGTATCTGTACAGGCGGACCGGTGCGTCACCGTAACCGCATTGTCCGGTTTGCTGCTGCGCCTTTCGCGGCGGGGGCGCTGCTCCTACCGGGCCGCGGCGGCCACCGGCTTGGGCATGCTGCCGACCTCGGTCCGCTCCCAGGCCAGGCGCGCGGCCTCGGCGTTCTCCCGTGGCCGCTTGCCGCTGAATTCGCGCTCGATGCAGTCGGTCAGTACCGCCAGTTCGATCAGTCCGCTGGCGCGCCCGAAGGCGCCGATGATGCCGCTGTTGACGATGCCGCGGCGCAGGCCCGCCTGTTCCGCGATCTCGTTGACCGGGGCGACGGCGACACGATAGTCGGGATGCAGGCAGCGCTGCAGCGGCCGCGGGGTGTTCAGCACCAGCAGGCCTCCGGGTTTGAGGCCCGCGGTGACGTCCACCTCGCCCATGATCATGTGGTCCAGCACCACCACGATGTCCGGCGTCTCGATGGGGGAGAGGTCGGTGATGCGGTGGTGGGCGATCTTCAGCGAGGTGTGCACCGGGGCGCCGCGCCGCTCGGTACCGAAGGTGGGCGCCATCATGGCGCCACCGTAGCCGGAGCGGAAGGCCGCCTCGGCCACGATTTTGGCCGCGGTGATGGCTCCCTGTCCGCCGCGGCCATGCCAGCGGATTTCGATGATCGGATCGCTCATGGGTGACTGGGTGGGCTGCCTGATTCCAGGTAAAAGAGTAAGAAATACAATCGGCTGCAATGAGGGAACTATACCAGATAACGCGTCACGGCAAAGCAGAAAATTACGTTTACGTAAACGTAATTGGGGCCGGGGCCGGTCGTCACGCGGGCGCCACCGCCAGCAGGATGGCGCGGCGGGGGGCGGGATGACCCTCGACGGTGCGCGCCGGGTCCGCCGGGTCGAGGAAGTCGGCCAGGGATTCGAATCGCATCCAGGGGGTGGAACGCTGCTCGTCGCCGGTGGTGGCGGTGACGTCGATCAGCCGCACCTGGCGGAAGCCGCAACGTTCCAGCCACCGCTGCAGCGCCCCGGGGGTGGGGATGAACCAGACGTTGCGCATCTTGGCATAGCGCCCCGGCGGCAGCAGTACCCGCTCCGCGTCGCCCTCCACCACCAGGGTCTCCAGCACCAGCTCGCCCCCCGGGCGCAGGAGTTCACGCAGGGCCAGCAGGTGGTCCAGTGGCGAGCGGCGGTGATAGAGAACGCCCATGGAGAAGAGGGTGTCGAAGGCGCGCAGGCCCGGCGGCAGGTCCTCGATCCCCAGGGGCAGGAGGTGCACCGGCCACTGCCCGCCGAGGAAATGGCGGATGGCGAGGAACTGGGCCAGGTAAAGCTGGGTGGGGTCGATCCCCAGCGCCAGCCGGGCGCCAGCCCCGGCCATGCGCCAGAGGTGGTAGCCGTTGCCGCAGCCCACGTCCAGCACCAGGCGGTCCCGCAGCGGTGCGATGTGGGGCGCCAGCCGCCGCCATTTCCAGTCCGAGCGCCATTCGCTGTCGATGTGCAGGCCGTGGATGCGGTACGGCCCCTTGCGCCAGGGATGCAGTGCCTGCAGCCGGCGTTCGATGTCCGCCAGCTGCCCGGCGGCGGGCGGAGTGGTCGCGGCGGTGCCCACCTGGTCGCTGTCCAGGAACACCTGCCCCGGTGCCGGCTCCGGCAGGGCATCGAGCTGCTCCTGCCAGCGCGGGAAGTCGCCGTGCAGCCGCCGGTGGAAGCGCTGTTGCAGCTGCTCCGGCAGCTGCCGGGACCAGTCGGCCAGCGCCGGTTCCCGGGCGACCGCCTCCAGGGCGGATCCGAAGTCGATCACGGCAGCGCCACCAGGGAGATGAAGTTGAAGCACTGGAACCAGGGATCGGCGCGCCGGAAGCCGGCCCGCCGCAGCCGCTCCCGGTGGCTCTCCAGGGTCTCAGGGATCAGCACCCGTTCCAGGGCGCTGCGCTTCTGGCTGATCTCCAGCTCGTCGTAACCGTTGGCGCGCTTGAAGGCATGATGCAGCTCCACCTGCCGCTGCTGCAGTTCCGGATCGTCGAAGGCGATCTTCTCCGACAGCACCAGGATACCGCCCGGGCGCAGGCCCTGCCGTATCCGTCGCAGCAGCTCCTGCCGCCGCGGCGGTGGGACGAACTGGAGGGTGAAGTTGAGCACCACCATGGAGGCATCGGTGATGGGAAAGTCGCAGATGTCGGCGCACACCAGGTCGATGGCATCGCCGGCGACCAGCTCCCGGGCCCGTGCCAGCATCGCCGGGGAGTTGTCGATGCCGACGACATGGCAGTCCCGTCCCGCGGCCCCCTCGGCCATCGCCAGTGCCGCGGCGCCGAGGGAACAGCCCAGGTCGTAGCAACGGCTGCCCGCCTGCACCCGTTTCCCGGCCAGGACCCGGATCATGTTCAGCACCGTACCGTAGCCCGGCACCGAGCGCCGGATCATGTCCGGGAACACCCGCGCCACCCGCTCGTCGAAGCGGAAGCCGTCGACCGAGGCGAGTGGGGCGCGGTAGAGGCGGTCGCGTGGTCCGCTGTGGCTCATAGGTCCAGCGTCAGTCTCCGCTGCGCTGCCGCACCCGCTCCAATCCCCTTTCCAGGGCCTCGCGACGGCTCGCCAGCAGGCGGTCCCGGTGGCGGTCGTCGAGCACGCCCTGCTGCTCCAGCATCGCCTGGACCCTCGGTGTGCAGCTCACCAGGTAGGCCTCGCGGCCACTGTCCCAGGCGTCGTGCAGCATATCGTCGATGGCGCGGCAGGAGGTGAAGTCGATCTGCGGCACCTCGGACAGGTCCAGTATCAGCACGTCGTACTGGTCGAAACCGGCCAGGCGCCGGGCCATCCCCTTGGCGGCGCCGAAGCTCATCGGGCCGGAGACGTGGAACAGCAGGATGCGGCCGCCGGCCGCTTCCAGCAGCCTGGATTCGGTCTCGCTGAGGGGGGACTCGGGGGCCGGACTGGTGATGGCGACGATGGAGTCGAGCTGCAGTTCCACCATGCGCTGCATGAACACGAACGAGGCCATGATCATGCCGATGGCCACCGCCGTGATCAGGTCGACGAAGACGGTGATGAAGAGGACCGTGAACATCATCACCACCCCCGCCTTCGGCGCCCGGTGCAGCCGTTTCAGGTAGTCCCAGTCGATGATGTCGGTGCCCACCTTGACCAGGATCCCGGCCAGCACGGCATGGGGGATGTAGCGGGCCACCGATCCCGCCCCGAGGACGACTGCCAGCAGCACCAGCGCATGCAGCGCCCCCGACAGGGGGGTGCGTCCGCCGGCGCGCACGTTGACCACCGTGCGCATGGTGGCGCCGGCACCGGGGAGGCCGCCGAACAGGCCGGCGATGCTGTTGCCGATGCCCTGGCCGATCAGCTCGCGGTCGGAGTCGTGGTAGGTCCGGGTGATGTTGTCCGCCACCAGCGAGGTGAGCAGGGAGTCGATGCTGCCGAGGGCGGCCAGCATCAGCGCCGATTTCAGCATCCCCGGCAGCAGCGCCAGCTCGAACACCGGCATCCGGGGTACCGGGACACCGCCGGGGATGTCGCCGAGGACGGTCGCCCCGCCCATGCGGTAGAGGGTCTTCCCGTTCTCCACCGTGCTGCTGATCTCTCCCCCCTGCCAGAGCCAGAGGGCGACACTGCCGAGCACCAGGGCGAGCAGCGGCGAAGGGATCAACCGGTTGATGCGTGCCGGCAGCAGGTAGACCACGGTCAGCGACAGCAGGCCCAGCGCCACCGCGGCCGGCACCGGGTGGGACAGGATCTCCGGCAGGGCGCGGGCCGAGGCCAGCGGGCCGGGAAGGGCGGGGTGACCCAGCAGGGGACCGAACTGCAGCAGGATGATGATCACCCCGATTCCGCTCATGAAGCCGGACACCACCGGGTGGGGGATGAGGTTGATGTACTTTCCCAGCTTCAGCACGCCGAACAGGATCTGGAACAGACCGCCGAGGACGACGATGGTGAATGCCAGGGCGGCGCCGCGGGCGGGATCGTCCGGAAACATGGCGGTGTACTGGGTGAAGACCGCCGCCATCACCACCGTCATCGGTCCGGTGGGGCCGGACACCTGGGCCGGGGTGCCGCCGAACAGGGCGGCGAACAGGCCGACGAAGATGGCACCGTAGATGCCGGCGATGGGACCGGCACCGGCGGAGACACCCATCGCCAGCGCCAGCGGCAGGGCGACGACTGCGGCGGTGAGGCCGCCGTAGAGGTCTCCCCGGAGATTGTCGAAATGGAGTCCGTGTACCAGTTGCATCGACGGGTTCGCCTCTCGGTGGGGAGTCACGGGTGGTGGAAAATCCGGTGAAGTCTAAACCATCTTCCGGATAGAAGGTATGCGGCCCTGGATGAATGCCTGGAGATGCCAGCTTTCGTCGTTTCGGCGCCGGCCCGAATCCGCAAGACGGGTCCCGGGCCGCACCGGGATGGCGGGTTGTCCACAGCTTACCCTGCCGCCCCGGTGACTCCCTGCTCCGGATTGACGGGTGTCATTGCCTGTCTTGACAGGTGGATCTAGTTTCTGAAGAAACCTCGATCTGTTCCGCTCCTGCCGTTCCTGTACAGATCGGAATGTGTGTCCATGCAGGGAGGTGTCGAGTTCCGAACTAAAGGCAGATCGGGGACGAAGCGGGGGGAGCGGTGGTTCAGGGTGGACGAACATGGTTTCCACCGCAATGACCAGGGACGACCCTCCTGAAGAACCGGCGTATGCCATGGAGGTCGATATGCCAACTCCTTTTCCCATCATTCTCTTTCTGGCCACTCTCTTCGCGTTGCCACCCGCGGTTGGACAGATCTACAAATGGGTCGACAGCGACGGCATCGTTCATTACGGGGATTGCCCTCCACCCGAGTGCGCATCGCAGGAGGTCGAGCTTGCGCCCCCTCCTTCGGCGGAGAGTGTCCGCGAGGCGGAGTCACGCATGCGGAGCATTCGCGACTACGAGCGGAAGATCGGCGGCAGCGGAGAATCCACTTCGTCCGGGAAGGGGGTGTCGCAGACCGCCAGTCCCCCGGCCGGCGGGATCGCCAGCCTCCCTTCCGATCGCCGTTGCTTCAGTTCGCTGGAGACGGCGTGGGATCATCGGATCAGGGATTCCCGCGAACCAGTACCCAGCACCCCTCTCGAAGCGGAACAGATTGAGGCGGTGAAGACACTTCTCGAAGAGATCGCCGGAGGCTCCCGGGGGAACCTGGGGCGATACCGGGGGCGCCTGGTCGAGACCGAATGTCTCACGCCCAACTCTGTCCCACCGTCCAGGGTCGATCACTACGATGCCAGTTGGGACGGCGACTGGCGGTCCGAAGGGGTGTTCCGGATCGAGACCGAGCAGGAGGGCAGGGACAGGAAGGTACACTACAAAAGGTTCTTCTGGTTCTCGATCGGTCCCAGGGGGCTGCGCTTCACGGCGACCCGAAGCAGCCATGTTCCGAACCTCGACCGGGGTCTCTTCGACACTGCGGTACTGCAGGCCGACGATGAACGGCTGGTGTTCTACCAGCGTCGGGGAGGTCGGGTGAGAAGGGCCACTGTCGTGGTCCTGGAGGAGCAGGATCAGAGTTTCACCCTGGACGAATATCTCTATGTCCAAGGGGAGCTGGCCCGCCACAGGTCGTGGGAAATGGAGAAATAGGCGCCGGTTCCCGCTGGCCTGCTGTTCCTGGTGCTGGTCTCGACGGACGGTGGGGCAGGTGGGGACGACCCCCCGTTTTGCGCGCTGGAGTAAATCAGGATATACTAATCCGGTTCCAGGCACAGGCGGCCTGACGCAACACGTTCCAGTTGAAAAAGGTGCCCGGATCCTCTGCTTCGGCATGATGGAAGGCTCTGCCGCTGCCTGGGAGTCCCGCCCGCGGGCAGTCGCAGAAGTTCCGCGCGCGGTGTTCCGGAACTCGGTACGGCGCTTCACATCGCTGACTGCAGGTAATCCCGCAGCCCGAAGATGATGGCATTCGATGCGTCCGTGGGGCGTGGGCAGTGACCATCGCATCGCGGCGGTAGCGGGAATCCCGTGTTTGCACAACGGGGCCCAAGGGTCGCGCCGTGAAACGTAGTGAAACAAACCTGGCGATACCCCGGCCAAACCGAATGGCGTAACCCCACGCCTGCGGATCGGCACGGCGGGTCCCGATCCAAGGAAAGCAGATGGCATCGACGACGACAGCCCCCCTGTGGTGGCGCTTTATCCCGTTCATGGCCTGGCTGCCCAATGTCACCCAGCGTGACCTGAAGGCCGATTTTCTCGCCGGACTCACCGGTGCGATCGTGGTACTGCCGCAGGGCGTGGCCTTCGCCACCATCGCCGGCATGCCGCCGGAATACGGTCTCTACGCCGGCATGATCCCGGCCGTCATCGCCGCCCTGTTCGGCTCCTCCCGCCATCTCGTCTCCGGCCCCACCACGGCGGCGTCCATCGTGCTGTTCTCCGCTCTCAGCGTCTACGCCGAACCGGGCACGGCGGACTACGTGGTCCTGGCCCTCACCATGACCTTCATCGTGGGTGTGCTGGAACTGGCCCTCGGGCTGGCGCGCATGGGCGCCCTGGTCAATTTCATCTCCCATTCGGTGATCGTCGGATTCACCGCCGGTGCCGCCATCCTGATTGCCGCCAAGCAGCTGAAGAACTTCTTCGGCATCACCATGGAGCGGGGCGGGCATCTGCACGAGATCCTGTTCCAGTTCGTGCAGCAGATCCCCTCCATCAATATCTATGTCACGGCGGTGGCGCTGATCACCCTGCTGTCGGGGCTGGCGGTGAAGCGCTGGTTTCCCCGTTTTCCGTACATGATCGCCGCCATGCTCATCGGCAGCGCCGCCGCGGCGCTGCTGAACAGCCTGTTCGGGGCCGAGGTGACCCAGATCAAGACCGTGGGGGCACTGCCCCAGAGCCTGCCGCCCCTCTCCAGCCCCGATTTCTCCTTCGAGACCTTCCGCAACCTGGCGCCCTCGGCCCTGGCGGTGACCCTGTTCGCCCTGACCGAGGCGGTCTCCATCGGCCGTTCCATCGCCGCCCGCAGCGGCGACCGCATCGACGGCAACCAGGAGTTCATCGGCCAGGGACTGTCCAACATCTTCGGCAGCTTCTTCTCCGGCTACGTGGCCACCGGTTCGTTCAACCGTTCCGGCCTCAACTACCAGTCGGGGGCGAGGACCCAGCTGGCCGCGGTGTTCGCCGGGCTGCTGCTGATGCTGATCGTGCTGGCGGTGGCCCCGCTGGCGGCCTGGCTGCCCAATGCCGCCATGGCCGGCATCCTGTTCATGGTGGCCTGGGGCCTGGTCGATTTCAAAGAGATCCGCCACATCCTGCACTCCAGCCACCGGGAGACGGCGGTGATGGCGGTGACCTTCTTCGGCGCCCTGTTCCTGGAGCTGGAGCTGGCCATCTTCGCCGGCATCCTGCTCTCCCTGGTGCTCTACCTGGAGCGGGTCTCCCATCCCAGGATCCTCTCCCGGGTACCGGACCCGCGCCTCTACAAGAGCGCCTTCTCCAGTGATCCCGACCTGCCGGAGTGCCCGCAGCTGAAGATCCTGCGTATCGATGGCTCCCTCTTCTTCGGTTCCATCAGCCACGTCCAGGACGAGTTCGAGCGTATCCGCGAGCAGGCACCGGAACAGAAATTCCTGGCCATCATTGGCGACGGCATCAATTTCGTCGACACCAGCGGTGCCCAGGCACTGGCCGACGAGGCGCAGAAACGGCGCCGCATGGGGGGCGACTTCTTCCTGATCCATGTGAAGGAGGGGCTGTGGGACTCCCTCGACCGCTACGGGGCGCTGGACATCATCGACCCCAACCATGTGTTCCAGTCCAAGACCGATGCCATCCACGGCATCTTCCAGAAGCTGGACCACAAGGTGTGCGAACGCTGCGACCGGCGCATCTTCCACGAGTGCCACGAAATCCCCTACCGGGATGAGTGAGGGGCAGCCGCCCCTGTCGGAGGGGGAGCGGCGGTTCCTGCGGCGCCAGCTGCGCTATGGTCGCGCCTATCTCTGGTTCATGCTGGCCGAGATCGGGGTGGCGCTGGGGCTGTTCGGCTACATGGTGCTCAACCAGCAGTTCAACGGCACCCGCTTCGCCCTCGCCATCGTCCTGCTGCTCGCTGCCCGCGGCAATCTGAAGCAGTTCAGGGACGTCAATCTGCTGCGCAAGCTCACTGCTCCCACGACACCGGACCACTGACCCCGGTATCGCGTACAATGGCCGGCATCCTTTTCCAGGGGTGAACGGGGAGTACCGATGCGCGGCGCCACCATCCTCCGAATCGTCGGCTTCTTCTTCATCGGGTTCAGCCTCACCATGCTGATCCCGCTGGCGATCTCGCTCTGGTACGACGACGGCGAGGCGCGCCATTTCCTCACCTCCCTGGTGGTCATCCTGCTGCCCGGGCTGGTGTTCGCCTGGTTCGGCCGCGGGGCCCGGCACGATCTGGCGACGCGGGACGGGTTCCTGGTGGTGGCGATCTTCTGGGGCGGCATCAGTACGGTGGCGTCATTGCCCTTCATCCTCGGTGCCCATCTCGGATTCGTCGATGCCCTGTTCGAGGCGGTCTCCGGCTTCACCACCACCGGCGCCACCGTGATCACCGGACTGGAGCAGCTGCCGAAGTCGGTGCTCTTCTACCGCCAGCAGTTGCAGTGGTTCGGTGGCATGGGGCTGATCGTGCTGGGGGTGGCGGTGCTGCCGCTGGTCGGGATCGGTGGCATGCAGCTGTACCGGGCGGAGGCGCCGGGACCGATGAAGGAGGAGAAGCTGACCCCGCGGCTGGCCCATACCGCGCAGGTGCTCTGGGTGGTCTACGTCGGCATCACCGTGGCCAATGCGGTGGCCTACTGGCTGGCGGGGATGACGCCGTTCGACGCCGTCGCCCACAGCCTCTCCACCGTCTCCACCGGCGGCTTCTCCACCCACGACGAGAGCCTGGGGTGGTTCCGCAGCCCGCTGATCGAGGCCATCGCCACCCTGTTCATGCTGGCCGGGGCGATCAATTTCAGTGTCCATTTCCTGGCCTGGCGGCGGCGCAGCCTGCGGGTCTACCTGCAGGATGTGGAGGTGCGCACCTTTCTGCTGTTCGTGGCCGGGATCATCCTGCTGGCCAGCCTGATCCTGCGCACCAGCGGCGAATACCACACCCTTCCTCCGAGCCTGCGCAACGCCACCTTCGAGGTGGTATCGGTGGTGACCAGCACCGGCTTCGGTACCGTCGATTTCTCCCGCTGGCCCGATTTCCTGCCGGTGCTGCTGATCTTCATCAGCTTCGTCGGCGGCTGCGGTGGCTCCACCGCCGGCGGCATGAAGGTGATCCGGGTCCACGTGCTGGCGCAGATGGGGCTGCGCGAGGTGCGCCGCCTGATCCATCCCCGGGCCCTGCTGCCGGTACGCCTCGGCGGGCGGGTGCTGCGCGAGCGCACGCTGGAGAGTGTGTGGGGCTTCTTCGCCGCCTACGTCCTCTCCTTCGTGGTGCTGATGCTGCTGATGATGCATGCCGGGCTGGACCAGGTCTCCGCCTTCTCCGCCATCGCCACCAGCATGAACAACCTGGGACCAGGCCTGGGCGAGGTGGCGACCAGCTTCTCCGGCGTCAGCGATGCGGGCAAGCTGATCGCGGCCTTCGCCATGCTGCTGGGCCGGCTCGAGATCTTCACCATCCTGGTGCTGCTGACGCCGGCATTCTGGCGGCGCTGAGACCTTTCCACGCTGGCGGCAGGGAAAGAATTCTGCATATAATCAACCCTCGATTCTCTGGAATCCGGCGGCGGAATGGGGACATGGCGCCGGACCCGGCGTACAGCGGGGCGGGTAGGGCCGGCCCCGGATTCATACAGGAACCATCTGGTCTGGACGATCCCGGCATCGGCTCCGAGGGGAGGTGACCGGCGGTCGCGAAGGGTCTCGTTGCAGGGGGATGAGCGGAGATGTCGGACGAGGGCAGCAGCATCGACAGGAAGGGGTTGATCAAGAAACTGATGGCGGCCGCCGTCTTCGTCGTCGTCGCCATCGCCCTGGCCAATGCGGTCCCCACCATCGAGGTCGCCTGGGTGACGGCGATCCTGCTGCTTACCATCTACCTGTTCGCGTTCGAGATCGTGGACGTGGACGTGGCGGCCATCTGCATCATGGTGCTGCTCGGGCTGACCGGGCTGCTGGCCCCGCTGATGGGGCTGGAGGAGGGGCTGGTCGACAGCCGGCATCTGTTCGACGGCTTCTCCAGCAACGCGGTGATCTCCATCATCGCGGTGATGATCATCGGCGCCGGGCTGGACAAGACCGGTATCATGACCAAGGTGGCCGCCTTCATCCTGCGGATCGGAGGCAAGACCGAGCAGCGCATCATTCCCATCATCTCCGGCACCGTCGCCTTCATCTCCTCGTTCATGCAGAACGTGGGCGCCGCGGCCCTGTTTCTGCCGGTGGTGTCCCGCATCTCGGCCCGTTCCGGCCTGCCCATGTCGCGGCTGCTGATGCCGATGGGATTCTGCGCCATCCTCGGCGGCACCGTGACCATGGTCGGCTCGTCGCCGCTGATCCTGCTCAACGACCTGATTCTCACCTCCAACGTGGCCCTGCCCGAGGACCAGCAGATGGGCACCTGGGGGCTGTTCTCGGTCACCCCGGTCGGGGTGGTGCTGGTGCTCACCGGCATCGTCTACTTCGTGCTGGCCGGCCGCTTCGTGCTGCCGGTGAGCGAGGAGGCCAGCAGCAGCCCGGTGGCCTCCGATGCCATGTCCTATTTTCACGACGTCTACGGTGTCGATTTCGCCCTCTACGAGGTGGTGGTGCCGGACGACAGTCCGCTGGTGGGCAAGCAGCTGGACGACGTGGAGACCGACTACCGGGTGCGCGTCATCGGCATCAAGCGGCCGGGCCAGGAGAGCATGGTCGGCCCCGGCGTGGTGGCGCGGGACACCAAGATCGAGGGCGGCATGGTACTCGGGGTGGTGGCCAGCCCGGAGGACCTGGATCACTTCGTCGACAAGTACGGCCTGCGCAAGCGCGACGAGCTGCGCAGCTTCTCCGAGTCCCTTTCACCCACCAAGGCCGGTATCGCCGAGGTGGTGATTCCGCCCGGCTCGGACCTGATCGGAAAGAGCGCCCGCGACGTGTGGATGCGCAACCGCTACGGTCTGGCCATGATCGCCTTGCACCGGGACGGCAAGACCATGCGCGAGGGGGAGGACATCCGCAGCATGCCGTTCCACCCGGGCGACACCCTGGTGGTGCACACCACCTGGCAGGTGCTGGCGCGGCTGGAGAAGGACCGCAACTTCGTGGTGGTGACCACCGAGTTCCCGCACGAGGAGGAGCGTCCCCACAAGGTCGGCTGGGCCGGCCTGTTCTTCACCATCGCCCTGTTCCTGGTGCTGTTCACCGACATCCGTCTCTCCATCGCCCTGCTGACCGGGGCCATCGGAATGATCATCTCCGGGGTGCTGAAGATCGACGAGGCCTACCAGGCGGTCTCCTGGAAGACCGTGTTCCTGCTGGCCAGCCTGATTCCCCTGGGACTGGCGGTGGAGACCACGGGTACCGCCAAGTGGATCGCGGAACAGACCCTGAGCGTGGTGGGCCACATGCCGGTGTGGGTGATCCAGAGCTCGGTGGCGGCCCTGGCCACCTTCTTCACCCTGGTGATGTCCAATGTCGGCGCCACCGTGCTGCTGGTGCCGTTGGCGGTCAACATCGCCATCGGCGTCGGCGCCGATCCGGCGGTGTTCGCCCTGACCGTGGCGATCGCCACCTCCAACTCCTTCATCATCCCCACCCACCAGGTGAACGCCCTGATCATGGGGCCGGCCGGCTACCGGGTGCCGGACTTCATGCGGGCCGGCGGCATCATGACCCTTCTGTTCCTGGTCGTGATGATGGTGATGATGAGCATCGTGTTCTGAGACCGCGGTGATGCCCGAACGGAAAGGCGGAGGCCCCGACGGGGCCTCCGCCTTTTTCGTCACCGCGTCTGCCGGTGTCTCTACTTGTAGGAGGCGGGCTCGGCGATGGCGGCCGCCATGGTGCCGTTCATGAGCACCGCCAGATAGCGGTCGGCGGCTTTCCCCTCCCGTTGTTCCCGGAGCTGGACCAGGTAGTACCAGCGCCCCTGCTTCTCGTGGTGCAGGATCGGTTTGAGCTCGATCTTGCGGATCGAGGCCCGGGTCACGCCGGCGTTCTTCTTCTCCCACTCGCTGACCGACCGGAGCAGGTCACCAAGGGTGAAGGGTGGGGCGCCGGCTTCGGGATTCCAGGCGGGGGCGCGTTCGATGTCCGCCTCCTTGACATAGACCACGATCTTGGTCTCGTCCAGGTGGTCGATGATCTCGAGCGGCCAGTTGGCGGCGTTGGCGCTGCCTGCCGAGGCGAGCAGCAGCAGGGTGGCGATGAATGGCTTGTACATGGCAGGTCCTCCGGAGACCCTGTCGTGTGCGCAGGCCAATGGCACTGGACAGGCCTGGTATTTAAGCGTTCAGTGAAGTTCTTAATTATAACGCCGACGCGACGATGGATTGAAGAATTGTTTCCGCAGATCCGCGTCGTTCCGCACCCACCCATGGCAGCGATATCCCGACGGCGCCGGGTGCGGTTGCAAAAAAAAGCCCGGCTGGAGTTGCCGGGCTGGAAAGCAAAAACCACCACTTGGAGGATGGAGGAGATATGACGTCGTTCGGAACAGCCTCCCGGCGGGACGATCTGGATGCCTGCAGGCATTTCCGAACTGGGTGAGATTAGACCAGTTCCAGCCGGCGGTGGCATTGCGAATTCTCAATCGAGAAAGAGCGAATAACAACTTGATTCCTGTGGATTCTGCCCGGGGCATTGCCCAGGTCTCAGAACGCCTCCTCCTCGAACTCCATCAGCAGCCGGGCGCCGGAGCGGACCGCGGCGGCGAGGCTGCCGATCTGGGGCAGGATACGCTGCAGGAAGTAGTGGCCGGTGAGGATCTTGGCGCGGTAGAAGGCGTCATCGCGGCCCTCGTGGTCTTCCAGCGCCGTCTCCACCATGCGTACCCAGAACCAGGCCAGGATCACCAGGCCGAAGATGCGCAGGTAGTCGGTGGCGGCGGCCCCCAGTTCGTCCGGGTCCTCGCTCCCCTCCCGGATCAGCCAGGCGGTCAGCTCCCGCAGCAGGGTGAGGGCGTGCTCCAGCGGGGTGAGGAACGGCTGCAGCGAGGCGTCGCCCCGGCGCGGCTCCATGTAGGCCTCGATCAGATCGAACAGGCGGTTGGGCAGGCGTCCGTCGTGGAGGAACAGCTTGCGCCGGACCAGGTCGAGGGCCTGGATGCCGTTGGTCCCCTCGTAGATCTGGGCGATCCGGGCATCGCGCACGAACTGCTCCATGCCCCATTCGCGGATATAGCCGTGCCCCCCCAGCACCTGCTGGCACAGGACGGTGGACTCGAATCCCAGGTCGCTGAACAGGGCCTTCACCACCGGCGTCACCAGCGCCACCAGGTCGTCCGCCTCCTGGCGCAGTTCAGGGTCGGGGTGGTGCTTGGACAGGTCGATGTTGAGGGCGGTCCAGACCGCCAGCGCCCGTCCGCCCTCGGTGAAGGCGCGGGTGGTGAGCAGCATGCGGCGGACGTCCGGGTGCACCAGCAGCGGATCGGCGGAGTGGTCGGGATCCTGCGGGCCCCGGGCGCTGCGTCCCTGGCGTCGCTCGCGGGCGTAGCCGACCGCGTTCTGGTAGGCCACCTCGGCCAGCCCCAGTCCCTGGATGCCGATGGCCAGGCGCTCGGCGTTCATCATGGTGAACATGCAGGCCACGCCCCTGTGCTCCGGTCCCACCAGGAAACCGGTGGCATCGTCGAAGTTGATGACGCAGGTGGAGGAGGCGCGGATTCCCATCTTGTGTTCGATGGCGCCGCAACTGACGCCGTTGGCCTCGCCCGCCTCGCCATTGGCGTCGGGCAGCCGCTTCGGCACCAGGAACAGGCTGATCCCCCGGATCCCGGGCGGCGCATCGGGCAGCCGGGCCAGCACCAGGTGGACGATGTTCTCGGTCAGGTCCTGCTCGCCGCCGGTGATGAAGATCTTGGTGCCGTCGATGCGGTAGCTGCCGTCCCCCCGCGGCTCGGCCCGGGTGCGCAGCAGTCCCAGGTCGGTGCCGGCGTGGGGTTCGGTCAGGCACATGGTGCCGCTCCAAGTGCCGGCCGCCATCTTCGGCAGGTAGATCGCCTTCAGCTCGTCGCTGGCGTGGTGCTGCAGGGCGGTGACGGCGCCGCGGGTGAGTCCCGGATAGAGGCCGAAGGAGACGCTGGCGGAATTGATCATCTCCTCCAGCATGAAGGCGATGGTCTCCGGCAGGCCCTGGCCGCCGATCGCCGGATCCAGCGACAGCGCCGGCCAGCCCCCCTCGGTGTAGGCCCGGTAGGCCTCCCTGAACCCCTTCGGGGTATGGACCCGGCCGTCCTCGAAGCGACAGCCCTCCTCGTCACCCGGCTGGTTGAGGGGCTGGATCTCCTGCTCGAACAGTTTGGCCGCCTCTTCCAGGATGGCATCCACCAGGTCCGGCGTCGCCTCCTCGAAGCCGGGCAGGGCGGTGAGCACGTCGTCCGCGTCCAGCAGCTCGTGGTAGACGAAATGGAGATCGCGCAGGGGGGCGTGATAGGAAGGCATGGGTCAGGCTCCGATGGTCGCTGCGGGTGGGTGTCGTCCGGGTCGGGTCGGGTCGGTGGTCTCCCGCCGTCACATGTTCGGGTAGTTCGGGCCGCCGCCGCCCTCGGGCACGGTCCAGACAATGTTCTGCTGCGGATCCTTGATGTCGCAGGTCTTGCAGTGCAGGCAGTTCTGGGCGTTGATCTGCAGCGCCGGGGAACCATCCTCCTGCTCGATCACCTCGTACACGCCGGCGGGGCAGTAGCGGGTCTCCGGGGCGTCGTAGAGGGCCAGGTTGACCCGGATCGAGACCGTGTCGTCCAGCAGCTGCAGGTGCACCGGCTGGTTCTCCTCGTGGTTGGTGTTGGAGATATAGACCGAGGAGAGGCGGTCGAAGGAGATGCGGCCGTCCGGCTTCGGGTAGTCGATGGGCCGGCTCTTCTCCGCCAGCTCCAGCTGCATGTGGTCGGCGTGGTTGTGCAGGGTCCAGGGGGCGCGCCCACGGAGCAGATAGGCCTCCAGGGCGGCATTGGCCAGCCCCGGCCACAGCCCCTGGTGGAAGCCGGGGCGGATGTTGCGCACCTGCCGCAGCTCGTGCCACAGCCAGCTCGAGCGTACCCGGTCGGTATAGGTGGTCACCTCCCGCACCTCCCCGTCGAGCGCCTCGAACACCGCCTCGGCCGCCAGCATGCCGCTCTTCATGGCGGTATGGGTACCCTTGATCTTGGCCACGTTGAGGAAGCCGGCGTCATCACCGATCAGCATGCCGCCGGGAAAGGTGAGGCGGGGGAGGGACTGCAGCCCGCCCTCGGCCAGGGTGCGGGCGCCGTAGCAGATGCGCCGTCCCCCCTCCAGCAGGGGCGCCACCGCCGGATGATGCTTGAAGCGCTGGAACTCCATGAAGGGATCCAGGTGGGGATTGGTGTAGTCGAGCCCGACGACGAACCCCACCGCCAGCTGGTTGTCGGCGGCGTGATAGAGGAAGCCGCCGCCGTAGGTGCGCCGGTCCAGCGGCCAGCCGATGCTGTGGGTCACCGATCCCGGCCGGTGTTTCTCCGGGGAGATCTCCCACAACTCCTTCAGTCCCAGCCCGTAGGTCTGGGGATCGGCCTCGGCGCGCAGGTCGAAGCGGATCTCCAGCTCCCGGCCGAGCGAGCCGCGGCAGCCCTCGGCGAACAGGGTCTGGCGCGCCAGCAGGTCCATGCCCGGCTCGTGGTTGGCGGTGGGACGGCCGTCGCGTCCCACCCCCATGTCGCCGGTGGCGATGCCGCGCACGCCACCATCGTCGTCGTACAGCACCCCGGCGGCGGCGAAGCCGGGGAAGATGTCCACGCCCAGCTCCTCGGCCTGCCGCGCCAGCCAGCGGCACAGGTTGCCGAGGCTGATGACGTAGTTGCCGTGGTTGTGCATCTGGGGCGGTGTCGGCAGCCGCAGGGCGTGCCGGCGGCCGAGGTAGAGAAAGCGCTCGTCGGTCACCGCCGTGGTCACCGGGGCATCCCGCTCGCGCCACTCCGGGATCAGTTCATCCAGGGCCCGTGGTTCGAGAATGGCACCGGAGAGGATGTGGGCGCCGACCTCGGAGCCCTTCTCCACCACGCAGATGGCGAGTTCGCGATGGTTTCGTCGTCCCAGCTGGGCCAGCCGGATCGCCGCCGACAGGCCCGCGGGGCCGGCGCCGACGATCACCACATCGAACTCCATCGCTTCGCGCTCCATGTTCTGCTCCTCCGCAGGAAGGGGGCCGCGGGCTGGATTGACGTTTACGTAAACGTCATTATACTGAGGCCGGTTTATGGGTCAATCGACTCCGGTTATGAGGGCCCGCTGCCCGGGGATGCCCCGAGGCCGCCATCCTCCGACCCGGGACGGGACGGCAGATCCCCTCCTGCCGGGGTGTCGCCGGGCGATCCATTGTCCCGGGCGAGGCCGGGTACCGACCCGGAGTCCGGAGACGGCGTTATGGCAGTGCGGCAGATTCCGGTCCGTACGCCAACGGCGGGAAACGGCCGTTTCCGGGCTTTCCCGCAGATTACACCAGAAGAGGGTGCACGATGAAGGTACTGGTCGCGGTCAAGCGCGTGGTGGACTACAACGTGAAGGTCCGGGTGAAGGCGGACCAGAGCGGGGTGGAGACCGCCAATGTGAAGATGTCCATGAACCCGTTCGACGAGATTGCGGTGGAGGAGGCGATCCGCATGCAGGAGGCGGGCCTCGCCTCGGAAGTGGTGGTCGCCTCCCTGGGCAGCAGCGCCTGCCAGGAGACCATCCGCTACGGTCTCGCCCTCGGTGCCGACCGCGGCATCCTGGTGGATGCCGGCGATGCCGAACTGCAACCGCTGGCCGTGGCCAAGCTGCTGCGCCACCTGGTGGAGAAGGAGCAGCCGGGGCTGGTGCTGCTGGGCAAACAGGCGATCGACGACGACAGCAACCAGACCGGGCAGATGCTGGCGGCGCTGCTGGGCTGGCCCCAGGGCACCTATGCGTCGAAGGTGGTGCTGAACGACGGTGAGGTGGAGGTGACGCGGGAGATCGACGGCGGCCTGGAGACCCTGGCCCTGCGCCTGCCGGCCGTGGTCACCACCGACCTGCGTCTCAACGAGCCGCGCTACGCCAAGCTGCCCAATATCATGAAGGCGAAGCGAAAGCCGCTGGAGGTGATCCCGGTGGCCGATACCGGCGTGGACATCGCGCCGCGGCTGAAGCGGCTGCGGGTGACCGAACCGCCGGTGCGCCAGGCCGGCATCAGGGTGGCGGACGTGGCCGAGCTGGTGGAGCGGCTGCGCAACGAAGCAAAGGTGATCTGACATGACGATTCTGGTTATCGCCGAGCACGACAACAGCCTCCTCAAGGCGGCGACGCGGAACACGGTGACTGCGGCAGCGGCCATCGGTGGCCCCGTCCACCTGCTGGTGGCGGGGGAGGGCTGCACCGCGGTGGCGCAGCAGGCGGCGCAGGTGGCCGGCGTGGAGCGCGTGCTGCTGGCCGACGATCCGCGCTATGCCCACGGCCTGGCCGAGCCCCTGGCGCTGCTGCTGCAGGCCCATGCCGGCGACTACACTCATCTGCTGGCGCCGGCCACCACCTTCGGCAAGAACCTGATGCCGCGGGTGGCGGCGCTGCTGGACGCGGCCCAGGTGTCCGACATCGTGGCGGTGGAGGGGGCCGACACCTTCGTTCGCCCGATCTACGCCGGCAATGCCCTGGAGACGGTGCAGTGCGCCGACCCGGTGCTGCCGGTGACGGTGCGCATCACCGCCTTCGATGCCGCCGCGGAGGAAGGGGGGCAGGCGGAGATCGTCGACATCGGGGCGGCAGAGGAGTTCGACGGCAGCCGCTTCGTCGGCCAGGAACTGACCCGCTCGGAGCGGCCGGAGCTGACCAGTGCCCGGGTGGTGGTCTCCGGCGGCCGCGGCATGGGCAGCGGCGACAACTTCCGCCTGCTGGAGGCGGTGGCGGACCCGCTGAACGGCGCCATCGGCGCCTCCCGCGCCGCGGTGGACGCGGGCTTCGTTCCCAACGACTGCCAGGTGGGGCAGACCGGCAAGATCGTCGCCCCCGATCTCTACATCGCCGTCGGTATCTCCGGCGCCATCCAGCACCTGGCGGGAATGAAGGAGAGCAGGGTGATCGTGGCCATCAACAAGGACGAGGAGGCCCCCATCTTCCAGGTCGCCGACTATGGCCTGGTGGCGGACCTGTTCGACGTGCTGCCGGAGCTGGCCGAGGCCCTCCGGCAGGAGTGATTCCACTGCTGTGCCGGTGGGGTGGGTGTTCCGGATTCCGGCCTGCGCCGGAATGACGAGGGGGATGTGCTGGGGCATTCCGCTGGAGGCTTTCTGCACCGCCCGTTATCCGGCGAAGGGCGCCGTTATTCTGGTGCAGCCACCGTCGTCCCGGTAAAGGTCGCCGTCATCCCCGCAAAGGCCGCCGTCATCGATCCAATCCGTATCTCCAGCCGGCTGCCTCCATTCGCGGAAGGCTCCTAGCCTCCCTCTCCCTTCTCGTTGCGCAGGGCCTGCCCGGTGATGTCGTGGTAGAGGTGGACCAGCCGCGCGGCGAGCTCCTCGTACTCGGGATTGCGCTCGATCAGGCCGCGGCTCTCCTCGGCGCCCTCCAGCACCCGCTCCAGGAACTCGATATCGAAGTCGTCCAGCCGCTCCCCCCGGTCGACCTTCTCCTTCAGGTCCAGCAGCCGCGGCAGGCGGCCCTTCAGCCTGGCCATCATCGCCTGCAGTACACCGTCGTCCTTCTGTTGCTCCGCGTTCATGGTCGGTCGGTCCTCTGTCACTCGAAGAAGCGGGTGAATGTGTCGACCTCCTCGCGGTCGGTGCGATAGCTGTTGACCAGTGCCGCGGTGTCCTCGTAGCCGAGGGCCATGCCGCAGATCAGGATCGACTCCTCAGGGTAGCCCAGCGTCTTCTTCACGATCTCCGGGTACTCCCCCAGGGCCGCCTGGGGGCAGGTCGCGAGACCCTCTTCCACGGCCTCCAGCATGATCGACTGCAGGAACATCCCGTAGTCGAGGAAGGAGCCGGTCTCCAGCACCGGGTCCATGAAGAACAGCAGCATGACCGGGGCATCGAAGGCGCGGTAGTTGGCCGCCCACTGGTCCAGCTGCCGCTGCCTGTCCTCGCGGCCGATCTGCAGGGTCCGGTACATCGCCAGGCCACAGGCCTTGCGGCGCTCACGGTAGGGTCCCTCCCACTTGACCGGGTAGTACTGGTAGTCCATCTCGCCCTTCTGCCCGCCGCGGAACGCCGCTTCCATCGCCTCCTGCAGCGTCCGCTTGGTTTCGCCACGGACCACCGCTACCTGCCACGGCTGGGTGTTGGTCCCGGAGGGCGCGTGGCGGGCGGCGTCCAGGATGCGGCGGATCTTCTCTTCCTCTACCGGCCGGTCCAGGTAGGCGCGGGTCGCCTTGCGGGTCAGGAGGGCTTCTCTCACATCCATCGATGGGCTCCAGTGGTGTCGTCAGATGGGGCGATGATAAGCGAGTGGGGGAAAAAGTCCATCGGCGGGCGCCGGTTCGCGGCCGAATCCGGTCGGAGCCGCCGGGGATCGTGGCGTCTCCTGCCGGCACCGGCCCATCACGACCACGGAAGCTGCGGTGCTTGACTCCGTACCCGGGTACAGGGTCTATCCTGCCGCTACAGACCCCAGGATGTGAGAGTCCCCATGGCCAATGAAACCAGCATGAAGCGCCCCCTGCTCGGAGGCATCCTGGCCGCCATCGCCGCGTCGCTCTGTTGCGTCGGGCCGCTGGTGCTGCTGACCCTCGGGGTGGGCGGCGCCTGGGTCGGCAACCTGACCGCTTTGACGCCCTACCGGCCCCTGTTCATCGGTGTCACCCTGATCTTTCTGTGGCTGGCGTTCCGGCGCCTCTACCTGGTGCCGCGTCACTGCACGCCGGGGACCCCCTGTGCCGATCCGTCGACACTGCGCAACCAGCGCATCCTGTTCTGGGTGGTGACCCTGCTGCTGGCCGCACTGCTGGTCTTCCCCTGGGTGGCACCGCTGATCCTGGGCTGACACCACGACCACCAAGGAGAAATCGAGATGAGAATCGACCGAGACCGACAGCCGTTTCTGGCAGCGCTGCTGCTGATCGCCGTCCTCTTCAGTGCCACCGCGTTCGCGGCGGCGGATCGCCAGAACACCAGGACGGTCACCCTGGACGTCCAGAACATGACCTGCTTCCTCTGCCCCTACACCATCGAAAAGGCCCTGAACAAGGTGCCTGGGGTGATCGAATCCGATGCGGACTACGACAGCAAGACCGCCACCGTGGTCTTCGACCCGGCCAGGACCGACGTGGATGCCCTGATCCAGGCGACCACCAACGCCGGCTATCCGTCCAGCCTGCGCCAGTAGGGGAGTGAGCATGAGCGTCATCGATCTGCGTATCACCGGCATGACCTGTGACCACTGTGCCCGCTCGGCGGAGGAGGCGCTCAACCACCTGCCCGGGGTGAAGGCCCGGGTCTCCTTTGCCGAAGGGATGGCCCGGGTGGAGACTGCTGGAACCGTGGCCCTGTCGTCGCTGCAGGATGCGGTGGCGGAGAGGGGGTATCGGGCGGAGCCGGCGAACCAGGCACCACCGCCTGCCCCGGGTGACAGTGGGGAGGGGCTGCACATCGCCATCATCGGCAGCGGTTCGGCCGCCTCGGCGGCGGCCCTGCGGGCAGTGGAGGAGGGGGCCCGGGTCACCCTGATCGAGGCCGGCACCATCGGCGGGACCTGTGTCAACGTCGGCTGCGTCCCTTCCAAGATCATGATTCGGGCGGCCCATATCGCCCAGCTGCAGCGGGACAATCCCTTTGCCGGCATCGCCTGCCGGGAGCCGGAGATCGATCGCGCCGCCCTGGTGGCGCAGCAGCAGGCACGGGTGGAGGAGCTGCGCCGGGCCAAATACGAGCGCACCCTGCTGGAGCATCCGGCCATCGAGCTGGTTCGTGGCCGGGCCCGCTTCCTGGCACGCAACCGCCTGCTCGTCTCGCTGGCCGATGGCGGGGAACGGACCCTGACCGCCGACCGGATCCTGATCGCCACCGGCGCCCGGCCGTCCCTGCCTTCCATCCCCGGTCTGGCGGAGACACCGTTCTGGACCTCCACCGAGGCACTGGTGGCAGAGACCCTGCCGGAGCATCTGATCGTGCTCGGGGGGTCCGTGGTGGCGCTGGAACTGGCCCAGGCCTACCTCCGTCTCGGCAGCCGGGTCACCCTGATGGCGCGCAGTACCCTGCTGTCCCGGGAGGATCCGGCCATCGACCGGGCCCTCGGCCCGATCCTCGAGGCGGAGGGGATGACCCTGTTGCGGCACAGGGTGCCGGAGCGGATCGACCATGGGTCAGGACAGTTCCGGGTCGAGGTGGCGGGGGAGATCCACCGGGCCGATGCCCTGCTGGTGGCCACCGGCCGCCGCGCCAACACCGACGGCCTGGATCTGGAACGGGCCGGTGTCGAGACCGACGACCGCGGGCGGATCCTGATCGACCGGCACATGCGCACCTCGGTCCCGGACATCTACGCCGCCGGCGACTGCACCGATCGGCCCCAGTACGTCTATGTGGCGGCGGCGGCCGGGACCCGGGCCGCCATCGGGATGACGGGGGGCGATGCGTCGCTGGATCTTTCGGCCATGCCGGCGGTGGTGTTCACCGATCCGCAGGTGGCCACCGTCGGCCTGGACGAGGCCGGGGCCACCCGGCAGGGGATCGGGGTGGAGAGCCGCACCCTGGAGCTGGCCGAGGTGCCCCGGGCGCTGGCGAACTTCGACAGCCGCGGCTTCATCAAGCTGGTGGCCGAGGCGGGCAGCGGACGCCTGCTCGGGGTCCAGCTGCTGGCGGCGGAGGGTGGCGAGGTGATCCAGGCGGCGGCCCTGGCCATCGCCAACCGGATGACGGTGGACGATCTGGCCGGCCAGCTGTTTCCCTACCTGACCATGGTCGAGGGACTCAAGCTCTGCGCCCAGACCTTCCGCAGGGACGTCTCCCGGCTCTCCTGCTGCGCCGGCTGACCCGGCGCCTGGCGGTCAACCACCGAACAGCCGCTGCCACCAGCGGCTGCGTCCCTTCGGGGTGGGGCCGTGATCCTCGATCGGTTCCGGCGGCATGCGGCTGAGGATCCAGCGCGGCGGGATACGCACCCCGCTGCAGCCGCAGGAGGAGCCCAGGTTGTTGGGGTCGTAGACCTTGATCAGGGTCGGATCCCGGGGATCGTCGGCGTAGACGATGCCGCAGTAGTCGTAGTGGTGGTCGTGGCGCAGCAGCCGGTCCAGCTCCCCGATCGCCGATTCCAGCCGCTCCCCGCCGATCGGTGCCCGCGGCACCGCTTCGCCGACCTGGTAGAGATACCACTCGCCACCACTCTCCTTTACCCGCTGCCACAGCTGGTCCAGCTGGGGCCAGCGCAGGATGCCATGGAACCCCCCGTCCAGGCGTTCGCGAAAGCCGGGCTCACGGTCGGCGGCGTTCAGGGGCATGGGCGTCTCCGCAGGTGGTGGCACAGATGAGCGCCATTCTACCACCCCCTGCAGGAACGGCACCCCCGCCGCGAATCGGGTGGCAGTGCGGGCGATGTCGGCTCAGGCGAGCCCGATCTCCACCCGCTTCATCCAGCCGCGGGCGAACACCTCCTGCCCGGGGTTGTTCTCCATGATGCGGGTGTAGTGGCAGCCCTGCAGCACGTTCATCATCTTCAGCAGGTTGCGGTTGCCACGGTCCCGGCGCAGCAGGGTGTGCAGGGTCTTCAGGGTCTGGGGACCGCAATAGCCGTCGGTGATCAGATCGGCATAGTCCTTCTGGTTGCGGTTGAGCAGGTTCAGTGCCCGCTGCAGGAAGCGCACGCCGCGCCGGGTGCCCATGTTCACGGCGCTGTCGAACAGCTCCTCGGCAACCGCCTGGTCGCGGATTTCGTCACCCTTGATCGGGTTCCAGAAATACTCCAGGTAGAAGTCGCGCACCGCCTGCTGCAGCCGTGCGTTGCCGGCCAGGTTGGCGGGAAAGCGGCTGGAGCGCTTAAGCCGGTCGATGATGGGCCAACCGCTCCAGTTGGGGAAATAGGTGCGGGCGACGCCGCGGTAGGTCTCGCCGCCCCGGTCGGCCGGATGCTTGCTGTAGCCCCCCTCGAAGCCCAGGGTGGCACGGAAAGCGGGTTCGAATTCAGCCATGGTCTGCTCCTTCAGTAGATCAGGTCTTCGCGTTTGAATCTGCGGGTCGGCTCCCTGCCCAGGATGGTCCGCAGGATGCTGTTCATGGTGTTGGGATCGTTGTCGAAGCCGCCATGGGAGGTGGACGCGGTGGGGCTGGGTGCCTCACGGGTGCCGGGGCTGCCGTCGCTGTAGATGAACTGCAGCCTCTCCGGGGCCAGCTCCTCCAGTCCGGCACTGAAGCGCTGCATGCCCAGTATCGGCGCCTTGCGCGCCTCCTCGAAGGCGTTGGAGACCAGGTAGAGCAGGGACTTGCGGTAGATGCCGGCGACGTTGTCGTCCCGCTCCAGCCGCTCGTTCAGGTTGTAGACGGTCATGCGTTCGAGGCCGAACGGAGTGTCGCCGCCGAGCAGTGGCAGGTAGTGGGTGCGGAACAGGGAGACGGTGGCCGCCGGCGCCATCAGACTGCAGCTCTGGATACGCAGACCGGGCGACAGGGCCTCCAGGGCATCGAGCAGATGGGCCATCAGGATACCGCCGGTACTGTGCCCGACCAGGTGGATGCTCGGCACCCGGCCCTCCCTGGCGTAGGCCTCGATGAAGGCGCGGATCACCGCCAGCCCGGCGCCGCCGTCCTCGAACGGACTGCGGGCGCCGGACTTCATCTCCCGCCACAGGGCGCGCCCGGGGACCCGGGTGGCGTGTTCCAGGATCCGGTCGGTCCAGTCGGTGAAGCCGCCGGCGCGCTCCTCCGACTCCTGTTTCTTGCCCAGCACCACATCCTTGATCTCCTCCAGGATGCCGGTGTCGTACATGATGTGGTACGGGTAGATGCCGTTGGCCTTGAAGATGTCGCGCATGGCGGCGATGCGCGTGGCCGAGTCGCGCGGGCTGTTGAGGCCGCCGTGGGCGTAGAGCATCAGGTGTTTGTAGTCTTTGCGCCGGGCGATCAGGGCCGCGGTCTGGCGGGTGTCGTCCCCGGTGCTCCAGTAGGTCCCGTTCTCGTGGAACCGGCCGTCGTCCATGTGCACGAAGTGGCCGGCGATGTCGGCACGCACCGGCGCACGCCCGAGCTGGCGCGGGTCGTTGCGGTTGCTGGAGAACTGGTTCAGCGGGGCGCTGAGGATCCTGTCCGCCGGCAGCGCCATGCGGAACACCCAGGCATCGCGGATGTTCTCCTGCCAGTCCTCGTAGCTCCACAGGGCGACGCCATTGCGGCCCCAGCCGGGACCCCAGGAGTTCTGTATCCAGAAGCCCTCCTCGGTGTAACCGACGATGGCGAATGCGTGGCCGCCGATGATCTCCGGGCGCTGGCGGATGCGCCCATCCTTCACCTGGCTGCGGTCCCAGCCGGAATGGACGTCGGCGGAGACGAAGATCGACCCCACCTCGTTCAGGGCGGCATGGAAGTCGGAGATGCGGTGACGCAGCCGGTAGTAGGCGCCGAGGGTGTTCTCCCGCGCCTTCTTGGCGCGGGTGATGGTCAGGTCCCGTACCCGGGAGTTGTAGGGCCAGTCCTTCTCGCGGCAGACGCCCATGGCGTACCAGCCCTTGATGGCGCCGCGGCAGCTGGATCCGGAGTAGTCCTCCCCCGGCCATTCGTCGTGACGCCGCGCCATGGTGTAGAGCATCCGCGGGCTGACGTCGTAGGGGCGCCCGCGGCGATGGTTGAGCAGGTTGATCACCGCCGCCAGGCCGAAGCCGGTACAGGCCCCCTCGCTGCCCTGGTCAAGGATCGACAGCCGGGCCGGCCGGCGGATATAGGGTTTCAGCTGGATCAGCGCGGGCTGATACATGAAGTCGCGGAAATCGGGGGCATCGGGCGTGGCGTTAAGGGAATACCTGCCCAGCCTGGGGAACTTCGACTCGGACATCGGGGACCTCCTGTCAGTGGTGCAGTCTTGGCCTGGGGGCGGACACTCCTTCGCTGAACAGCCAACCCCCGATCAAACTATAGACCCTTTCGCCGTGGCACCGACCCGACCGTGTCACGATGCCACTCCCGGTCACTGCTGCCGGGGGAGTACCCCGGTTGCAGGGCTCAACCCGGTCCCGCCAGGGTGCGGATGATGGCGCATCCCGTCCCGTCGTCGCCATCGCGGCGGCAGGCATCGACCAGGCGGTGCAGCTCGTTCTCCATCGCCGCCAGGTCCCGTATCCGTTTTTGGATGGTCTTCAGCTTGCGCTCGGCGATCTGTCGCGCCTCCTGGCATGCGGCGTCGTCCAGGGCGAGCAGCTCCCGGATCTCGCCGAGGCTGAAGCCCAGCTCCTGGGCGCGCTTGATGAAGCGGATCCGGTCGACGGTGGTGGATGGATAGCGGCGGTAACCCCGGGCCGGGCGCGGTGGTTCGGTGACCAGGCCGATGCGCTGATAGTAACGGATCGTCTCCACGTTGACCCCGGCGGCACGGGCCAGCCGGCCGATGGTGAATCCTGGTCCTGCAGTCGTGGTATGGCCGTCCATTCGTCTGTTCCTGTTCGGTGTCCCAATCATAGCAGGAACCATGTTCCGGAACGGGGGGGCGTTCGGAACCGGGGGACCGCCCGCCGGGACGATGCGCTCCCCGGCAGGCCAATCCACACCTCCGGCTGGGGCCTCGCCCTGCCAGCCGGGTGGGCGTCCGTTCACCGGTCACTGGAGCGACCAGCTGATACGGGGTACACTGCCGTTCCATCCGTATTCATTTCCATAACAAGAAGGTACAACGCGGAATGGAGCTCCATCGCACCGCTGCCGGCAGGGCGTGGCCCCTGTCGGCCTGGATCCTCTTCCCCCTGCTGCTGATCGCGGCCCTGCCGGTTCGGGCCGAAGGGCTCGAGGGCTATACCCTGCATGGGCAGCTCGGCGCCTATACGCACTATTCCAGCAGTGACGATCACAAGGGACCGCCGGTCCTCGTCAATCTGGAACTCAATTCACCCCAGGACTGGCTGTTCGGCCTGTCCCTGTTCAACAACTCCTTTGGCCAGTTCTCGCAATACCTCTATGCCGGCAAGAAGTGGCGGTTGCCGAAGATCCAGAAGTACCTGCAGGTCAAACTGACCGCCGGCGTGGTCCATGGCTATGACGACGAGTTCGAGGACAAGATCCCCTTCAACAAGGATGGCTGGGGAGTCGGCGTCATTCCCTCGGTCGGCTTCAAGAAGGACCGTTGGGCGGTGGACCTGGTGGCGTTGGGAACCGCCGGATTGCTGCTGGCGGTGGGTTACGATATCTGGGAATGGTGACCGGTTGCTTCTCCCGCCCGGACCGCGGCTGAACCCGGTCGCGGGCAGTTTCCCCGGCCCGGGCTGCCGGGCAGCCGACTCGCTTCCGACTCTCCCCATGCCAGGCCTGGCGAACTGAAGAATGGGAATGCTGCCGCTTGGCCGACTGCTGTCGCTGCTCTTCCTGTTCCCGGTGACGGCCGTGGGCGGCCTTGCCGAGCGCTTCATCGATCCCGTCGATGGTAACTTCGATACCAGCGACTGGCTGGCGTCACGCCAGGGTTTCCTGCCGGTGCCCATCGTCATCACCGAGCCGGCCGTCGGTTACGGCGGAGGCATCGCCCTGACCTTCTTCCATGGCCGCTTCGGTGGCACCGCCAACAACCGGCGGCGGGTGCCCCCCTCGGTCTCCGTGGTCGCCGCCGGCGGTACCGGGAACGGTACCTGGTTCGTCGGTGGCGGCCACCTGGGGATCTGGAAGCAGGACCGGATCCGCTACCTGGGTGGCGCCGGCTACGGCAACATCAACATGGACTACTATGGTACCGGCGGGCAGCTGGCGGGACACCCGGTGAGCTTCTCCAGCAAGGCCTTCGGGCTGCTGCAGCAGCTCGACTTCCGCCTCGGCGACAGCGACTTCTTCAGCGGTATCGGCTACCGGCTGGTCGATACCCGCAACCGCTTCCATCTGAGCAGTCTGCTGCCCATTCCCGGTGTGCCCGATCCGGACTTCGATCTGCGTTCTGCCAGCCTCAGCCTGAGCCTCGGCTACGACGACCGGGACAATCTGTTCACCCCCAGCCGCGGACTCGATGCCGGGATCGAGTTGAGCCGCTACGACACCGTGCTGGGTGGCGACAGCGACTTCAACAAATACCGCCTCTATGGCAAGTACTATCGTCCCCTCGGCCGGGACTGGGTGGTCGGCGTGCGGGGCGACGTGGAGGGGGTGTCCGGCGACGACATTCCCTTCTACGAGTACCCCTTCGTGCAGATGCGCGGTATCAAGGTGCTGCGTTACCAGGGCGAGCGGATTGCGCTGGGAGAGCTGGAGCTGCGCTGGTCGTTCCGGCCACGCTGGGTGCTGGTGGGTTTCGGCGGAGTGGCGAGGACGTGGTTCTCCGGCAAGAGCGGGCAGAACGGGCTGATCGATTCGCGCGGACTCGGTTTCCGTTACCTGATCGCCCGCAAGCTGGGTCTCCAGGCCGGCGTCGACATTGCAAAGGGGCCGGAGGATACCGCATTCTACATCGTGGTCGGCAGCAGTTGGCTGAGATAGGGGGACGGTCCATGTGCAACGGGGCAGCGGGGTGGAGACAATGGTTATGGTTCTGAAATGGTCCGGTATCGTCCGCGGCGCGGTTCTGCTGATTGCCGCTTCACTGGGGATCGCCGGCTGTTCGACGGTCGGTGATCTGCTGCCGGGCAAGGCCCGGGTGCTGCCGTTGACCCCGATCCATGATCGGCCCACCGGCGTCCAGCGTCCCGGGAGCTTCGTCTGGCACGACCTGCTCACCACCGACCCCGCCGCCTCGAAGGCCTTCTATGGTGGCCTGTTCGGCTGGCGTTTCGAGGAGCGGGACGGTTATACCGAGATCCGCAACGGCCGACACAAGATCGGTGGCATGGTGGAGATGAAGCCGCCGGAGGAGGGGCGTCCGCCGGCCATCTGGCTTCCCTCCCTCTCCGTACCCGACCCGGACCGGGCCGCAGCGTATGTGCGGGAGGCCGGCGGGCGTGTGATTGGCGGGCCGGTGGAGATGCCGGGACGCGGGCGTGGCGCCCTGATCGCCGATCCGCGGGGCGCCCTGCTGGTGCTGCTGCGCGCCGCCGGCGGGGACCCGCCGGCGCGGAAGGCGGCCATCGGCGACTGGCTGTGGAACGAGACCTGGACCCGCCGTCCGGCAGCCACCCTCCGTTTCTACATGGGCCTGGGCGGGTATGACTCCAGTATCGATGGGGACGGATATGCCGTGCTGGTCCGGGACGGTACCTGGCAGGCGGGTATCCGGCAGGTGGAGGCGGATGAGCACCCGGTGCAGTGGCTGCCGGTGGTACGGGTGGAGGATCCCGGTGCCCTGCTGCAGCGGGTGGAGCAGCTGGGGGGTGAGGTCTGGGTGCGCCCGGGTGAGTACGACAACGACGATGCCGCCCTGGTGGCAGACGACCAGGGGGCACTGCTGATCCTGCAGCGCTGGAACCGGCCAGGGGGGGAGAGGCAATGATGGGGTGGATTGATAATGGGCGCATGCGCCTGCTGACGCTGCTGGCGCTCCCTCTGCTGATCGCGGGTTGTGCAGGCAGCGGCGGCGGTTCGGTCGGCTATTCGGTCTATGCCGGCTATCCCTATGGCTATGGTTATGGCTGGGGCTACTATCCGCCGCCCTACTACTACCCTCCGGGCGATCGGCCGCAGAAGCCGGAACCGCCGGACGAAGGGGACCGCATTCCCTCGCGTCCCGGCCGGCCCGGCAATCCGTCGGTTCCCGCCAGGCCGGGGATTCCGGCCCATCCGGTGAAACCCGGCATCCCCTCCGGGCCGACCACGCCGGTACAGCGCCCGTCGATCAAGCCGCCGGCGAACATCGGCCGGCCGACGCCGCGGCCGGTTCAGTCGCGCCCCCGTCCCGCGCCCCGAGCGGGGCGCATGCCCAGGGGGGGTGGACGAAGGCGCTGATCCGGGCCGGCTCCGTCCGGTGTGGCGCTTCAACCGGTCAATCCCTGTCGCAGTCCTGTGCCCCAGTCCGAGACGAAGGTCTCGATGGACTCGATGAAATCGGGGTCGTGCCCGGTGCGGTTGATAGTGGCGTGGACCACGATGGTCCCGGGCTCCGGCGGCAGGCCGGTGGTCACGCTCCAGGTGAAGGCGTTGGGACATCCAGGCAGGCTGAAACGCACCCCGCCCCGGATCGGCTCCCGGGTTACTTCGAACACGCCCCACAGGGTCTCGATCTCGCCGCGTTGCCCGTTCGCCCGGCGAACGGCATAGAGGGAGGCGCACCAGCGGGGAAGATCCGCAATGGTGAGCAGGGTCTGCAGCTGTTCAGGCGTGGCTGCCGGTGCAGGCACTTGTGCAAAGAACTCCAAGGATCATCCCCCTTCTGGCCGGAATGTATTTCGCCGGTTCTCCCTGCTGATGGTGAGTATTTCCGATAACTCAGGCAGCAATCATACGGATCGTCATTTCCCCTTTCCAGCAGCGTGATGCAGCAGCACTGGTGTGTGAAACGCCAGGATCGTTGGGCGGTATTGCATTGGCTGATCAATTGCGAATGGGGTCATGGGGCGCTGCAGGGTAAGTGCAGTGTGTTCTTCCTCCGGAAAATCTTTCTTTGATCAAACCTGTCGCATAAGGTCATCACATCGACGCGAATTGGCAAGTAGAAAGGTTTTCGTAGCGATATGATTTTTCTTACCAGCATATGACTTGGCAAAGAGAGTAATCGCTATGAATCTTGGAACATGCACCGGAAATTTCATCCCGGCCTTTTCTCTGGCGCTGGCATTGAGCCTTGTTGGTTGTGCCTCCGCTCCTGACAAAGTGTCGGCGAGCTATGTCTCCCCGATCATGTATCGCGGGCTCGAGTGTGACCAGCTGCAAACTGAATTGATGCGGGTATCCACGAAGGTCAGCCAAGTATCTT
>DRKP01000098.1 GCA_011051715.1 Sedimenticola thiotaurini | reverse complement strand
GCCGGAACCCTTGGTCCTGCGGACCAAGGAAGTCCGGTGAACGCCCGGCCAGGGAGGGCCGGGCCGGTCGGACCCACCAGGGATGGTCGACCGTACCAAAGTTCAGGGCCTATAGCTCAGTTGGTTAGAGCAGGGTGAGCCGGAACCCTTGGTCCTGCGGACCAAGGAAGTCCGGTGAACGCCCGGCCAGGGAGGGCCGGGCCGGTCGGACCCACCAGGGATGGTCGACCGTACCAAAGTTCAGGGCCTATAGCTCAGTTGGTTAGAGCAGGGGACTCATAATCCCTTGGTCCCAGGTTCGAGTCCTGGTGGGCCCACCAACAAGGCAGTGATTCGGGTACACCCCTCCAAACACCTTTGGCCGCTGGAGCCCATCGGCATCATCTCTTCGGCCGTAAGCGGTATATCATCGCCAGCACGATAGAGTCATCCAAGGCAGCCCGACTCGGGCAACAGGGTCTCCTGAATACCCGGTGGGGTTGAACCAGTCCGGTAGAACCCCGACAGACATCCTTCCACATCCCCCTGGCCGACCGGGTGGCACGCCGTCCGCCGGGCATCGCACTGTCCTTCCCGCTGGAATCCGCTGTAGACTCTGGGAGTCCTATCTCCGCCGGAACAGGAACCCATGGCCAGCGACAGACACGAGAGCATGACATTCCGCGAGGGTATCGAGCGCATGGTGGACCGTGCCACCCTGGCGATCGGTCTCAATCCGGATACCGCCAAGGTGGTGCAGGCCTGCAACGGCGTCATGCAGATCAGGTTCCCGGTCAGGATCGGCGACAAGGTGACCGTGTTCACCGGCTGGTGGGCGGTGCACAGTACCCACCGGCTGCCGGCCAAGGGCGGCCTGCGCTTCGCCCCGGCGGTGAACCAGGACGAGATCGAGGGTCTGGCGGCGCTGATGAGCTACAAGTGCGCCATCGCCGACGTCCCCTTCGGCGGTGCCAAGGGCGGCCTGATGATCGACCCGCACCGCTACAGCGAGGAGGAGCTGCGGGAGATCACCCGCCAGTTCGCCCTGGAGCTGGCGCGCAAGGACCTGCTGCATCCCGCCACCAACGTGCCGGCACCGGACCTGGGCACCTCCTCGCGCGAGATGGCCTGGATCGCCGACACCTACAAGACCCTGTTCCCGGAGGATCTCAACCAGAGCGCCTGCGTCACCGGCAAGCCGCTCAACCGCGGCGGTGTCGCCGGCCGCACCGAGGCGGTCGGCAAGGGGATCCAGTACATGCTGCGCGAGTTCTTCCGCCACGCCGACGCGGTCACCGCCGCCGGCCTGCACGACGGGCCCACCGGCCAGCGGGTGGTGATCCAGGGGCTCGGCAACGTCGGCTACCACACCGCCAAGTTCCTGAGCGAAGAGGACGGGATGAAGATCATCGCCATCGTCGAGCACGACGGCGTGCTGGTGAACGACGACGGCCTGGACGTGCACGGCGTGCGCCAGCATCTGGCCGAGACCGGCGGCATCCGCGGCTGTCCCCTGGGCGACTACAGCGAACAGCGCGAGGCCGGCCTGGAGATCGAGTGCGACATCCTGATCCCGGCGGCGCTGCAGGGTCAGATCCATGCCCACAATGCCATGAACATCCAGGCCAGCCTGATCGTGGAGGGGGCCAACGGGCCGGTGACCTACGAGGCCGACGAGATCCTGCGCAGCCGTGGCATCACCATCCTGCCGGATATCTATGTCAACGCCGGTGGTGTCACCGTCTCCTACTTCGAATGGACCCGCAACCTCTCCCACATGCGCTTTGGCCGCCTGCAGCGCCGCTACGAGGAGCTGCGGGGCATGGCCTACCTGAACGCACTGGAGCAGCTGAGCGGCCGCAAGGCGCCGGACCGGCTGCGCAGGACCCTGGCGCGGGGGGCCAGCGAACTGGACCTGATCCGGTCCGGCCTGGACGACACCATGCGCACCGGATTCCAGGACCTGCGCAACATCATGCGCGCCTATCCCGACATCACCGACTACCGCACCGCCGCCTTCGCCCTGGCCATCGGCAAGATCGCCCAGTCCTACTACGACCTGGGGCTGGTCGAGAGCATCGAGTAGGACGAAGGATGGAAACGAGGGCGCCGGGACCCGGAGCGCGCCGCCAGCAGGGATCCCGTCCGGCGGATGTCGCCGACGCCGCCGTGCGACTGACCGACCTCAGCCGCAGCTATCGTGAGGGGGAGCGGTTCCATCCCGTGCTGCGCGGCGCCAGTACCACCATCCACCAGGGCGAGTGCGTCGCCCTGCTGGGACGCAGTGGCTCGGGCAAGTCGACCCTGCTCAACCTGATCGCCGGCATCGACACACCGGACGCAGGTGAGGTGGTAGTGGGCGGCGTGCCGGTCACGCGCCTGACGGAACCCGGTCTCACCCGCTTCCGCCGCCGCCACATCGGTTTCGTCTACCAGTTCTTCAACCTGCTCCCCACCCTCCGGGTGCGGGAGAACATCGCCCTGCCGCTGGAACTCAACCACCTCCCCTCCGGTGAGATCGAACGCCGTACCCGTTCCATGCTGGCGGCGGTGGAGCTGGAATCCCGCGCCGACGCCTTTCCCGACCGGCTCTCCGGCGGCGAGCAGCAGCGCATCGCCATCGCCCGGGCCCTGGTGCACCGGCCCGACCTGGTGCTGGCGGACGAACCCACCGGCAACCTGGACCGCCACTCCTGCGACCTGGTGCTGGAGCTGATGCTCTCCCTGACCCGGCAGCAGGGCGGCAGCCTGCTGCTGGTGACCCACAGCCCGGCGGTGGCCCGCCGCGCCGACCGGTTGCTGGTGCTGGAGGAGGGCAGGCTGTCCGAACCCGACAGCAGCGCGATCACCGTCTGATCAGCGATACCGGCGATGGGACGCCTGCTGCTGCTCACCACCCTGCGCCACCTGCGGCGACAACCATGGCAGAGCGGGTTGACCATCCTCGGTATCGCCCTCGGGGTGGCGGTAGTGCTGGCCGTGGACCTGGCCAACCAGAGTGCCCGCCGGGCCTTCCTGCTCACCGCCGAGAGCCTGAGCGGCCGCGCCAGCCACCAGATCAGCGCCGGTCCGGCGGGCATCGACGAGGCGTTCTACCGCCGGTTGCGCCTGGAACTGGGCCTGCGCCGGGCGGCACCGGTGGTGGAGGGGGTGGTGACCCACGGCACCGGGCGGCTGCGGCTGGTGGGCATCGACCCGATCGCCTCCTCCGCCTTCCGGCGACCGGGCGGCGGCCTCGCCCCGGACAGCGTCCGGCGCCTGCTCACCGAACCCGCCACGGCACTGCTCTCCGCCGCCACCGCGGTGCGCCTGGGCATCGGCCGGGACGGGCGGCTGCCGGTCCGGGCGGCGGGGCGGCCGGTCACCCTGCGGATCCTCGACCACCTCCCGGAGGACGCGCCGGAGGGGCTGCTGCTGGCGGACATCGCCACCGCCCAGGAACTGCTGGGGCGCAACGGCAGGCTGGACCGCATCGACCTGATCCTGGAGCCTGGCCAGGCCGATACGCTGGCCCGGCAACTGCCCCCCGGGCTGCGGCTGGAGACCTCCGCCAGCCGCACCCGGGTGCTGGAGGAGATGGTGGCCGCGTTCCAGACCAATCTCACCGCCATGAGCCTGCTGGCCATCCTGGTCGGGGCCTTCCTGATCTACAACACCATGACCTTCTCGGTGCTGCGCCGGCGTCGCCTGCTGGGTACCCTGCGGGCACTCGGCGTCACCCGGCGGGAGCTGTTCCGGCTGCTGCTGACGGAGGCGCTGCTGCTGGGGGTGGTGGGTGCCCTGCTGGGCACCGGGCTGGGGATCCTGGTCGCCCGCTCCCTGCTGGCGCTGGTCACCCGCACCATCAACGATCTCTACTTCGTGCTGACCGCCACCCGGCTGGCGCTGGAACCGGCCCTGCTGGCGAAGGGATGGGCGATCGGCCTCGGCGTCACCCTGCTTTCGGCCCTGATCCCGGCCCTGGAGGCGGCCCGCACCCGCCCGGCCGAGGCCCTGCGCCGCTCCCGGCTGGAGTCGCGGCTGCGCCGCGGCCTGCCCTGGCTGGCCGGCGCCGGCGCCGCCGGACTGCTGCTCGGCTGGCTGCTGGCCGGCACCGACAGCGGCCTGGCCGGGGGGCTGGCCGGGCTGTTTCTCCTCATCCTCGGCTACGCCCTGCTGCTGCCGCCGGCGCTGGCGGGCCTGGACCGTGTCACCGCTCCGCTGGCCGGCCGGGGCGGCCTGCTGCCGCGGCTCGCCCTGCGCGGCATCGCCGCCAACCTGAGCCGCACCGCCCCGGCCATCGCCGCCCTCAGCGTGGCGGTGGCGGCGACCCTGGGCGTGGGCATCATGATCGGCAGCTTCCGTGCCACCGTGGCCGACTGGCTCGGCTACACCCTGCGCGGCGATCTCTACATCCGCCAGGCCGCTGGCGCCGACGCCCTGCCGCCCGGGGTGCGCGAGCTGGTCGAATCCCTGCCCCAGGTGGCGGAGACCAGCGCCGGCCGGCACGCCCACATCCATACCGACCGGGGGACGGTGGAGCTGCTGGCCCTGGAACCGGCCACGCGCAGTTCCAGGGGGTTCCGTTTCGCCGCGCCGCCACTGCCGCGACTGTGGCCGCGCTACACCCGCGGCGAGCTGCTGCTGGTGTCCGAACCCTTCGCCTACCGCCACCGGCTGCGCACCGGCGACCGGCTGCGGCTGCAGACCGACGAAGGCGAACTCTCCCTGCCCATCGGCGGCATCTTCTACGACTACGGCTCCGACCGGGGGCTGGTCAGCCTGGTGCGCTCCCGCTACGCCCGGCTCTGGCACGATCCCGGGATCTCCACCATCGGCATCTACCTGCGCCCGGGGGTGGAGACGGCGGCGGCGGAAGCGGCGCTGACGCGGCTCCTGGGCAACCGCATGGACGGCCTCGAGATCCGCTCCAACCGGGAGATCCGGGAGCGCTCCCTGGCGGTGTTCGACCGCACCTTCGCCATCACCCGGGTGCTGCGCCTGCTGGCCATCGGGGTCGCCTTCGTCGGTGTGCTCAGCGCCCTGATGGCGCTGCAGCTGGAGCGCGGCCGCGAGCTGGCGCTGCTGCGCGCCACCGGTCTGACCCGTGGCCAGCTGGTCCGGCTGGTGCTGCTGCAGACCGGTCTGATGGGGCTCTATGCCGGACTGTTCGCCCTGCCCCTGGGCTGGCTGATGTCGGACCTGCTGATCGAGGTGATCAACCGGCGCGCCTTCGGCTGGACCATCTTCGTCCGGTTGCCCGCCGGCGCCCTGGGGGAGACCCTGCTGCTGGCCGTCGGCGCCGCCCTGCTGGCGGGGCTCTACCCGGCCTGGCGCATGGCCCGGGTGCGGCCGGCCCGCGCCCTGAGGGAGGAGTGAAGGCAATGGTCGGGAGAGGATGGCACATCGCAATGGGGGCGTTCCTGGCGTCCGGCCTGCTGCTTCTCGGCGCCTGTGAGCGCGGCGCCCCGCCCCCGCCGCCCCGCTTCACCATCGCCGCCCTGCTGGGAGAACAGGGTGCCGGGGGCTTCGCCCGGGCCACCGCAGTCCGCCCCTTCCGCTTCCCGGCCGACCACGGCCCCCACCCCGGCTTCCGCAGCGAGTGGTGGTACCTGACCGGCAACCTGCGGGGCGCCGACGGGCGGGAGTACGGCTTTCAGGCCACCTTCTTCCGCTTCGCCCTGGCACCCGGCCCGGTCACCGGCGACTCGGCCTGGCGCGGCAACCAGGTCTGGATGGCCCATGCCGCCCTCAGCGACCCGGCGCAGGGGGAACACCTGGCGGACGAACGCTTCAGCCGCGAGGGCCCGGGCCTGGCGGGGGCCCGGGCCGGACCGTTCCGGGTGTGGCTGGACGACTGGCGCCTGGGCGCCGACGGCATGGAGGGGGAGTGGCGGCTGCAGCTGCCCGCCCGCGGCTTCACCCTGGATCTGAGGCTGCGGCCGGCCAGCCCGGTGGTGCTGCAGGGGGACCGCGGCCTCAGCCGCAAGGGTGCGGCGCCGGGCAATGCCTCCTACTACTACTCCATTCCCCGGCTGCAGGTGGAGGGAAGGATCCGGCAGGGAGAGAGGGGGATCACCGTGACCGGCCTGGCCTGGCTGGACCGGGAGTGGAGCAGCAGCGCCCTGGAGCCGCAGCAAGCCGGCTGGGACTGGTTCTCCCTGCAGCTGCGGGACGGGCGCAACCTGATGTTCTACCGGCTCCGGCGCAGGGGGGGTGGCACCGATCCCCACAGCGGCGGCTCCCTCAGCGACGGCGACGGGTTGATCAGACGACTGGGGCCGGACCAGGTCCGTCTCACCCCCCTGGCCCGCTGGCGCGGCTACCCGGTGGAATGGCGGCTGCAGCTGGCGGGAGAGCCGCACGGCTGGCGTATCCGCCCCCTGCTGCGGGACCAGGAGATGCGCCTCAGCATCCGCTACTGGGAAGGGGCGGTGGAGGTGATCGACGAGGTCGACGGCACGCCGCTGGGACGCGGCTACCTGGAGCTGACCGGTTACCGCCCGTCCCGGTGAGGAGTGAAAATGGCGGCCGGGCCGGCCATGGCCCCCAGTCGTTGTGCGCCCTGGCCGATTCCAATACCCTACGGAAATTCGAATTCATCCCCATGGTGCGCGGAGCCGGGGATGGTCGCCGGACCGGCCGATCCGCGGCGATGCGCCACCCCTGCCCGTTCGGTCGCAGCAACCGGCGCCATCCATTCCCGTCCCACGCCACCCCGGGGGAGCCCGCCATTGCCAACGATCATTACCCGAGCCAGCCTGATCCCGCCGCTGCAGGTCACCCTCGGGGCCGTCGCCATCAGCTTCTCCTCGGTATTCGTCCGGCTGGCCCAGGTCGGCCCCACCAGCGCCGGTTTCTATCGCATGCTGTTCGGCGCCCTGACCCTGCTGCTGGTGCTTCCCCTGCTGGGCGGGCGCCTGCGGCCGGACCGGCGCAGCCTGGGCCTGGCGCTGCTGGCGGGGTTGCTGTTCGCCGGTGACCTGAGCGTCTGGCACCGCAGCATCCAGGGGGTGGGGCCGGGGCTGGCCACGGTGCTGGGCAACTTCCAGGTGTTCGTGATGGTCGGCGTCGGCGCCCTGTTCCTGCACGAGCGCATCACGCCACGGGTGCTGCTGGCGGTGACCCTGGCCCTGGGCGGCCTGCTGCTGCTGGTGGGGCCGGGCTGGAGTGCCCTTGGCGGCCAGTGGCGCTCAGGGGTCCTGTTCGGCCTCGCCACCGCCCTGTTCTACGCCGCCTTCATCATCACCCTGCGCCGCCTGCAGCGCCGGCCCGAGTCACGCCACCAGGTGATGAACATGGCCCTGGTGGCCCTGTGGACCACCCTGTTCCTGGCCGGCGCCGTCCCCCTCTCCGGCGAGAGCTTCGCCATCCCCGATCCTCTCACCTTCACCTGGCTGCTGGCCTACGGGGTGCTGTGCCAGGCCCTGGGCTGGTACCTGATAGCCCGCGGCCTGCCCGGCCTGCCCCTGTCGGTGGCCGGGATCCTGATCCTGCTGCAGCCGGCACTGGCCTTCCTCTGGGACATGCTGCTGTTCGACCGCCCCACCACGGCCGCCGACCTGGTTGGCGCCGCCATCGTCCTCGCCGCCATCTATCTGGCGGTCACCCGTGCCCCCGCGTCACCAGGGGACGGCTGACGCCGCCAGTCCGGGAAAACCGTCAGATTTCTTTACACCCGGGCGCCAACCACCCGCGAGGAGCGCGTTGTTCTATTTATCAATCAATAGGATACAAGATATGGCCCGGTTCGTGCTTGCGACAGGGTCAGCATATCCGTTTCCGAACCGCAATCGCCGGCATGGAGCCTGCAACCACTGAATTTGAGGAGTCAACAAGAACCATGTACCGGAACAACCTGCGACAGATCACCACCACCGCCGTGCTGGTGGCCACCCTGACCCCGGCCCTGGCCGGCGCCCAAACACTCTTGTTTGACCGGGATGTCACTCCCGCCGTCATCATGGGCAGCGGCATCGCCAACGGCGGTTTCACCGTCGACCGCACCAGCAAGATCGAGCTCGGGCTGCGCGCCCGGCTGCGCTACGACGAAGACGGCAATCCGACCAACACCGTCAACAGCAACGGCGATGGAAGCTATACCTACCGTGCACGCAGCGCCTTTCCCGGCGATCCCTTCAGAAAACTCCTCGCCGAGTGGAACGTCGACTGGTCGGTGAACGTGGGCCTCGGCACCGATTCGCAGCAGGTCCTGAATCAACTGACCTATGTCTTCGGGGTCGACATCGATCCCACCGCGGGGGTGGAGAACTGGGTCACCGGGGACGCCATCAATCTGACCCAGCTCGATCCCGGCGATCGCTGCACCGACACCTCCTTCGGCACCAACAGCACCGGGGCGGGTGGAGGCGTCGAAGTCTCCAGCGCGGCCTGCCTGACCCAGGCCGGCCTGGACCAGTATGCCTCCTATCTCGGCACGATGAGCGTGGCCCAGAACTCCTGGAACCCGGGCCTGCTGAACCGGATCAACGGCGTCAGCTTCGATCCGACCGTGGCGGGAGAGTACAAGTTCTACATCGAGGCAATAGGTCCCGAAAGCCGGGCCCCCCTCGCCCGCACCGAGATCACGGTGATCACCACCTCGGTCCCCGAGCCCGGCCCGATGGCCCTGATCGGGCTCGGCCTGGCCGGCATCGGCTGGTTCCGGCGTCGCACCAACCGCTGAGGCGGCGGCCGTTTGGCCCTTCCCAGGCCCCGCCCCGGCGGGGCCTGTTCGTTTGCCCCTCCCATTGCCCCCGTTTTGGGTCATACTCTCTGCAACCACGGAAACGCGGCCACGGAGACAGTCATGACCACGCCGAAGATCATCGACGACCCTCTCTACCAGCTGTTGCGGGAGGGGCAGACCGGGGTATTCAACCTGCGCCGGGAGGCGGGGGACGCCTGCGACCTGCGGGGGACCGACCTGAGCGGCCTGGACCTGCGCGGTCTGGACGCCGACGGGCTGGACCTGCGCGACTGCTACCTGCGCCAGGCCGATCTGCGCGGAGTGGACCTCTCCGGCGCCCGGCTCGAGGGTGCCAGCATCGCCGGAGCAAAGATCTCCGGCGCCTACTTCCCGGCGGAGCTGGCGCCGGAGGAGATCAGCCTCTCCCTGCTGCACGGCACCCGGATGCGCCGTCGCCACGGAGAGCCGGACGGGCGCTGATGCCGGCCGCCGTCACACCACCCCTGCTGGGGCTCCTGCTGCTGGCAGGAGCGGCAGGGTCGCCAGCGGCGGAGCAGACCGTCTACCGCTGGCTGGACGACGACGGCATCGTGCACTACGGCCAGGAGCCACCGGCCGGCCGCCCGGCCGAGGCGATCGAGGTACCGGGCGGACCGAGCGACGAGGCGCTGGAGGAGGCGCAGGAGCGGCAGCAGCGGATCCGGCAGCAGGCCAACGAGCTGGCGGACCAGCGCATCCGGCTGGAGGGCGAGCGCCTGGAACAGTCCCGGCGACGACAGCAGGAGATGGAGCTGGAGGAGTACGAACGCCGGCTGCGCGAGCTGGAGGAGAGAGACGACCGCGTGCCCTGGTACGGCGGCCGTCCCTGGTATCCGCCCCCTCCGGGAAGGCCACCCGGCCAGAGACCACCGGGTCACCGGCCGCCGGGGCAGAAACCGCCGGGACGTCCCGGGAAAGGACCGGGGCTGAAACCGGCACCGAAATGAGGCCGTGCCCCCCTCGTTTCCACCCGCGCGGGTGAAACCCGCCCCCGTGGGAACGGCGCCCCCGCGCGAACACCCCGGCATCGCTCCCCCGGCGCAGCTGCTACCCCACCACCGCATACCCGCCGGGACAGGGCCTCGCGCCAGCCACCCCCCGATCGCGCTCCCCGTTCACTCGGCTGCCGCCGACACCTCCCGACCGGCATCCCGCTGCCGTCGTCCGCCGGCCGCGGCCTCGATCAGCTGCTCCGCCTGGGTGGCGTACCAGATGCCGTTCTCCAGTACCGTCCGGTAGCTGATCTCCAGGGCACGCCGGGGCCTCTCTCCCAGGCCCTCCTCCCGGCTCATGGCGATCAGCATCGCCGCCGGTGACGGCAGCGGACCGTCGCTGAGGGCGGGCTCCGGCGCCAGGCCGGGGATCAGCAGGTCATCGCTCCGGCGCCAGCCGTCGGCGGCGAAGAACAGCTGCCAGGCCCGTTTCATCAGCTGCCGGGCCAGCTCCCGGTCCGCCTTCGACCCACTGTATCCCGCCCAGTCGCGCAGACCGCGGGCGACGTAGACATAGTCCTCCAGCGCCGCCTGGCCGATGGCCCGGCCCCCGTCCCGGGCGCGGTACAGGCGTTCACCGTCCCACAACCGCTCGACCAGAAAATCACGCACCCCACGGGCGGCGTCGCGGTAACGCGGCTCTCCGAGTCGCTGCGCCCCGTCCACCAGGGCGCTCAGCATCAGGCCGTTCCAGGCCGCCAGCTGCTTGGTGTCGCGCGGGTGGGCGCGTGGGGCCCGGGCCTGCAGCAGTTTCCGGCGAACCTGCCGCTCCAGCCGCTGCAGCTCCGCGACCGGCCTTTCGAGTCCTTCGACGAGATCCTCCAGCGACTCGTGATCCACCGGCAGCCAGCCATCCCCGGTGTTGGGGGGACCCTGCAGCCGCCAGCGCCGGCGCGCAAATTCCAGCTCCTCTCCCTCCAGCACGGCAGTCAGCTGCGCTTCGGTCCAGAGGTAGCCGCCGCCCTCCCGGTTGTCCGGGTCCACCGCCGACAGGCTGGCGATGAAGCCGCCACCGTCACCACGCAGTTCACCCAGGGCGAAGTCGAGGGTGTCCCGGGCCACCTCGCGGTAGCGGGGTTTCTGCAGCACTTCGGCGGCCTGCAGATAGAGCCTGCTCAACAGCGCCTGGCTGTAGAGCATCTTCTCGTAGTGGGGCACCTGCCAGGAGGGATCGATGGTGTAGCGGAAGAAGCCGCCGCCCAGGTGGTCGCGCATCCCCTGCCCCGCCATCTGGTCCAGGGTGAGTACGATCAGGTGGCCCAGGGCTCGGTTGGGCCGCGCCTGCTGGCGCTGCAGCAGCACCGACCACTGGGGCGCCATGGGGAAACGGCTCTGCCGGCCGAAGCCCCCTTCCAGGTCGTCGCCCAGCGCCAGGGCGGCGGTGACCAGCCGGTCCTGCAGCAGTTCGCCGTCGACCCGGTCCAGGGGAGTCGCCTCCGGCGGCTCCCGGCCGAGGGCGCCTGCCGCCTCCCGCGCCGTCCGCTTCAGCTCGTCCGCCTTCGCCTGCCACAGCAGCTGCAGCCGCTGCAGCAGCTGCAGGAAGCGGTCGCGCGGGGCGTAGGTGAGGCCGACCAGGGGGTAACCCTCCGGGGTCAGGAACACGTTGAGGGGCCAGCCTGCCTGGCCCCGGGTCCGCTCCACGAACCCGACCAGGTGGGCATCCAGGGCCGGCTGCAGCTCCCGGTCCACCTTGACCGGGACGAAGAAACGGTTGAGCAGATCCGCCACAGCGGCGTCACGGTAGCTCTCGCGCTGCATTACGTGGCACCAGTGGCAGGCGAAGTAGCCACTGGAGATGTACAGCAGCTTGTTCTCCCTGCGCGCCCGCTCCAGCGCCTCCGGTCCCCAGCGCTGCCACTGCACCGGATCGTCGCCGTGCATGGCCAGATAGGGGGAGGGATGGCCTTTCAGCTGGTTGACCGGTTCCGCTCCGGAGGCGGGGACGATGGCGAGGCAGAGCAGGAACAGCAGGATGCGGGACATGGTCTTCCTCCGTGGAACAGGGTCGCAGGCCGGGAGAGCGGCGCCTGCAGGTTGGACCCTGGCGGCGGGAAAACGTTTACCGGCTGCACTCGCGGCCCAGCGGGGGGAGGCGGTCCCCGTTCCGCTCACCGGAGCGGAACGGGACGGCGGCTCCTCAGGGCCCCTCCACCTCGTCCAGCTGCTGGAGGATGTTACGCGCCACCTTCACCTGATCCCCGTCCCCTTCGCTGAGGACCTGGTACAACAGCTCCCGGGCACCCTGGACGTTGCCCTGGTCACGCAGGATCTGGACCCGGCGCAGTTTCTGCTCCACCGGATCGGCATCCGCCTGCGGCTCCCCGGCCTCGTCGTCGTCCTCCTCCTCAGCCTCGATCAGGTCCAGCTCCGCGTCCAGCTCCTCCTCGGTCAGGGGCACGAAACGGTCCGGATCCAGCGGCTCATCGGCGCCGGGGGACGGATCGCCGTCGAAACCGCCGATCACCTCCTCCGCGGGCGGTGGCGATGGCGGGGGCTGGCGCTCGCCCGCGCCCCCCGCCGCAGCGGCCGCCACCACCAGTTCGCCCGATGCAGTCTCCGTCTCCCCTTCCTCCTTGTTGCGGACGAAGAAGCGGGAGAACAGCACCCCCAGCTCGAACAGGATCCACATCGGTACCGCCAGCAGGGTCTGGGAGATGACGTCCGGCGGGGTCAGCAGCATGCCCAGGGCGAACACCCCGACGATGATGTAGGGGCGCTTCGAGGTCAGCTTTTCCGGGGTGGTCACCCCCATCCAGACCAGGATGATGGTGGCGATGGGCATCTCGAATGCCATGCCGAAGGCGAAGAAGAGGGTGAGAATGAAATCGAGATAGTTGCTGATGTCGGTGGCCACCTCCACTCCTTCCGGGGCGGTGCCGGTGAGGAAGGCGAACACCAGCGGAAAGACCACGAAGTAGGCGAACAGCATGCCGAGATAGAACAGCAGGGTGCTGGAGATCACCAGCGGAACCACCAGTTTCTTCTCGTGTTTGTAGAGGCCGGGGGCGATGAAGGCCCAGAGCTGGTAGAGGATATAGGGCATGGCCAGGATGATGGCCGCCATCAGGGTCAGCTTGAACGGGGTGAGAAACGGCGAGGCGACGCCGGTGGCGATCATGCTGGTGCCTTCCGGCAGCGCCCGCATCAGCGGCTCCGCCACCCAGACGTAGATGTCGTTGGCGAACGGAAACAGGGCGACGAACACGATCCCCACCGCGATCACCGCCCGCAGCAGCCGGTCGCGCAGCTCCAGCAGGTGGGAGACGAAGGGCTGTTCCTTCAGCGGGGTGTCAGACGGGTCGCTGCTGGTCGTCATCGCTGTGATCGGCGGGCGCCGGGGTGCTGTCGCCAAAGCGGGGATGGGATTCGTCCTCGGAACCGAGCTTCTGGCGCCCTTCGGCGAGGGCCTGGCCGGCCTCGTCCTTGAGCTCGCGCACGGCGGATGTGGTCTCCTCGATCACATCCTCCAGGGGGTTGAGCTGCTGCTTCTGCTTCTCCAGGATCTGCTTCAGCTCCTCCGCCTTGATCTCCTTGTCGATCTCGCTCTTGACGGCGTTGAGCATGCTGCGGCCCTTGCCCAGCCACTTGCCGGCGGTATAGGCGAGCTTCGGCAACCGTTCCGGCCCCACCACCAGCAGGGCCACCAGGCCGATCAGCATCAGCTCCCAGAATCCGATATCGAACATGGTTCTAGCGGGTCAGAAGACGGCGGGCGGGATACCGCGGGGACGGATTCAGGACTTCTCCTCTTCCTTCTTGGTCACCTCTCCCTCGATGACACCCTCCTCGTCGGCCTTCTCCAGTTTCTGCTGGTCGGCCTCCTTCTCGCCATCCTTCATAGCGCCCTTGAAGCCCTTCACCGCGCTGCCCAGGTCGGAGCCGATGTTCTTCAACCGCTTGGTCCCGAACAGCAGCAACACGATCACCAGGATGATCAACAACTGCCAGATACTGATGCCACCGATACCCATGTTCTTCTCCAGAGTGAAACTGTCTGTGACGGCCCGCCTGACGCTCCGGCGGCGGGCTGCGTGGAATCCCGTGCGCGCCCGGATTCCGCTTCCGGCGCGGACGTCCGATGATACAGCAAAACCGGTAACCGCGCAGGGGCGGGCGCGCCGCCGCGCGGCGGCCTACCTGGACGCCTTCTCCTCCAGGCCGGAGAGGCCGAAGCGCCGCTCCAGCTCCGCCAGCACCCGTTCCGGGCCCAGCCCCTCGCGGGCCAGCAGCACCAGGGTGTGGAACCAGAGATCGGCCACCTCGTAGACGATCCTGTCCGGCTCCCCGTCCTTGGCCGCCATCACCGTCTCGGTGGCCTCCTCGCCGATCTTCTTCAGGATCGAGTCCAGGCCCTTGTGGTAGAGCGAGGCGACATAGGAGTCGTCGGGGTCCGCCTGCTTGCGCGCCTCCAGCACCTGGGCCAGCCGCTCCAGCACATCGTTCACAGCCGCACCTCCACGCCGCGCTCGGCCATGTAGCGCTTGGCCTCGCCGATGCTGTACTCGGCGAAGTGGAAGATGCTGGCCGCCAGCACCGCATCCGCCTCTCCTTCGACCACACCGTCGACCAGGTGTTGCAGGTTGCCGACACCGCCCGAGGCGATCACCGGGATGGTCACCGCCTCGGCGATGGTGCGGGTGAGGGCCAGGTCGAAGCCGATCTTGGTGCCATCCCGGTCCATGCTGGTGAGCAGGATCTCGCCGGCGCCGTAGTCGGCCATGCGCCGGGCCCAGTCCACTGCATCCAGGCCGGTGGGCTTGCGTCCACCATGGGTGAAGATCTCCCACCGCGGCGGTTCGCCCTCCCCGCTCACCTGCTTGGCATCGATCGCCACCACGATGCACTGGGAGCCGAAGCGGCCGGAGGCTTCGCGCACGAACTCCGGATCGAACACGGCGGCGGTGTTGATCGCCACCTTGTCCGCGCCGGCGTTGAGCATGCGCCGTACATCGTCGACGGTGCGGATACCGCCACCGACAGTGAGCGGAATGAACACCTCGGAGGCCACCTGCTCCACCACGTGGACCATGGTCTCGCGGTCGTCGGAGCTGGCAGTGATGTCGAGGAAGGTGATCTCGTCCGCCCCCTCCTCGTTGTAGCGCCGCGCCACCTCCACCGGGTCGCCGGCGTCGCGGATATCGACGAAGCGTACCCCCTTGACCACGCGGCCGGCGTCGACGTCGAGACAGGGAATGATGCGTTTGGCTAGCATGGGGTGGATTCCGTTGGCCGTTGATTCAACTGTCCAGCTCATCCGCCAGTCGCTGGCCCTCGGCGAAATCGAGGGTGCCCTCGTAGATGGCGCGGCCGGTGATGGCACCGGTGATGCCGGCGTCGGCCACCTGGCACAGGGCGCGGATGTCGTCGATGCCGGTGATGCCGCCGGATGCGATCACCGGGATGTCGATCGCCCGGGCCAGGGCGGCGGTGGCCTCCACATTGGGGCCGGTCAGCATGCCGTCACGGCCGATATCGGTATAGACGATGGCGCTCACCCCGTCCTGCTCGAAGCGCCGCGCAAGATCGGTGACCCGGTGCTCGGTCACCGTGGCCCAGCCGTCGATGGCCACCATCCCGTCCTTGGCGTCCAGGCCGACGATGAGGTGGCCGGGGAAGGCGCGGCACGCCTCGCCGACGAACTCCGGCCGCTTCACCGCCTGGGTGCCGACGATGGCGAAGTCGACCCCCGCCTCCAGGTAGGCGCCGATGGTACGTTCATCGCGGATGCCGCCCCCCACCTGGATCGGCAGGTCGGGAAAGGCGGCGGCGATGGCGCGGATGACGTCGCCGTTGACCGGCTCACCGGCGAAGGCGCCGTTCAGGTCCACCAGGTGCAGGCGGCGGGCGCCCGCGGCAACCCAGCGGCCGGCCATCTCCACCGGGTCGTCGGAGAAGACGGTCTCGTCCTCCATCCGCCCCTGGCGCAGGCGCACGCAGCGGCCATCCTTCAGATCGATCGCGGGGATCAACAGCACGTCTAGCTCCTCGTCAGCTTGGGGAGGCGGGGGCAGGCAATGGCCCGGCCGGCTCCGGCATGTTCAGATGTCCCAGTCGAGAAAATTCCGCAGCAGCCGCAGCCCCGCCGCCGCGCTCTTCTCCGGGTGGAACTGGGTGGCGAACAGGTTGTCACGGGCCAGCACGCTGGCAAAGGTGACCGCGTAGTCGGTGATCCCCACCACCAGTCCCTCGTCGTCCGGCTGCACGTAGTAGGAGTGGACGAAGTAGAAGCGGCTCTCGTCGGGGATTCCACGCCACATCGGGTGGGGGCGCTGCCGCACCCGGTTCCAGCCCATCTGCGGGATCTTCAGCAGCCGGCCGCGCTCGTCCCTCACCTCAGGAAAACGCCTCACCTGGCCGGGAATCAGATCCAGCAGGTCGGTGCCACCGTTCTCCTCGCTGTGGCTCATCAGCACCTGCAGACCCATGCAGATGCCGAAGAAGGGCTTGCTCTCCAGCGCCTCCCGCACCGCCTGGTTGAGGTGGTGGTCGGAGATGGCGGCCATGCAGTCGCGTGCCGCCCCCTGGCCCGGGAACAGCACCCGGTCCGCGGCCAGGATCTGGCCCGGGTCATCGGTGACCAGGACCCGGTCGCCGGGATCGGCGACGTGTTCCACCGCCTTGGAGACGGAGCGCAGGTTGCCCATGCCGTAGTCGATCACCGCGATGGTTCTGGACATGACGGAAATCTCCGGACCGGTCCTGGTTCAGAGCGAACCCTTGGTGGAGGGGAGGATACCCTCCATCCTCGGGTCGGCCTCCAGTGCCATGCGCAGGGCCCGGCCGAAGGCCTTGAACAGGGTCTCGGCGATGTGGTGGGCGTTGCGACCCCGCAGGCAGTCGGCATGCAGGGTGACGCCGGCATGGTTGACGAATCCCTGGAAGAATTCGTGGAACAGTTCGGTGTCGAAGTCGCCGATGCGGGCACGCGGAAAATCGACGTCGAACACCAGCCCCGGTCTCCCGGAGAAGTCGATCACCACCCGCGACAGGGCCTCGTCCAGCGGCACGTAGGCGTGGCCGTAGCGGCGGATGCCGGTCTTCTCCCCCAGGGCACGGGCCATCGCCTGACCCAGGGTGATGCCGATGTCCTCGGTGGTGTGGTGTCCGTCGATGTGCAGGTCACCCCGGGCGTGGATCTCCAGATCGATCATGCCGTGGCGGGCCACTTGGTCGAGCATGTGATCCAGGAACGGCAGGCCGGTCTCCAGCTCGGAACGGCCGCTGCCGTCCAGGTCGAGGGCCACCCGCACCCGGGTCTCCAGGGTCGTGCGTTCGATCTCCGCCTTGCGCTGCATGAAACGGCCTCCCGGCCAGGGTGATGGTTCGACGGGCCGCCAGCGGCGGCCGGGACAGGCGCATTCTAAGCGATCCGCCGGACAAATGCAGGTTCCGCCGGACGACCACCGGCGCCGCGGGGCTCAGGTCTCGAGCCAGAAGGTGACAGGGCCGTCGTTGACCAGGGAGACCTGCATATCCGCACCGAAGCGCCCCTGGGCCACCTGGGGATGGTGTTCGCGGGCGCAGCGGCAGAGATGGTCGAACAGCCGGCGCCCCTCCTCCGGGGCCGCCGCCCGGGAGAACCCGGGCCGGGTCCCCTTGCGTGTATCCGCCGCCAGGGTGAACTGGGGGACCAGCAGCAGGCCGCCGCCGATCTCGCTAAGGCTCCGGTTCATGCGGCCAGCGTCGTCGGGAAAGACACGATACCCCAGCAGCCGCTCCAGCAGCCGCTCCGCCCGCGCCTCGTCGTCACCCCGCTGCACCCCCACCAGCACCAGCAGACCACGCCGGATGGCCGCGATCTCCTCGCCGTCCACCACCACACCGGCGCCGGCGACCCGCTGCAGCAGACCGATCATGGGAGAAAGAGGGCCGAGGGCCGAAACGACAGGACCGAGGGCCGAGGGCCGAGGGCCGAGGAGCAGGGACCTGGTGATCCGCGCCAGTCACTGAGGTTCATCGACCCGATTCGCACTTCCGACTCCTCACCCCTCACTCCCAACGCTGCGCCGCACAAAGGCCGTTCCGCCGCGGTAGTCGGCCTGTATACGGGAATACCCTAATCCGTTTTCAGATTTTCCTTACAAGCCGAAAAGACGCCGCTCACAGTTTTTCAGCCACCAGCATGTAGACTTATAACCGTCGCCACCAAGGAAGTCCACGGAATCTGGAACAGCTGCCACGGATGATTACAGGGACGTATACCCTTTGCCAACCAAGCCCGGCGACATGACCCCGACAGCACGGACCGCAGTCGGGGTTTTTTAATTCCCCGCGGATCTGTTTCCGAAGACCCGGGGGCGCCCAAACAGCTCCCGCTTTTTTTCATTATGGAGTCCCTTCGCGCCGGGGACGGCGCTCCTGCAGCCCTCTCACCGGCAGGAGCGGCCCCTCGCCGCGAACGAACGGGGCGACCGCCGGATCCCCCGAGGAGTTTCCGACCAGCCCCCCCTCCCGCCACTCAGGCACAGGCCGGAAGCCAGGGGATTTATCCCCAGCGCACCGGCGCTGGTCGGAATGGCGGATTCCTGGACCGACGGAACTCTCCGGGAATGGCGGCTTCGTTCAGCCCTGCTGGGAGGGCCGGGCCGCGCGCTTGCGCTCGTTCTCCTTCAGGTGGCGCTTGCGGATGCGGATCGCCGCCGGCGTGATCTCCACCAGCTCGTCGTCCTCGATGAACTCCAGTGCCTGCTCCAGGGAGAACACCACCGGCGGACTCAGCAGGATGTTCTCGTCGCTGCCGGCGGCGCGGATGTTGGTCAACTGCTTCGCCTTCAGCGGATTCACCGTCAGGTCGTTGTTGCGGGAGTGGATGCCGATCACCTGCCCCTCGTATACCTCCTCGCCATGGCGGATGAACAGGCGCCCCCGCTCCTGCAGGTTGAACAGGGCGTAGCCAAGGGCCTTGCCGGTGGAGTTGGAGATCAGCACGCCATTGTTGCGCGGCGCGATGCCGCCACTCTGGGCCGGCCCATAGCGGTCGAAGACGTGGTAGATCAGCCCGGTGCCGGAGGTGAGGGTCATGAACTCGGTCTGGAAGCCGATCAGGCCGCGGGACGGGATCTCGTAGTCCAGCCGGACCCGGCCCTGGCCGTCGGGGATCATGTCCTTCAGCGTCCCCCTGCGGGTACCGAGGGCCTCCATGATCCCCCCCTGGTGCGACTCCTCGACATCCACCGTGAGCTGCTCGTAGGGCTCGCAGATCTCGCCCTCCACCTCGCGGAAGATCACCTCCGGCCGCGATACCGCCAGCTCGTAGCCCTCCCGGCGCATGTTCTCCAGCAGGATCGACAGGTGCAGCTCGCCGCGACCGGAGACACGGAACTTCTCCGGATCGTTGCCCTCCTCCACCCGCAGGGCCACGTTGTGGATCAACTCCCGCTCCAGTCGCTCCTTGAGCTGGCGCGAGGTGAGGTATCTGCCCTCGCGGCCGGCGAACGGGGAGTTGTTGACCTGGAAGGTCATGCTGACGGTGGGCTCGTCCACGGTCAGGGGCGGCAGTGCCTCCACGTGGTCCGGGTC